>CAYSMJ010000008.1:0-12639 GCA_964432075.1 uncultured Caulobacterales bacterium | reverse complement strand
CCCAGGTGCTCGCGCGCCCAGCCGATGCCGAACTGCGCCTGATACCAATGCTCGCTGTCCGCCGGACCTTGAGGACTATTCGGCCGGGTTCAACGCCAGCTATGAGCGCTTCAACACGGCGCGTTTTGACGGCTATATGAATATTCCGATCTCCGACACCTTTGGTGTGCGCGTTGCCGGTTTCTTTGACCGGTCCGATGGCTATGTCGAGAATTTCGGCGGGCCTGACCTTGGAGCCCTGAATGACAAAGGCGTGCGGGTCACCGCTCTATGGGCCCCTTCCGATTCCTTCGACGCGACATTGCGGTACAATAATGTCGAGCGCAGCGGCCGGCCGGCAGGTCTGTTCGGTTATACCTTTATATGCCGAAATGTGACGCCGTCGGGTCATACCGACCCGCTTGGGGTAAATCAAGATTGTGCAAATCCGCTTCCCGGGTCGGGTGGCCAGCCGCGCGCTGACGAACTGGGGCCGTATCAGGTCAGTCAGGACTTCGTGCCGGACCAGGAAAATCGCGAACAGGTCATCTCGTTGGAGTTGAATGGCGATCTTGGTCCGATTCTCGTGAAGTCGATTACATCCTACACGGATTTCAAGAACAATATCGGCTTTGATTTCGACTTCTCGCCCACCCCTTTCCAGGCAGGTGGATTTAACGAGGTTGCCGAATATTTCACGCAGGAAATCCAGTTTCAGTCCGATTATGACAGCGCTCTGCAATGGACTGCTGGCGCGTACTATTCCTACGATGAAACCAACTTCAACTTCTATATCTATAACCAGCGTCAGGCCGCGGCTCGGGGTGACGCACAGGTCGTTCTCGACAATAACGGCCAGGTTGTTCTTAATACCGATGGTACGCAGCTTTCACTGCCACTCCTGACCGCGACACCGCTTTTGAACAATGATCCGTTCATCGGTGGTTTCTTTGCGGACAATGCTCCGTTGGAAACCAACTATTTCGGCGTTTATGGTCAGGGTACGTTGTCCCTGTCAGATCGGTTCCGCATTATCGGCGGTGTGCGTTGGGACTCAGAGGATAAAAAGCTTGTAGGCGGTGGGTCTAACTTTACCGGCGATACCGATGGCGATGGCGTCAGCGAACCGCCGGTTACAAACCCGCCATCAGGTCCGTTTCTTGCGCCGTTCCCGACCGAACTTTCTGACGTCTTTGGGATCTTTACCATTGATAATGATGCCGATGACGGGGTTCGGGCTAATTTTGACGTCCAGCAGGATGTCACCTGGCGGGGCGGTCTTGAGTATGATCTCAGCGATGCCATCCTCCTTTATTTCACGTCCTCAACCGGGTTTCTGTCGGGTTCGGCCGCAAACAGCGGGACTATCACCGACCCCCTCAACTCGCGTGTGTTTGAGGGTGGCGTGAAGTCGATCATCTTTGATGGTCAGCTGCAATTCAACCTTGCTGGCCACTACACCACATACCGGAACCTGCTGCGTCAGGTGCAGGTAGAGCAGGTCCTTGATGACGGTACCGTGATTGTTGTCACCAATTCAGACAATGGCGGGCGGTTCCGTGCTTTTGGTGTTGAGCTTGAAAGCGTTTGGGCACCGACGGAAGAACTCCGGATTGGTTTGAATGCGGCCTATCTGAATGCTGAGTTTGCCAGCGAGTTTGTTCAGGGCAACCCCTACCAGCTCTTTGGCGGTGTCCTAACGCCCAACGGCATCAATGTGGAAGGTCAGACGACGCCATGGTCACCGGACTTCACTGCAAGCCTGTTTGGCTCCTATGATTTCGACCTTGGCGACAAGGGCACGCTGACGCCTTATGTCCAGTTCTACTATTCGGACGGGTACAACACGTCCAACCTGCTTTCGATTGACCCGAACCAGCAGCAGGACAGCTTTACCAAAACTGACCTGCGTCTGACCTGGCGCTCACCCAATGAGCAATATTCAGTCGAGGCATTTGTTGAGAACATTGAGAATGAAGCCGTGCTGGCTCGCGGAAACAACAATTCCAGCGACATTGTACAGACCGGCTTTCTTTATCCGCGCAATTTCGGTGTGCGGTTCTCGGCTGACTTTTAAGCGTTTCCTGATCTCTCCCCCCAGGGGCGCTTTTGTCAGGTAAGAAGGAGGCTGCGGCCTCCTTCTTTTTTTGTTATTGTGCTGTCCAGCCGCCATCAATCAGGAGGCTGTGGCCGGTGACAAGTCCCGCGGCCGGTGAGGCGAGGTAAAGGACGGCATTTGCAACATCCGCGGGCTGGCCGATTTTCTGCATGGGGATCATTCGGTTGACAAAATCCCGGAATTCCGGGTTTTCAAGCATGGGTCTCGTCATCGGTGTTTCGATAAAGGTTGGCGCCACGGCATTGACCCGGATATTTAAGGGCGCGAGTTCCACCGCCATGGCCTTTGTCAGCCCCTCAATTGCATGTTTGGTCATGCAATAAACGGTGCGGTTCGGTGAGCCCACATGACCCATCTGCGACGACATGTGGATAATCGATCCTCCATTGCTCTTGACCATGAGGCGGGCTGCGGCGCGGGCAACCCGGAACATGGAACGGACATTCAGATTCAGGATAAAATCAAGATTTTCGTCTGAAACCTTTGTGAAAGGCTCGGGCCGATTTGACCCGGCATTGTTCACCAGCACATCGAGCTGACCGAGCTCTTCAATCCGGTCCGGAAAGTTGTCTTCGGTGACATCACCGGCCCATCCCTCGATACGGGTCCCAAGCGCTGCGGTGAGCGCATCAAGGTCGGCTTGCGTCCGTGCAACGGCAATGACATGGGCGCCTGCCCGGTGCAGTGTTTCCGCGATGGCGCGACCTAGCCCGCGCCCGGCGCCGGTGACGAGGGCGGTTTTGCCCGACAGCGACAGCATGTCCATTTTCTCACTCCATTGTACCGGAAGAATTGCATTCGAATGCAGGCTATGAAATGACGTCAGGAAAGCAACCGCTTTTGACATCATATCGACCCACTGGTCAGACCCGTTCTGGCTAAGCACAGGAGAGACAGCGCCATGATCCGGTATTTGAAGGAAGGCATTTCGGAAGAAAAAGCAGCGATGGATGACGCCAAGGTCCGCGCCACGGTTGAAGCGATCCTTGCTGACATCGAAAAGCGCGGCGACGCGGTTGTGCGTGAGCTTTCGGAGAAATTCGACAACTGGTCGCCGGACAGCTTCCGCATGTCGCCAGAGGCCATCAAGGCATGTTACGATGCTCTTGACCAGCAAGCCATTGCCGACATCGAGTTTGCTCAGGCGCAGGTCAGAAATTTTGCGCAGCACCAGCGCGACGCCCTGCGCGATGTCGAGGTTGAAACCCTGCCTGGGGTGATCCTCGGTCACAAGAATATCCCGATGAACAGCGTTGGCTGTTATGTTCCGGGGGGAAAGTTCCCGCTTGTTGCCAGCGCCCATATGAGTGTGGTGACCGCAAAGGTTGCCGGCTGCCCGCGGGTGATCGCCTCAGCACCGCCCTTTAATGGCAAGCCCCATCCCGCCATCATCGTTGCCATGGATATGGCTGGTGCTGACGAAATTTATGTGATGGGCGGTGTACAGGCTGTCGGCGCCATGGCCCTCGGTACCGAGACAATCGCGCCGGTCGACATGATTGTAGGACCCGGCAACGCGTTCGTCGCGGAAGCCAAACGCCAGCTTTTCGGGCGGGTTGGTATCGATTTATTCGCAGGGCCAACCGAAACGCTGATCATCGCCGATGAAACCGTCGATGGCGAAATCTGCGCAGCAGACCTTCTCGGTCAGGCCGAACATGGCGTGAATTCCCCGGCAGTGCTGCTGACCAATTCAGAACGGCTTGCCCGCGATACCATGACCGAAGTCGAACGGCAGCTGACGATCCTGTCTACTGCCGATACGGCCGGGCCGGCCTGGCGCGATTATGGTGAAGTTATCGTATGTGACAGCTATGAAGAGATGGTGCAAAAAGCCGATGAAATTGCCTCTGAGCATGTGCAGGTGATGACAGAGGATCCAGACTATTTCCTCAACAAGATGACCAATTACGGCGCCCTGTTTCTTGGCCCCGAAACCAATGTGTCCTATGGTGACAAGGTTATTGGCACCAACCATACCCTTCCCACCAAGAAGGCAGCCCGTTACACTGGTGGCCTGTGGGTCGGAAAATTCCTCAAGACCTGCACCTATCAGAAGGTTTCCGAGGAGGCGTCTGTCCATGTCGGTGAATATTGCTCCCGGTTGTGCGCTCTGGAAGGCTTCATGGGTCATAAGGAGCAGGCCGATATCCGGTTAAGACGCTATGGCGGAAAAAACGCAGTCTGAGATAATACCACTCAGCCCGGAACGCGCTGTGACATCCTATGATGTGGCGCGTCATGCCGGGGTGTCGCAGTCTGCCGTTTCGCGGTGCTTCAAGGAGGGCGCCAGCGTTTCGGCAAAAATGCGCGACCGGGTGATGAAGTCGGCCGAGGAACTTGGCTATGAGCCAAACGCAATTGCCCGAAGTCTGATTACCCGGCGTTCCAATCTCGTTGCGGTGTTGATTTCCAATCTCACCAATCTTTATTATCCGGAAGTGCTTGCCGAATTGACAAAACGCTTTTCGGATCAGAATATCCGGGTACTGCTGTTTTCACTGAGGAGTGAGGCCGATGCGCGTGATACACTGCAGCAGATTTGGCCCTATCGGGTTGATGGGGTCATCGCTGCGGCAGAACTCTCGCCCGATCATGTCCGCGAATTTGAAAAGCGCCGTGTCCCGCTTGTTTTCTATAATCGTCATCTTCAGGGGGTGCCGGTAAGCTCCGTATGCTGTGACCAGGAAGACGGGGTGCGCCAGCTGGTGTCCAGACTTGTGGCCGCCGGGCATAAACGGTTTGCTTTGCTTGCGGGGCCGCCGGAATCGGCCGTCGGCATCGAACGCAAGACGGCAGCCCTTGAAAGCCTCGAACAACTCAATATCGAGGAGCCTTTGTTGCTTGTCGGCGATTATTCTTATGACAGCGGCTATGCCCTTGCTGATCAGATGCTGTGTGACGGATATCGTCCCGACGCTGTCATTTGTGCCAATGACGTCATGGCAATCGGGGTGCTTGATGCCTTCCGTGTCAAGCACAAATTCCATCCGCCCGAAGATATTTCCGTGGTTGGTTTTGATGGTGTCGGACCGTCAAAATGGCAAAGCTACAATCTTGTCACCATCCGCCAGCCGGTCCGCCGGATGACCGAGGCCGCTGTTTCGATGATGATGACCATGATTGAGGACCCTGAGACAGTCCACGAAAAGCGGGTATTTTCCGGGATTTTCGAGACCGGGACGTCGGCGAAACTGGGACAGTCCTGATCAGCGCTTATAGGCACCGGCCCTGTTGAATTCGCCCATGCGCGCCAGCACATCGACACCGATCTGGTGGTACACGCTCAGAAGGTCGACAAGTACCCAATTCTCCCGGATCAGCCCGTTTTCGCAACGCCAGAAATCAAGGCTTCGCATGGTGATCTTCTGGTTCGCCGGTGCAATACCCATCCAGCCATCATTACTGATGGTCGCTTCCATATTGGGCCAGCCCGTGACACCGACATAGTCACCATCGGCAAAAAAGGCGCCGTAACCGGGCGTTCCTTTTCGATTTGGCATCCCGTTGAGGAAAGGGATCTGGTGCCAGTTCCGGAAGCCTTCTAGGGTTCGGCCTGTACCGATTCCATACGGTCCATACCAGGAGCAGCGGGGATGCCAGTGCCGGCTGAGGTTCATGGCCTTGACACCGCCGGCGGCAAAATTGCCGAGGTCGTCGCACATGGTTCGCACCAAGATCAGACTGCGCTCAGCATGGTCTTCGTCGAAATTCGCAATAGAAAGTCCATCCTGGCTTGCTGGCGCAGGGGCATACCAGGCCCGTCCGAGCTGCGGCGCCATCGGCCATGCGCCTGCCTGATGCATGAGTTCGGGAATATCCCAGAGCCCCTGAAATTCTGTCACCAGGTCCTCAGCAATCCGAAAAAATTCGTGGAAGCGCATCGTTGCCATATGGCTAGTGGGAGGAATATCAAGAAAAGGTCGCGAAAAGGTGCCCGTGTAATAGCCACAGCACCCGACCCAGACCTCGCCATCATCGGCTGGGCCAGCCATCACGATTGTGTCGCGCCGCTCCAGGTCCGGGAAAGCGTGAGACAGTGGCAGGAGCGCTGTCTTGAAAAAATCGCCTGGCCCGTCCAGATCCTCGAATGGAAAGGCAAGGCGAATAGTGGCACCCGGCGAGAACGACGCATCAAGCTGCGTGCGCACAGCGTTTCCATCAAAATTGTAGAGAGCGGCCCGAAAGGGAGCTATCACGGCCTTGGCCGCCTCACGGTCGATTCTGGATAAGGGCATGATGAGACCTCTTTTTCTGTTGAAACGATTGGCTTTTTAGCAATCCGTTGACGAATTGAGGGTGAATTTGACTTCGAAGTCTATTATTGTCCATGTCCATGACGGATTTACCCCTCATCTGCGCGCCGGGTCTGATGTGTGATGATTTTCTGTTTGAAAATCAACGTCATGCTCTGGGTGGCAGCCGAACGGTTGCGATGGCTGATTTCAGCCGCGACGAAACGATCCCCGCCATGGCGGAACGCCTGCTGGCGCAGGCGCCCTTGCGGTTTGTGCTTGCGGGGCTCTCCATGGGCGGGATCGTTGCGTTCGAGGTCTGGCGGCGAGCGCCGGAGCGGGTCGCGGGCCTGGTGCTGATGAACACGACACCCTTTGCGGATTCGCCGGCCCGACAGACCACACGGCATGACCAGATCGCGCGGGTGCGCCAGGGCGGGCTCCGCACGGTGGTGATGGAAGAATTGAAACCGAACTATCTGGGCTCTAAAACCAAACAGGATCGTGAGGTGCTTGAGGCCATCGCAGCGATGGCTGACCGACTTGGACCGGAGGTCTTTGTCCGCCAGTCGCGGGCGCTGATGGCACGGGCTGAAAGCACACCAACCTTGCCAACGATCACCTGCCCGAGCCTGATCATTGCCGGCGAGGAGGACGAAGTCTGCCCGCCTGAGCTGCATGAAATCATGCATGAGGCAATATCAGGCTCACGCTATTTTATACTTGGCAATTGCGGTCATCTTTCAACGCTTGAAGCGGCCGGTGAGGTCAATGGGCTGATGCAGGATTTTTTCAAACAGATAGAGGGGAAAGGATAAGACAATGAAACTCAGTACAGAACGTATTATGACAACTCATGTTGGCAGCCTGCCGCGATCAAAGGTCGTAACCGACGGTGTTTTTGCCGACGAAAAAGGGGAACTGAATGATAGGGAAGGTTTTGCCCGGACGATAACGGGCGCCGTGCGCGATGTGGTGGCAAAGCAAGTCGAGACCGGCGTCGATATTGTCAGCGACGGTGAGATGAGCAAGATTTCCTACGCCACCTATATTAAGGACCGGATCACCGGTTTTGACGGCGACAGTCCGCGAAATCCACCGCAGGATCTGGAAGAGTTTCCGGGTTTTCTCAAACGACAGGCCCAGGGTGGCGGGACCCCTTCCTACCGGCGCCCCAAATGTGTCGGAGAAATCAGGATCAAGGATATGACGCCGCTGGAACATGATCTTGCCAATTTCAAGGTCGCGACGGAAGAGTTCCTGCCGACCGAGGGATTTATGAATGCGGCCTCTCCCGGCGTCATCGCGCTCTTTCAGCCTAATGAATATTATCCAAGCCACGAAGCTTATCTCGAAGCGTTGGCCGAAGCGATGCGCACTGAATATGAAGCCATCGTCGACGCCGGATTCATCCTGCAGCTCGATTCCCCGGATCTCGGCCTTGGTCGGCATATGATGTTCAAGGGCAGGAGTGATGAAGACTATCAACGTCTTGCCAATCAGCATGTGGATGCCCTGAACCATGCCACCCGGAATATCAGTCCGGAGAAGATGCGGCTGCATGTCTGCTGGGGCAATTATGAAGGGCCGCACCATTGCGATGCTTCCATGGCACTCGTGCTGCCGGTTGCCGTCAAGGCAAGACCGCAGGCCTTACTCTTTGAAGCCGCTAATCCGCGGCATGCTCATGAGTGGGAAGTCTTCCGCGATGCCGATCTGCCGGAGGATAAGGTGCTGGTGCCGGGGGTTATCGATTCAACCACGAACTTTATTGAACATCCGCGACTTGTTGCCCAACGGATCGAGACATTTGCTGATATTGTTGGGCGGGAACGGGTTCTGGCAGGAACAGATTGCGGTTTCTCAACATTTGCCGGATTTGGTGCCGTTGACGAGGACATTGTTTACGCCAAGCTGAAAAGCCTGAGCGAGGGTGCGAAGATCGCGTCTGAGCGGCTCTGGTCGCGGGCCGCATGATAAGTTCCCAGTTCAGGCAAAAGCTTCTCGGTGGCGAGCCGCTCATCGGGACTTGGATGAAAACCCCGTCACCGATCATCGCCGATGTCCTGGGGCTAAGCGAACTTGACTGTATCTGTCTTGATGCAGAGCATGGCCCGTTCGACCGGCTTGCCATTGATGACTGCATCCGGGCTTTGCGTGCGGCGGACAAACCGGCGCTTGTGCGTACGCCGTCGCTTCATCACGATGCGATCCTGAGCGCCCTTGATTGCGGTGCAAACGGAATCGTTGCGCCCCATGTGCGCACTCGGCAGGAAGCTGAAGCGCTTGTCCGCCATTGTCATTATGGTCCCGGCGGACGCGGTTATGCCGGCTCCTCCCGCGCTGCCGGTTATACAACGCGCACCCTTCCGGAGAATCTGAAGTTAGCACGAGATGGCACCGCCGTGATTGCGCAGATCGAAGACCTTGAGGCCGTGGAGGCAATCGACGATATTTCTGGCGTTGAGGGTATCGATTGTCTTTTTGTTGGCCGGATTGATCTGACGGTAGCGCTCGGCGCGGAAAGCCCGACGGATCCTCGAGTGATTGACCTTGTGCGCCGTGTGTGCGACGCGGGAAAAAATGCCGGTCGTCCGGTCGGTATGTTCCTCAGTGACATGACGGAAATTCCAGGGTGGCGTGCCGCCGGGGCCAGCTTCTTTCTGCTGGAGTCCGATCACACGTTCCTGCTTAAGGGGGCAAAAGCCTTATGCGACGGGTTTGTTCAGGCCTGCGCCGAGACGCCGTAAAAATCCATCGCGTTGGCCCGGGTCACTTTGGCATAATTGTCTCCGGCGCCCATGATTTCTTCGATGGCCACCCAGAGCCTGTCATAGCCGCCATAGAGTTTGTCCACGGGAAAATTGGAGCCGGCAAAACACCGATCCTCACCAAAAAGCGCGAGCCCGGTCTCGATATACGGGCGGATATCATCAGTTTGCCACTCAGGTTTGAACATGCCGAAGCCGGAGAATTTCAGGCTCGCCCCCGGCAAGCTGGCAAACCGCCCCATGGCCTTCTGCCAGCGCGCAAAACCATCCTTTGAAAGATCCCAAGGGGAACCAAAATGGCAGATCGCAAGCTTGAGATCGTCACGGCGCGAGAATACATCCACTGCTTTTTCATAGTGCGCTTCGGTGAGTTGCAGGTCGAAGGACAACCCGTTACGGGCCAGCCGCGCAAGCCCGGTGGCAAAAGCAGGATGGTCGAGCAGGGCGCTTGACTTTGTCTTGATGTCCTCGTCCGGGTGACGCCCGATGATCTGGCGAATGCCCCGAAAAGCGTCGACGCGAGCATGGCTTTCTAGCGTTGCGGCAAAATCCGGGGCCGTCAGGTCGGCAAAACCTATAATGGCCGAAGGCGCGCACGCACCACGCTCGATCAGTCCCTGGAGCCAGCGGGTTTCGGCAACACTGCTATCTTCGGCCACGCCAACCTGAATATGGGCAGAGCCGACAATATTGAAATGACTGGCGTCTGCCAGAAAATCCGAGATAAGATAATTCTTCTGGATCGGGGTCGGGTCGCCAAAAAAGCGTTGCTCGCCCTTGGCCATCAGCCACGGATAGTGGCAAACCGTCAGGTCCCAGAGGTGATGATGGCCATCAAAGATACTCGGTCCGGTCATATTTCAGTGTGCGGTCGCCAGCCGATGGGTTTCGATCTGGCGACGAACCGCAAGCTCGTCAAACACGGTCCATTCCTCCCGGATTCGGCCATTGATAACACGCCAGTGAGAAACTCCAAGAATGTAAACCGGCGCCCCTGAAGATGGACCAAAAAGTCCGTCTCCGGAATGGGTTCCCGCCATCGACCACCGCACCGCGATATCAATCGCCTCGCCCAGATAGGGAATGGCCGCCACATGATCGACGCTGGCCACAAGGTCAGGCATGGCCGTGAAGATCGCCTCGCAATATTCCTGCATTTCAAGCGTTCCATAAAGCTCGCGCTGTGTTGGCAAATGGGCGCCGACCCGGAAGTCATAGATCTCTGGCAGGATCGCTACGTCCTTCTGTGTCCAGAGGGTTGACAAGATCGCTTTTGCAAATGCCCCGGGCATCTCTTCCGGTATTTCAGGCAGGGCAAGGCGGGTGTGGTCCGCGCCGGTGAGGGTGGTATCGCGCCATGGCGCGAGGGCCTTGAGAAGGGACATTTCTGTTTGACGATCTGCGTTCGCCTGCGCGCGCGCAATCGCGTCAAGATCAAAGCCAAGCTGCGTCACCAGCGCGCCATTGTCACGAACCAGCCATTCTTCGACAATTTGATTGTCATTACAAAGACAGTCGGCAATGGTTCGGACCCTCGCCCGTTTTCCTGTTGCGGGACCAAATTCTGAATCCCCCAGATTGGTCATCCGGCTTGTTATCAGATGAGAGGAATAATACCCGTCAAATGGGTTACCTGACCAGATGACATTGTCGCCATCCAGCGTGCGGTCCGGAAACGCGGCGAGCGTGGCAAGCGTATTCGACTCGACCGTTTTTGCGCCGGAAATATCGCCAGACAGCGTATGGATCACGCTGTCTTCGGCATAATATTTCAGACAAAGCTCAACCTTGCGTTCATGCCAGATCCTGTCAGTGATCCGGATAATATAGTCGGGAAAATCGACAAACTCATCATCGAACCCGGTCATGTCCATGCGATGACCAGGACCAGGATGCAAAAGGTCAGTGATGTCGGTGATGGCCACTTGGGTGACCGGTCGGCGTGTTGTCATGGGTCTAACCGGTTGCGTCGAGCCTCAATTGCATGCGGATGCAAGCTTGTCTATCGAAATTGGTGCGCTACCCCTGTCACGCTCATAACATTGAGGTTGTGACCACAAAGCAGGCTGTTTGGAGGTTGCGTGCCAGCGGTGACATGTGATGTTCATGATCGATTTTCGCCAAATCGCTTGCTGCAGTTTTGCATTCGAAGTACAATCATTTGCAATCGCCCGACCAGACCGGAATGACAGAAATGATGCTTTCTCAAATGGATATGGAACGCCGTATTGTTCGGTATCGTGATCTTGTTCCCTGCAAAACGGCTTTTATCGATGCGCGGACACCCGGCAGCGACAAAAAAGAAAATTTCTGCATCATTGGCCCGGGCGTTGCGGAAAATCCGGGCCAGCACGTGCATGTCAAAATAGCCCATGGCTTCAATATTGGCGGTGCCCGGCAACCGGCTGGTTGTGTAAATTCCCAACACAGCCACGAGACGGCAGAGGTTTTTCTGGTGCACTCGGGGGCCTGGGCCTTTCGCTGGGGCCATGATGGCGGCGATGGTGAGGTTATTTTGCATCCAGGCGATGTGATCTCGATTCCAGTGAATGTTTTTCGTGGATTTGAGTGCGTTGCGGGTGAGAATAGTTTTCTGTTTGCCATTCTTGGCGGAGATGATCCCGGCCATGTTACCTGGGCACCTTATGTTTTCGAGAATGCAAAAGATCATGGCCTGGTGTTAACACAAGAGGGTCGGCTGATCGACACGGCGGCTGGCGAGACGATCCCCGATGGCGACGGACCCTGCCGGCCGACAATGATGGCGGACGTGGCGCGGTTCCGCCGGATGACAGCCAAGGAAATGGGTGCGTGCGTTGTAAGGCGTGGCGAAATCACACCGGGGGCAGGCTCTGTTTTGGCAGAGGCCGCGACGGGCGTTTATGAAGTGCCGCTTCTGGGGCCGGAAAATCCGGCGGAGGGTATGCCTGAAGGCAAAGTCGCAAATCGGCATGGGTTCCATTTCCGCTTTCTGGCCTTTGAACCTGGTGGGTCAATCCCGCCTCATGTCCGGGAGGAAGAGGAAGTTATCTTTGTCCAGAGCGGATCGCTTGTGATAAACTGGGAAGAAGGCGAAACCCGGCTTTTGCCCGGCGATACGGCGACACTTCCGAAATCGCAGATCCGTTCTTATAGGGGCAGCCCGGATGAACCTACCGAGCTATATGTGGTCCGGGGCGGCGATTCTCCCGCTGCGCCGCAAGTGGCGGATTTCGATTTTGATGACAAGGTTGTCCGGGTAAGGGGACATGCATTGTGAGGCCCGCCTGTGCGATCCGCCTTGCAATGCACTCCGCCTCCACCACAATGGGCACAAGTGTCGCCACCCGTTATCTGATTTGAAGACAGCGACCTTCGACCGAGGTGGGGACATTGATTGGCGCCAGCGGATCGCGGCCTTAGCCCAAGAGCTCCGATTTGAGCAGCGGCTGCTCGGCGCCGAGCGAGGTGCAGGCGAAAGGCATGCGGGTGAAGCCGCTCGCGGGCGGCGTTCCATAGGTCGTCTCGAACGCAAGCGCCATCAGCGCCCGCGCCC
>CAYSMJ010000007.1:0-33899 GCA_964432075.1 uncultured Caulobacterales bacterium | reverse complement strand
CGGGAAACTGCGCCGCCCATTCGAGCACCTGCATGCCGCCCATGGACCCGCCAACCACGGCAAGAATTTCTCGAATGCCCAGCGCGGAAAGCGCCCGGGCTTGCGCCGAGACCATATCGGCGACCGTCAAAACGGGAAAGGAAAGCCCGTAAGCCCGGCCGGATGCCGGATCAGCCGAGGCGGGCCCGGTAGACCCGGCACAACCGCCAAGAATATTAGTGCAAATCACAAAGAACCGGTCTGTGTCGATGGCAAGCCCCGGCCCGATCACCCGGGACCACCAGCCGGGCCGACCGGTTCCTGGGTGCGTGCCCGCGGCATATTGGTCACCGGTCAGCGCGTGGCAGACAAGGATAATATTATTCCAGTTCTGCGCACGGCGCCCATAGGTTGCATAGGCAATATCGACGTCTGAAAGCGTTTTGCCGCTTGCCAGCGTCAGCGGCTCGGCCAGCCGGGCACATCCCTCCTGAAATTCGACCGGGTGCGGCGTGGCCATGGTGTGTTTCCTGTCACAAGATCAGGGGCATTGGTGTTGATTCGCGGGCTGGCGAGCGGCAAAGCATCGCGATATAGCTGCTGCTATGACCTCACGCAACTCATCCGACCCGTCTGTGCCAACCCCGCCCGCCCCGAGGCCCGGTGTCCTTGATATTGAGGCCTATGTACCCGGAAGATCGAAAGCCGCGGGCGATGGCCCCGTTTACAAATTGTCCTCAAACGAATCCGCGCTGGGCCCAAGCCCGGCTGCGAGGGAGGCGCTCGCCGGCAGGACAGACCATCTGCACCTTTACCCCGATGGCGGCGCTACAGATCTGCGAGAGGCGATTGCGAGGCTGCATGGTCTCGATCCAGTACGGATGGTCTGCGGCGCCGGGTCAGACGAACTGATCCAGCTTCTGTGCAAGGGGTATCTCGCTGATGGCGACAACATCGTCCAGACTGCCCATGGCTTTCTGGTCTATGCTCTGGCGGCAAAGGCCTGTGGGGCCGAAGTCCGGTTTGCGCCGGAAGTCAATTTACATGCTGATGTCGATACCATTCTAGCGCAGGTAGACGCCCGGACGCGGCTTGTCTTTCTGGCAAATCCGAACAATCCGACGGGAACTTTCCTGCCCCGCACTGCTCTTGAACGTCTGCACACGGCATTGCCGGATAACATCCTGCTTGTGCTTGACGGCGCATACGCTGAATACATGGAAAATGAAGACTATGAAGACGGCCTCGCCATGGTGGCAGCTGGGGGAAATATAGTCGTAACCCGGACGTTTTCCAAGATTTATGGCCTTGGCGGCCTTCGGCTGGGGTGGGCCTATTGCCCGACCGCCGTGGCCGATGTGCTCAACCGCATCAGAGGGCCGTTCAATGTGTCAAGTCTGGCACAGATTGCAGGTATTGCGGCTATCGAAGATCAGGCCTTTGTTCGCCGAAATCGCGAGCACAACCGAACCCAGCGCGCCGTTATGAGTCAGCGGCTGCGGGGCCTTGGTATAGAAATTACCCCTTCGGTCGCCAATTTTTTGCTTTTGCACCTCCCGTCTGAACCGGGGCCCGGGGTCGCCGAAGTTGACCGCTTCCTTGCAGATCATGGCGTTATCGTTCGCGAAGTCAGCGCCTATGGGCTACCGGATCATCTGCGCATATCAATTGGTTCAGAAGAGGCAAACGCCCGGTTTCTTGACCTCATGGCAAGTCTGTTTGACCAGCGAGGCGCCTGATGCGCGAGCCTTTTATCGATACACTGACGATTATCGGCATTGGCTTGATCGGCAGTTCCATTGCGAGGGCGGCACGCGAAAACAATCTTGTTCAGACCATTATTGGATTTGACGCCGACCCTGCCGTGCGCAGGCGCGCGCGCGAGCTCGGTCTGGTTGACATTACTCCCGAAACGATCCGCGACGCCGTTTCAACCTCGGACATGATCTTGTTTGCGGTACCGGTCGGCGCAATGGGCGATCTGATTCCGACGATCACGCCGTTTTTAAGAGAAAACTCAATCCTTACCGATGTCGGCAGCGTCAAGGCTGCGATTGCGGATGTCGCAAACGATCTTCCCGATAGGGTGCATTTTGTTCCGGCGCATCCGGTGGCCGGGACAGAACGGTCTGGCCCTGATGCCGGCTTTTCAACTCTCTTCCAGGACCGCTGGGTCATCCTGACACCGCTTGATCGCACCGCACCAGCCTATCAGACAGCCGTGAAAACCGTTGGTGACTTCTGGAAAGGCATGGGCGCGGCTGTTGAAACGATGGGGGCAGAACACCATGACCTGGCGCTTGCCATCACTTCGCATCTTCCACACCTGATCGCCTTTACACTGGTCGGTGCAGCGGACGATCTTGAAGCGGTGACAGAGGCAGAAATTGTAAAATATTCCGCAGGCGGTTTTCGGGATTTTACCCGGATCGCCGCCTCTGATCCGGTGATGTGGCGCGATGTCTTTCTGAATAATCGGCAGGCCGTTCTTGAAGTGCTCGGCCGGTTTACGGAAGAACTGGCCCTGCTGCAGCGGGCAATCCGCTGGGGCGATGCTGATAAACTGACAGAGGTCTTCACGCGCGGCCGCGCCATACGCCGTGCCATCGTTGAAGCCGGTCAGGAAACCGATGTTCCCAATTTCGGCCGGGATCAAAGGCCTCCGGGCAACGAAAGATAGCGAGCATGATACACCGCTGACACGGGTGAGCAGGAGACGCCGTTGCCAATGGACATGCCCCAGATGGCCCCATCGCAGTTCGCTAACGACCATGCGATGCTGAAACATTTCCGCAAGCGACATCTCGTGGCGCGCAGCCCCCTCGGTTTTCCGATGGCGCTTGATTACCGCTTGCTCGGAACCATGCTTGATCCGCAAAAGACGCGGTAGCTTGAGCTGGAGACGATGAACCTGCAGGGCATTACCGACGGGCCGCTGCGCACACTCTTTAAAAACATGCTGCTGTTTTCCAGTGGCGACACCCATACTCGCCGACGCACACCGGTGGCGCGAACCCTCATCTTCAAGCTGATGGAAGGTATGCGAGACGAGGTACGCGAAATCAGCGAAGAGGTCATTTGCAACAATCTCGACGGGGGGCCGTTTGACTTTGTGCAGGGCTTTGCCGGCGAGATACCGGCACGGATTATTGCCCGGCTTCTCGGAATCCCAGAATCCGAAACAAGCCGGTTTCGCGACCTTGTCCATTCGGTGGTGCGCGGCCTTGGCATCCACAATCCGGCCATCCGGCCCGAGGTCGAACGCGACCTTCAGGCGCTTTCTGACTTTGTGGAGGAACTCTTTGCGGAACGACGTGCTGCGCCGTGAGATGATTTCCTGTCTGCCTATCTGCGCCAGACCAAAGACACCGGCGATCTTTCGGCTGATGAAATCCGATCGCAGATCATTGCCCTGATCGGTGGCGGCGCGGATACGACCCGCATTGCCATCTGCTCTCTTCTATCCCAGCTTCTGCAGCATACCGATCAATGGCGTGCTTTATGTGACGACCCGGAAGGCCTGAAGGCAGCGGCCGTGTCGGAGGGGTTGCGCTTTGATCCCAGCGCTGCCTCTTTCCCGCTTGTTGCGCTTGTCGACCTCGACTTTGACGGGACCAGCCTCCCGAAAGGAAGCTTTATCGTCTTTTCCATGCTATCGGCCATGCGCGATCCGACGGTCTATGATCAGCCGGACAAATTCAATATTCACCGGACGGACCACCCGCGATGGCACCCGGTTTTTGGCGGCGGGGCCCATCGTTGCCTTGGTGAGGCGCTTGCGCGGGTGGAACTGGAGGAAATGATCAGCACGATCGCACGGCTCGCACCAAAAACAACAATGGTGGGTGACCCACCGCGAATTACCGGACTTGCCGCTGTCCGCTTGATCGACCGGATGAAAGTCACTTTTTGTAACCAACACTGATTAAAACATCAAGACCAACGCACAATTGTGCTTGCCCGGCCTGAATCAACCGACGCCAAACCATGCAGCCTCGTATAAACGCTATGACCGGTAATCGGGGTTCTCATAATCATAGCGGCAGCCGGCTTTCCAGGCTTCCCGATTGTTCCCGTGGTTCGGGATACCGCCAGCATCCCGGATCATCCGGGCCATGTGCAGTAAATTCCAGGTCATGATGGTTGTGTTGCGCTGGGTAAAGTCGTTGTCAAAACCAGCGGGCTTGCCGTCTACATCATCTCCGTAAGACGGGCCTGGGCCTGCCTCGCCGATCCAGCCACAATCGGCCTGTGGTGGGATCGTGAGCCCAAGATGACCAAGCGCATAAAGGATCGACATGGCACAATGCTTTACCCCATCCTCGTTACCGGTAATCACTGCGCCGCCTACCTTATTATAAAAAATGCTCTGACTACGATCATTGAGCATTCCTGACATGGCATAAAGCCGCTCGATAACGATCCGGCAAACCGAACTCTCTTCGCCAAGCCAGATGGGTGTCCCCATGACAAGGATATCAGCAGCGTTGATTTTTTCCCAGAGCGCTGGCCAGCCATCTTCTGCCCAGCCATGCTCCGTCATATCCGGATAAACCCCAAACGCAATCTGTTCGCCCGCAGCATGGACCATATCTGTTTTCACACCACTCTTCGCCATAATGGTCTCAACAACTGACATCAAAAGCCGCGTGTGCGACCGCTCAGCCTCAATCTTCAGGCTGCAATTAATCAGTACGGCTTTCAGGTCAGAAAAGTCGGTCTTGTTATCTTTGCAGAGGTCTTCCTGAGTTGAGTTAAGTGTCATAAACTTCCCTTTACTAATTATGTTTCACACTGATACCAATATGCGCGGATGAAGACCCATCCGCGGTTACGGCGCATAAGCGCCGACGCGCAGTCGCGCTTGCCCGGCGCTGTAAGGATCGGTTCCGATCCATGCAGCTTGGTATGAGCCGGTTTGCTGGCCTGCTTGCCAAAACCGTGGAAACGACCCGGCGAAAATGCCGATATGATTACCGCTTTCTCCCCATCCTTCAAGGATCGCGCGATCAAATCTCCGATTTCGGGTGTTAATTTGAACCCATGTCCATACCGTCCCGCGGTGACAAAGAGCTTTCATCTTCAGGATGGGCGCCAGGGACACATCTTCTTCAGGGCTTGTCGTATAAAGACAGTTTTTGATCGTCTGCGCTTACCAAGCCGTGGCAGGTGTTGCTCGAAATGGTAATCTGCAGGGCGGAAATCCGTCAAACCATCCATCTTCCCCGCGATCGACACAGAATGGGAGAGGCAATATCGACACCACGCTATTGCCTGATTGAACAGCACACTACATGGACAAGCCGGATTTTATCATGGGATGACCCGTGATCATGCGGGGAGTGAACCCGATCAAAGCCAACAACCCTGGCGCCGGATCTCGCGAGGGCACCATCAAGGGCTGCGCCAATGACGCCAAGGCCCAGAATGGCAATAGCGAAGGTCTTGATCACCGCCATAACCCAAAGGTCGAGTGGATTTTACCCACCGTCAAATTATCGCAGTCCGATCAGACCCTCACGCATCGACTTCCTCAAGGCGGACCTTATACCCCCAAAGACGCTCAACATGCCCCATAACCGATGACTTCGTTTTGGCATCAAGTTTTCGACCACGATAAACCGTATGCTGAAGCTGTAACATACGATCTCCGGCAAGGTCCGCACCGACGACCTGAATATTTGGCTCATGCATGCCGAGATCATACATGGCTGCAAGCCGCTCGCGGACGCGACGGAAGCCGCGTTCATTGTGGATCGCAGTGATTTCCATGTGATTTTTCTTGGCGTCATCGGCAATGGCAAACATATGAAAAGCCCGCATAACCTTTGGCGAGAGATATTGCAGGATGAAACTTTCATCACGATAATTTGCCCACGCCTCTTTAAGCGCACTGCGCCAGTCTGAGGAGCCGGCGAGGCCCGGAAACCATTCGCAATCCTCTTCGTCTGGTTCTTCGCAAATCCGCTTGATATCTTCCATCATGGCAAATCCGAGCGCATAGGGATTTATGCCGGAATATCGCTGGTCGTCGAATTCAGGCTGAAACACGACCGAGGAATGGGAATGTAGAAACTCCATGATAGCGCCTTCGGAAATCTGTCCGCGATTGTAAAGCTCATTCATGATGTAATGGTGCACAAAGGTTGCACAGCCTTCATTCATCACTTTGGTCTGCTTTTGCGGATAGAAATATTGACCGATATTACGCACGATACGAACGATCTCACGCTGCCAGGGCTTCAGGACCGGTGAGGCTTTCTCGATAAAATAGAGCAAATTTTCTTCTGGCATCTTGATGTCACGGACCGCCTGCTGACGCTCTTCAGCTTCGTCCTCATCTTCTTCCGAATTCGGCAGGGTCCGCCAGATGTCGTTGAAGGTCTGACGTTCGTGCTCTGCCCGGGCAACCGCACGGGCGACCTTGTCGGCCTCGGACAAGCGCGGTGGCCGCTGATAGCGGAATACGCCCTGATCCATCAGCGCATGGGCAGAGTCGAGGATTTTTTCCACCTCCCCAAACCCATATTCATCTTCGCACTTCGAAATATATTTCTTGGCGAAATCCAGATAAGACAAAATTCCGTCTGCATCGGTCCATTGTTGAAAAAGGTAGTTGTTTTTAAAAAAGTGATTATGCCCGAAACAGGCATGGGCCATAACGAGAGCCTGCATCGTCATGGTATTTTCTTCCATCAGATAGGCAATACACGGATTGGAGTTGATGACGATTTCATAGGCCAGACCCGTATAACCTTTCTGGTACATCATCTGATCACGGCTGAAATGCTTACCAAATGACCAGTGCTGATACATGAGCGGCATCCCATGGGCGGAATAGGCATCAAGCATCTGTTCGGACGTGATGATTTCGATCTGGTTCGGGTAAATATTGAGGCCTAAATCATTGAGCGCGATGTCCTCAATGGCATCGAGGGCATGGTCGAGGGTCTCGAACGTCCATTCGGCGTTTTGGTAAAGAAGGGCTGTTGCCGGTTTTGTCGGTACTTCGCTCACGCCAATTCCTTATCTCGGGCAAACAGTTCACGGAATACCGGAAAAATGTCGTGCGGTCTTGCAATTCGTGTTTGTGCAAAGGTCGGCCATTTGGGTGCAAGCTCGCGGTAGGCGCGCCAGAGTTCGGCGCCGGAATCCGAGTCGGCAAAAACCTGTAGCTCTCGCTCATCCAGAATCTCGATATAGGCATAATACTGACTGATTGGCATGACCCTGTCGTTCAGCATTTCAACGCATAGCTGCGCATCGCCCGACTGCGTGTAACCATCTGAGGCCTGTGCCACATAGATATTCCATTCATGGGCGGCAAAACGTTCTTTCTGGATGCGGAGCATTTCTTCCAGCGCGGTTGAAACGACCGTGCCGCCCGACTGGCGCGAGTAAAAGAAGGTATGTTCGTCGACTTCCTCGGCATGGTGGGTATGGCGTATAAAGACGACCTCCAGCCGCTCATAACGCCGCTTGAGGAAGAGATAGAGCAGCATGTAGAAGCGTTTGGCGAGGTCCTTCTCGCGTTCGCCCATGGAACCGGAGACATCCATCAGGCAGAACATTACAGCGGCGGTCGTCTCCACTGGTGTCGGCTCAAAAGCGTTATAGCGTACATCAATCGGGTCGATATAGGGCGCCCAACGGCGCTTGGCCTCCATCTCTTCCAGCCTGGCAAGGACCGCCTTTTTCTCGGCAATTTCATCCGCGCTTGGCGAGGCGATTTTTTCGAGCGCAAATAACCGCTCTTTGAGCGCATTGATTTCCTTTGTTGACGGGCGTCCAAGCGCCAGCCGGCGGCCATGGGCGTTGCGCATGGTCCGGCGCACATTGAGGTTCGTAGGCGAACCGGCAACCGTAACGCCGGCGCGCCGGAAGGCGGTGGATTTGATTTCCTTGAGCGAGCGTTTGACGAGGTTCGGCAATTCAAGGTCCTCAAAAAAGATATCAAGGAACTCCTCCTGGGTCAGGGTAAACTGGAAACTGTCCTCGCCGTCCCCGCTGTCGCTCGCCTCCTTGCCCTGACCCTCGCCGCTCTGTTTAGGTGGCTTGCGGATACGGTCGCCCGCATCGAAGTCCTTGTTGCCGGGATGGACACCCTCGCGCTGGCCGGTCTCCGGCGAATGGCGAAACCGCGGCTCGGCCGTGGACTTTGAAGGGATGGTGATCTTCTCGCCCTTGTCGAGATCCTGGACCGAGCGTTCCCGGATCGATTTGTTGACCGCCTCCTTGATCTGCGCGCGCGCCCGCTTGAGAAACCGCTGGCGGTTGCCAAGCGACTTGCCCTGCGGGTTCTTGCGGCGATCAATGAAGTGGGATGGGGTCATTAAAGAAATCCGGCTTGCCGAAGTAACCCACAGACACCTTTCGCCAGCACGTAAGTTCGCATTGTCCCATGTCGTGTGTCGACGAAATTCATGTCAAATAGTCGTTCTGCTATCAATTCATCTGTCAATGTTGGCAATCTGCCGTTTTCACTGCCAGCAATTAAAGTAAGAACTCGTATTTGACCATCATTGAGATCGTCCAGATTTAACATGAATTCTCCTATGCAAACACTATCCGAAACTACCCCGCCTTGTTGACCCGCATATACCACTCGACCAAACGTCGGACCTGCCTTGGCGTATAGGCGCGTTCGGTCATGCGAGCGACAAAGCTGTGGTGTTTTTCCTCCGTTTCAGAATCTTTCTTGGAGTCAAAGGAGATCACCGGGAGGAGATCTTCGACCTGCGAGAACATTCGCTTTTCAATGACATTGCGGAGTTTCTCATAAGAAGTCCAGGCCGGGTTTTTACCTTCATTGTTTGCGCGAGCCCGCAATGCGAACTTGACCACCTCGTTGCGGAAGTCTTTCGGGTTGGCGATGCCGGCTGGTTTTTCAATCTTGGAAAGCTCGGCGTCGAGTGTTGCCCGGTCGAGAAGCTGGCCCGTGTCCGGGTCCTTAAAATCCTGGTCTTCGATCCAGGCATCGGCATAGGCAATATAACGGTCAAACAGGTTCTGGCCATATTCGCCATAGCTCTCAAGATAAGCCTTCTGGATTTCCTTGCCGATAAACTCCGCATAGCGAGATGCGAGGTCGGACTTGATAAAATCAAGATATTTCTTCTCAGTTTCCTCGGCGAACTGTTCACGCTTGATTGCGTTCTCAAGAACATATATCAAGTGAACCGGGTCTGCCGCTACTTCATCCGTATCAAAATTGAAGGTCGATGACAGGACCTTATAGGCAAAGCGGGTTGAGATCCCGTCCATGCCTTCATCAATGCCGGCAGCGTCGCGATATTCCTGATGGCTCTTGGCTTTCGGGTCAGTGTCCTTCAGCTTCTCGCCGTCATAGACCCGCATCTTGGAATAAAGGTTTGAGTTTTCATGCTCACGCAGGCGGGTCAGCACCGAGAAACGCGCCAGCATATTCAGCGTCTCCGGCGCGCAGGGTGCATTCTTCAACTCGGAGCTGGCCAGCAGCTTTTCGTAAATTTTCTCTTCTTCCGTTGCGCGCAGACAATAGGGCACCTTGATCACGCAGATCCGGTCGAGGAAGGCCTCATTGTTCTTGTTGTTTCGGAAGAGTTTCCACTCGCTTTCATTGGAGTGGGCGAGGATCACGCCATTGAACGGGATCGGCCCAAGACTCTCCGTACCGACATAATTGCCCTCCTGGGTGGCGGTCAGAAGCGGGTGGAGCACCTTGATCGGCGCCTTGAACATTTCGACAAATTCGAGCAGCCCCTGGTTCGACATGTTGAGCCCGCCCGAATAGGAATAGGCGTCGGTGTCGTCCTGGCTGAAATGCTCAAGCTTGCGGATATCGACCTTGCCGACCAGCGCGGAAATATCCTGATTGTTTTCATCGCCGGGCTCGGTTTTGGAAACCGCAATCTGACGCAGTTTCGACGGATAAAGTTTGACCACTTCAAACTTGGAAATATCGCCGCTGAACTCATCAAGCCGCTTGACGGCCCAGGGGCTCATCAGGTCGGTCAATCGGCGTTTCTCAATGCCATATTTGTCTGCAAGCAGATTTTTCAGATCATCAGACTGGAACAGGCCAAGCGGGCTTTCGAATACCGGCGATATTTCGTCGCCAGCCTTCAGCACATAGATCGGATGAACCTCCATGAGGTCTTTCAGCCGCTCCGCGAGGGAGGACTTGCCGCCACCGACGGGCCCGAGAAGGTAGAGCACCTGGCGTTTTTCTTCGAGCCCCTGAGCGGCATGGCGGAAATAGGCAACGATCCGCTCGATTGTCTCTTCCATCCCATAAAAGCCCTCAAAAGCTTTATACTGACGAATCGTACGGTTAAAATGGATGCGAGACAACCGCGGGTCCTTGGATGTATCCACCATCGCAGCCTCGCCGATGGCCGCAACCATGCGTTCGGCCGGGCTGGCATACATCATCGTGTCCTCACGGCACGCAAGGAGATAATCGCGCAAGCTCATCGCTTCGTGCTTCGTTCGCTGATAGGTCTCCGAAAAGAGATCGAAAACGTCCATATCCTTGCCTGTGCTTTCGCCGATCATTTCCTGTTACCCTTGGTTATCGCCGTTGCCGTTTCGCTTTGTCCCTCAGCCGCTTGTAGTACCTGCCTTCCGCTGGCAGGCCTGTCATTGTTGCTATCGCCCCGGTGGTCATGAACCCTGCCAACCGCAAAACGCGATTGCAGCTATTTCCCCTACGGATTGCTCTACATGCCGTAGAGTTTAAACCCGATAAAACCCCAGTGGCAAGCAAGGAATTATGAAATTCTCTGGGCAAGGAACATATGGCGTCGTTGTTTGCAAGGCCAGACCGCCCGGGCAGCATGCCGTCGACATGTCGGCCTCTATTCTGCGAGCCATCAAACTCCGCTAACGCAACCATCACGCTCCGGTCTCACCCTTTGGCGCAGCCCCGAACCCAAACTTCCGAGGCTGGGGTCTCACGACATTTCATACTAATGATAATGCCTACCTCACGGATAAAATAACGTTAAATGCCCGTTTTAGGAGTCACAAAAGGCAAAAAATTGCGGGATGACAGCTCAAATTAGCGTTAAGTGCTTGAGATGGCTCACGCTTTTAGATTTGTCTCAGGCCGCGACAAATAGGTGGCCCTCGCGGGGGCCGCGATTGGTAAGCACTCGGACAGATTGACTGCCAATGAGATGCGGCGAAAGCATGCTGGCGCTCAAGCTCTCCCGCCCCCATTTAACCGGGGCGTTGCCTGCCCTATATAAACAATATAACAGGCACAAAACTCGGAGCCAGCTATGACACTGCTACTCGGACAGACCGTACCCGATTTTGAACAGGCTTCTACCGTCGGCCCGATCCGTTTTCACGACTGGATCGGTGATCACTGGTGTGTTTTGTTCTCCCATCCGGCCGACTTCACTCCGGTCTGCACCACGGAACTGGGGGAGGTCTCACGCCTCAAACCGGAATGGGACCGGCGCAATGTCAAGGTCATTGCCCTGTCTGTCGATCCAGTGGACGACCACAAGGCCTGGATCAACGATATCGAAGAAACCCAGAATGCCGACATCTGGTATCCCATCATCGCTGATGGCGATCACAAGGTTTCCGATCTTTATGGCATGATCCACCCGGAAGCGGCCGCAAACATTACCGTGCGCTCCGTTTTCGTGATCGATCCCCGGAAACAGCTTCGGCTGACCCTGACCTATCCGCCATCTACCGGCCGCGACTTTGCAGAAGTGCTGCGCACGATCGATAGCCTGCAGCTGACGGACGGCTATAAGGTCGCAACGCCGGTAAACTGGCGGGACGGCGATGACTGCATTATAGTGCCATCTCTGACCGACAAGGAAGAAATTGCCCGGCTTTTTCCCAAAGGTTACACCGAGATCAAACCCTATCTGCGGGTAACGCCCCAACCGAACAAATGACGGAAATTGCTTGCCCAGCACATGCTGAGCAACAGCTTCGACACTGTTTAATCGCGAATAAGGCTCAGCCGATAAAAATAATTCGGGCGACAAGAACGGTCGCCGCGACAAAAACGGCGAAAATACCGTAGCCGATACGCTGAAGTGAACGCCGATCCGCCTCGCTCAAGGCGGGCGACCTGATCTGTTCGCCTGTCATGAAGTGCCCTCACTGATTTTACACAACTACTATTTGAAAACGCTACCGGGAATCTCAAACTGAAACAAGCGACCTTTGTGTGAACATTCGCTCACCGGCGGTATTTCCCGAACTTCAAAACCGCGGCTGATTACCAAAAGAACCGCGAATATCAGGCTGCATGAACCGGAACCGATCCTTGCAGCGCAGGCAAGCGCGACTGCACATCGGGGCTTTTGCACGCGCAGAAGGTGACAAGCGATCATCCTATCATAACAGACATCATCAATGCTGGTGGCGACCGCGAAGACAGCCCGGTTGTCGTTGACATTGGACTAATCACATCGCGCAATCCGGACAGGCTAAACACATTCAGCACAACGATCATTAAAGAAGTCAATGAAGCCCGCCACCAGCCGGCGACGCCGCCATGGCGGCAATGGGCAGCTGAGCGGCACCCTTACAAATATCCGCAAAATGCATCTGGATAAAGATGAATTTTGGCTGGGCCTCCCTGGCGAGGTCTGGCCCGGCCGGTTGCGGATGAATTCGGCGGGCGTTGGTCCTCATAACGCCCACTCCCTGCCCCAAATGGCACAGCGTCCGGCATCCATATGGGTCGCACCATAGACGGCTGCGTTAATGTCAGCGACGGCGGCTATTCGAACAAGTTTTGCCGAACTCTCAACTTACTGACAAGCCAGACACTCGTCATAATCCGTACGCGATGCGGCAGCAGCCCCGAGGTTCGCCTGAATTTCGGCGTCGAGGTCGGATTTGCCCACGGCATTTGTGGGCGCTTCGCCCTTTTTGCCGCCCGCATAGGACGCACGCTGGACAGATTTTGAGCGACAATAATAAAGGCTCTTCACACCCTTCTCCCACGCGGTCCAGTGCAGCATATGCAGGTCCCATTTATCGATATCACCCGGCAGGAAGACATTGACCGACTGACCCTGACAGATAAAAGGCGCGCGATCGGCAGCAAGCTCAACAACCCAGCGCTGATCGATCTCAAAGGCAGTCTTGAACAGATCTTTTTCTTCCCTAGTCAGACAATCAAGATGCTGAACACTTCCTTCATGTTCGATAATCGAAGCCCAGACCGATGGTGTGTTTTCACCCTTTTCGTCAAGGATCGTTTCAAGAGCCCTGTTCTTGACCGTAAACGATCCGGACAGGGTCTTGTGTGTGTAGACATTGGCCGGGATAGGCTCGATGCAGGGCGAAACGCCACCGCAGATGATCGAGATTGACGCTGTTGGTGCAATCGCAAGCTTGTGGCTGAAACGTTGCTTGATACCACGGTCTTCCGCATCCGGACAGGCACCGCGCTCCTCGGCCAATTTGACAGAAGCCGCATCCGCCCCCATCCGGATATGTTTGAACAAGCGCATATTCCACGATTTTGCCATCGCACTTTCAAAAGGCACACGCTTTTCCTGCAAGAAGGAGTGAAAGCCCATAAGACCCAGCCCAACCGAGCGTTCACGGCGCGCGGAATAGACCGCCTTTGCCATTTCGGGCGGTGCCTTTTCGATGAATTCCGAGAGAACATTATCAAGAAAGCGCATTACGTCCTCAATAAATCCGGGTTCGTCTTTCCACTCTTCCCATTTCTCTGCGTTGATCGAGGACAAGCAACAGACGGCCGTTCGCTCCTCACCCAGATGGTCCTTACCGGTATGAAGCATGATCTCCGAGCAGAGATTGGATGTGGACACTTTGAGACCGAGGTCACGCTGGTGCTTTGCAAGCTGACGGTTAACCGTATCGGAAAAGACAAGATAAGGCTCACCGGTCTGCAGCCGGATTTCGAGGATTTTCTGCCATAGCTTCCTGGCACTCACCGTACGGATGACTTCGCCGGTTTTGGGGCTCTTGAGCCCAAAGTCGAGATCATCGCGGACCGCTTCCATGAATTCATCGGTAATATTGATGCCGTGATGCAGGTTCAGGGATTTCCGGTTAAAGTCACCGGACGGCTTGCGGATCTCAAGAAATTCTTCGATTTCCGGGTGATGCACATCGAGATAACAGGCGGCTGACCCCCGGCGCAGAGACCCCTGACTAATGGCAAGCGTGAGCGAATCCATCACGCGAATAAACGGAATGATACCGGAGGTCTGGCCCGCGTCCTTTACCGTCTCACCAATCGAACGAACTCCGCCCCAATAGGTGCCGATGCCGCCGCCATTTGAGGCAAGCGCGACATTTTCGTTCCAGGTCCTGACGATGCCATCGAGCGAATCCGGCACGCCATTGAGAAAGCACGAAATTGGCAGCCCCCTCTTTGCGCCGCCATTCGACAGGACGGGCGTTGCCGGCATGAACCAGAGTTTGGAAATATAATCATAGACACGCTGGGCATGATCGGCATCATCGCCATAGGTCTGCGCGACGCGAGCGAACATATCCTGAAACGACTCGCCCGGCAGAAGATATCGGTCTTCCATGGTGGTTTTGCCAAAGTCCGTGAGCAAGGCGTCCCGCGAACGATCAATTTCAATATCCCGGACGATCTTGAGATCGGGCCGGCTTGCGGGAGGCCGTTGCGCATCACGCTCTTTAATCGTCGTCGGCATCGTCGTGGCCGTGGTTGGTTTTGTCATTTTATCCCTCCGTCCGTTTTGGTGCCCCTTGATGCCGGTCACCCTGTCTGTCCTGTTTATACGCGACTGCTGACCCTTGTCTGCCTGGCGCCAGCCACGCGGATCGGCAATCCCATTCCTGCCAGTGAAGTGGCGTTTGCCCTGTGTCGGCGCTCGCAAACCACAACATATAGTTATCGGCACCTGCGCTGTCGTCAATATGAAGTTTTTCGATCAGTCTTGGATTTGTCGACAGGCGATGGGGAAAAGCCTGGCGAAAACGGAGAGCGGCTAGCGGCATGGATCACGAAAGAAGCGGGTGCGCCCGGCTCGTTTCGGAAACGGTTCCGGCACCGGCATCGCCAATGACCGAACCGGGCCGCGTCAAAATCAACCAAAAAAAATGGGTTAACACCGCCTGGAAACCCGGCCCGGGCCCTCTCTCCCGCGCAGTCACCGGCGGTTTTTTGACGAATCAGCCCTCGGCGATTCTTTTTCACGGAGCCGGGGCTCTCGCCTCATGACGGGTGGGATCGCCTGAAAACCGGTATCCACAAAATCAAGCCGATCCTTGCGATGCCGCCAGAAAGGCTTGTCCGGACCATCCTGATCGTTTGCCTTATCGGCACGCTCCTGAAAACCGCCCATGTCGGCCGGTGCCCCGATTTTACCGGAGGCTGCAGATTTTTTCGCCCCGGCATTCGCCTCATGCCGACCAAGCCGGCTCAAAAGTGTTTCCTGCGCCAGCTCAAGCTCATGCACCATCGCATCAAGATTGGGCATTTTCGCTACAAATTGTGCCCGGCGCATGGCATCCAGCGCATCCCGCAAAATTGCGCGCTTTGTAACCCGAAAGGGCGGAAACACAAGTTCCGCCAATAGTCCCGAAAACAGGGTGATGACTACTCCCACCAGAAACAACAGCGCAAAACCGCCATAACGAAACAGATCCGGGGCCAGGTTAGTATCAACAGATCCCGACATCAGGCCGGCTTTCGGCATAAAAAGCAGCCCGGTCAGGATCGTCCCGATGATGAAACCCATCAGGAAAAGAACGGCCGGCGCCGGCGCGCCCCCCCGCCCCAGAAAATTGTCAAAATCACCAAGCGCCCTGTCAGAATTGTCAGTGACAAAGCCGAGCTTTGAATAAAACAGGCTTGCTTCCACCGCCATATGATGCGCCCCAACAAGGCCCTTAACCGCATCGCGGGCCGGCCGCTCACCGACGACATGGCCGATCTGAACGTCAAGATCACGTTTCAGGGTGTGTGCGGCTTCGGCGATATCATGGCCAAGATTTTCCGCCGCCTGACGGGCGGCCCGATGATGTCTGGCCCTGGCATAAGCCCATGCGACCGCCAGTCCGGAAAACGCGACCATGATGACGCCGATGAATACAAACAAGCGGGAAAGGCTGCCAAGATCACTATCAGGAACGCCGGAAAAGGCACCAAGGGCGGACATCCCGGCGGACCGCCGGGGCAGGTCAAAAATTAACACACCGCCAACAATCAGCCAGACAACCCCTACGGCGAGGCGAATGGCGTTTGCGATAACGGCGCTCCCCGCGCGTTGGCGCACGGCAATCTGTTTTGCAAGCCTTCGTTTTGCCGGCTCAAGCCCGTTCAAACGGCCATTCGCCCGCTCAATGACCGTCTCGATCACCACGCTGATTTGAGTCTGATATGGCGCTCCGGTGGTGTCATTGGCCAATATGACGGTCTTGCCAGCCTCGTTTTGAGACCGATCTTCCCTTCTTTGTCCGGTGTTGGATTTCGACCCCATGACCCATGCCCCACTTTCAGATCGGCGATGCGCCAAGGACGCCATCACCGACCGGTTTTCCCCAGTTGTCGCGACAGTATACCCGCCGGGCCGCGCCTTGTTAATGCTCCGGGCAACAGGGTCTATGCCCCCTCAGTCGCGCCGCAGGCTGTCAAGACAGGTATTAAGCGTTTCGATCTCCCGCTTCAGGGCCATGCGCATTTTCCGGTTCCGATCATGGATTTTACCCGCGCTCGCCATAATTGTGTCAGCACTTTTCTCAAATTCGTCCAGATAGCCGATCTGTTTTTCAATCTCGAGGATCGCGCGTTCCATTTCCACAAGACCCACCGCCGTTTGCGAACCGGCATCGAGGCTTGCCGCCATGGCCGAGGCCAGGGACAGGCCCACATCAAGCACGAGATCACTGCCGGTGTCATCGGCGTCCCATGTGAGAAAGATATCCTCGCCAACCCTGCGGATACGATCGAGCCCCGGGGGCGCCGTGCGCTGCGAGAAAACAAACAATCCGATTCTGGCCGCCCGGTTTCGCCGGGCATCCTCAATTTCGCGGCGCGCCCGTTCAAAGGAAAACCCGGCCTCCTGCTTGGCTTCGATAATAATCTTGACGCCGGGCGCGGCATGGTCCGGACCAAGCTCAATCAGAATGTCGCCCTTTTTGCAGTTTCGGATCAGACCGGTTGTGGCCCCAACAGCTGTCGCAATATCGTGGCGTGCCTGGGCGCGCGCATCGATTTCCTGAAACAGCTGCGCTTCGAAGTCCTCGCCATGGCGGGTCGAACGCAGGCTTTCGGCCTTGCGCGCCGTCATTTCAGCAAGCCGCCCCGAAATATCAGCCTGAAAGGCAGCCTGCGCCTTGGCCAGCGCCTCGATCTGGCTCAATAACTCCTTACGCATGCGGGCAAGCGCAGAGCCGTCCCGGTCGAGGGAAAATTCGTCGGTCAGAACCTTCTGGGCATGCTCAACCCGCTGTACCAGCCGGGAAAGCGCGCTGTCCTTGTTGTCGAGCGAAAACTCACCGACCATTTCTCCGATTTTCTTTTCCAGATCCGCGCCGGCAGCGCCATGGCGTTCGGATAATTCCCGCACGGTACGAGACAGGGCGCCTTCGGCATTATCAAGCGAAAACTCCCGCAGGATGCGCTCGCGCTGCTCAGACGTAATCGCGTCAACGGATTTGGTCAGGCTGGCCGCGAGGCCCTGCTGACTTTCCGGATCAATCACGGTCATGATTGGGCTGGCGGTTCCCAGAAACCGGTTCAGGGTCTCAGCCAGCGGAGAGTTTTCCGTACCAACCTGCTGCCGGATCGTCCGTTCGAGTTGGCCCCCATTGGAGAACAGATCATCAATTCGCTGGGTCATCCGACCCGAACGCGGATCAAAATAATCGTTCAGGGCCCTCGACACATCGCCGGTCAGCGCCCGGTGATGCGCCGCCAGCGCCTCCTGCATGCCGTCAAGCATACGCGTGCCTTCATCACGCAGCCGCTCAACGTCAATCCGCGACCGCGCCTGTTCCAGCGCCAGGACACCGATCCGCAATGCCGTGCGCGCGTATCGGTCGCGCGCACGGCCCTCTGGAAAAGCCGCCAGCGCTTCAACCGTGTCAGGGTCATCAATCTCAAGCGTAAGGACCAGGCCTTCATGCCGGGCCGACAAACCGAGGTCACCGACCGACCCCAGCTCACCATCGACGACCGCGTCATCATGATCACTTTTTGTGTCAAACACTGTGTTATCCTTCCCTCATCAATATCTCGAAATACCCTTCCGGTGTCAAGAACAAAAATGGAACATAAGACGATTACCAACTGCATCGCATGCTGTTCGGTGCGCTTTGGTTCGAGTAGGCTTTGGCTTACGCTGCAACGACTATGATCGAGGAGATTTCGCATGAGCTATTCAACGCCAACACGGGATATGGGCCTTTGCCTGTATCATATGGCAGGATTCGGGGCGCTGATGGAAACGGAACGTTTTTCCGAACTCAGTACAGAGCTTACAGCCGCGATTCTTGGCGAAATGGCAAAGTTTTGCGATGATGTGCTGGCCCCGCTGAACTGGGAGAGCGACCAGAACGGAGCAAGGCTCGACGATGGAAGGGTTATGACAACACCCGGTTTTAAGGAAGCCTACGAACAATATGCCGGGAACGGATGGAACGGACTTGCCTTCCCGGAAGCGGTTGGTGGCCAGGGCCTGCCCTCCACTCTTGCCGTTGCGCGTGTCGACGCGATGAATGCGGCCTGTATGTCGTTTGCTATCGGAACAACCCTGACCACAGGAGCGGTAAAAGCCTTTCTTCACGCCGCAACCGATGATCAGAAGCAGCGATATCTCGAAAAACTCGTCAGCGGCACCTGGACCGCCACCATGAATCTGACCGAGTCTCAGTCGGGTTCCGATCTTGCGGACATTCGAACCAAGGCCGAACCGGTCGGTGATGGGCGCTACCGCATCACTGGCCAGAAGATCTATATTACTTATGGCGATCACGATCTGACCGAAAACATTATCCATCTGGTGCTGGCACGGTTACAAGATGCCCCGGCAGGTACAGCCGGGATTTCAATGTTTGTGGTCCCGAAATTCCACGTCAATGACGATGGATCCATCGGCGAGCGGAACGATGTCCATTGTGTCGGGCTTGAAGAGAAAATGGGGCTGCACGGAAGCCCCACCTGTGTGATGGCCTATGGTGAAAACAGCTCGTGCTACGGCACGCTGCTGGGCGAAGAAAACCGGGGGCTGCAGAACATGTTCGTCATGATGAACGCGGCCCGTCTGGACGTCGGGGTTCAGGGGGTCGGGATTGCCGAGCGGGCTTTCCAGAAAGCCCTGGCTTATGCCCAGGAAAGACGCCAGGGACGGTCAATCAACGCGCGCGGCGGCGAGATGGTCCCGATCATTGACCATCCCGATGTGCGCCGGACGCTGTATCTGATGCGCAGCCTCGTCGATGCCTCCCGGGCCATCTGTTACGCCAACGCGGTTGCCTATGATCTGTCAAAGGCCGGTGACGATACCCAAACCCGGGAACAAAATGGCGTACGCGAAGCGCTGTTGACGCCGATCTCCAAGGCCTGGGCAACAGACCGAGCCAATGAAGTGACGTCGCTCGGTATCCAGGTCCATGGCGGAATGGGATATATTGAGGAAACCGGGGCGGCGCAATATTTGCGCGATGCGCGGATCGCGGCAATTTATGAGGGAACCAACGGGATCCAGGCGATTGATCTTGTCGGCCGCAAACTCCAGAAGGATGGCGGAGCTGGCATTGCCGCGCTCGCGGCAGAAATTGCAGCAAATGTGGAAAGCCTGAAATCCCACGATGACGCCGCGCTGCAGAATGTCGGTATCAAGCTCGACAATGCATTAAAGGCGATGCAGTTCTCGACCGACTGGCTGCTCAAACAGGCGCCCCATGATCCGGAAGACCCGCTATCAGGGGCAACGGCCTATCTGAGACAGGTGGGCAATGTCGTTGGCGGCCACTATCTGGCACTCGGTGTACAGAACATGATTGAGGCAAACGAGGATGCCGCGCTTGTCGATGCGAAGAAGGGTATCCTCAAGGTCTACTCGGATAATATCCTGACCGAAGCTGTGGGGTTAACCGCAGCCGTTGTCACCGGTGCCAAAACCTACCGCCCGATCGAACCATCCTTGCTAGCGGGCTGATCGCTTTACTGATCAAAGTGGTACGCTGAAATACAGCGTGCTGGAAATCATAAAGCTGAGTACTTTTTGCAGCAGATCTCTGATGATAGCTGTCATGCTGATCATCGCGATCCTTCTTATCCGGATGAAAGACTGCATGCAGCTATTCGCTGCCAGTGGTTTAATTTTGGGTCTGACCCTTGTATGGGTGCGTTTTATCGAGCCACAAACCTTGACTATCAGAACTCATCAAATCGTCCTCGAGCAATGCGATCAGGCAAATCCCCGTCTGACGGCTACAGCTTTGTGCGGTGCCATTGTCTCCGAGCGGCACTCGGCCGCTTCGCAAACGCAATGGCAACGGAGCATATTGCCTCTTTGGGATTGATCAAGGCACGTAGACTGCATTTACTTTTCGTTGGGTCAAAAACCAGTCTGTATTTTTCAGGAGTCACGCGGTCGAACTCAAGTCAATGGATGGGAGCCGTCGACGATCACACTTTTTGTGTATGTACACTAACTGTAATAGTAGCTGGAGTTCAAGGATGACGCTGGCGCCATATTCAGGACGGTCCCAACAATATTCGTTTTTTGCAGAAGCCGACGGGCTTCTTTCAGGTCGCTTGCTTTCGTCTCCCCACTGGCCGCAACAAGCAGAACACAATCGATGTGCGGCAGGAGCGAGAGGGTATCGTCGCAACCCAATATTGGCGAGGTATCCATGACAACAATTTGCGCCCCATAGTCGCCAATTGCACTGTCAAACAAAGCTTCGAGACGCTCAGAATTCAGAAATTCAGCGCCACGACGACTGACCCGGTCATTGGGCTGCACAAGCAGGTTTGGGAAATCAATTTGGTAGGTAACATTTTCAAAGGGTGCTGATCCCTCAAAAAAATCGAGAACCGAGTTGCCCTGCGGCAAACCAAGATATCGGGCAACGCTTGGGCGATAGAAATCAAAATCGGACAGGACCACGCGCGCAGTCTGGCTTGAGGCGATGGCAATCGACAGATTGATTGCTGTCACGGTTTTGCCAGCCCCGGGGGCAGCGGCAACAACCGCAAGCGTTCGCCAGCCTTCCTCACCCATTTTCTGAAGAACTCGTGTTCTGAGAACGCGATAGCTGTTCAGCACCGGATCGTGTTCGTTCGAGATGATCCGGTTGTCGCTAAACCCGGCGAGATTGCAGTTGAGCACCGAAAAGCCCGCAAGATCTACCGAGGATAGCGGAACGTCGCGCGCCATGGGCGCACGCGCGCCCTTCCGGGCGGCGGCCTGTTCCGGTACGCTTTTGCGCTTGTCGCGGGCTCGAATAACGGCTTCTCGAATATGGTCCATATCGTATCCCGGCCCCCGCCAAGCGTCGGCTTGTCAATCTGTTCGCGATGACGCCTTTCCGCTCAAGTCCACGAGTCTGTCAAGATCCGGCGGGCCATTGATGGCGACAAAGACCGCATCACCATCATCCTGTGTCAAATTTGTGACGATCGTGTTGCGTGATTTCACGACCAGACCCGGGAAATACCCTTGTCGGCAGCGTTACTCCCCGGCGACGGGTGCCTGTTTGCGCCCGAGCCCTAAGGGCAAAAAACGCTTCAGGTTAAAACCCGACTTTGGTTCGGCATCATTTACTATGAAAGGGATAACCGCAAGGGGAGGCTCATCAATAAGGTTTGTCAGATGGGTGCGTCCGCGGACGGTTGCATTAAGAAACTCCATACCAACTGCCGTCAGCGTGCCGACGAAAAGCGAAAACACCAAAGACACAAAGATGAGCGCGACGCGGTTGGGGCTTGATGGTTTTTCAGGCACGCTCGCCGCCTCAATCATTTCGATACGTTCCAGACGATCCTGAACTTCGAGATCCTCGACTTGCTGCGCGTTTTCCTGCCTTATCTTGTTTTCGGTCAGCTGCGCTTCGATGAATTCGAGATCATTTACCAGTTCGGAAAGCTGGCTTTCCACCGCAGGCGTTTCGGAAATCCGCTGCTCGATCTCATCAATCCGGGTCTGAAGACCTATTCGTCTGTCTTCAAAAGCTTTACCTCGTTTATCGAGAGAATATAGTCGAGAACGCAAAAGGAAGGTCTGCGCACTCGAGGAAAGCCCGCTGCCTGCAGTTGCCTTACTGAGAAACTCATCAGCAAGCGCATCAGCCTTGGCAGACAGGCGCGCAACTTCCTCATCATCGGCGCCACTTTCCTGCGCTTTTGCCAAGCGTTCTTCCGCGTCATCAAGTTCCTGTTGCATCCGCTGGAGTTGACGTCCGGGCGCAAGCTGGCGTTCAAGGGCACGGACCTCATTGCGCACGGCAATGACCTCAGGATGGGCGTCTGTATACCGTGCACGGAGCTGTTCCAGTTCGGATCGCTTTGTCAGTAACAGGGATTCGGGGCTATTTTCCGCGCCCCCGCCTGCAGCATTACTGGCGATCTGTGACTCAACAAAACGCTTGTCCTCCTCGACAGACGCAATCTGTGTATCAATCTGTGACAGCTGCTGGATGAAACGTTCAAGCTGTCGTTCCTGAAGCGGGAGCTGGTCGGGCAACCGGCCCTCATTGGCCTGTTTGAACTTGGCAACTTCATCACGTTTTGCCCGGCGATCGGCAATCAGGTCTTCGGTACGCTGCTCAAAAAATTCAGTCGCGTCGGAGGCGTTTTTGACCGAACGCTTTTTGGCTTCCTGTTCAAACCGGTTCATATATTCATTGGCAACAGAAGCGGCTTTGTATCGGTTTTTGTCTTTGTAGGCGATTTCAAATGCAAGCGTTTCGCGACTGGCCCGTCCAGTCACGATCTCATTCGTGATCGGCGCGACGCGGAACCGCTTTCGCATTTTTTCAACACGTTTTGTGAGAGAAAGTCTTTCATTTCCGGCAAACAGCTCAGTCTGATCGGCAATCAGCAGTAATTGGGGCCGGGCATTCAATCTCGCCCTGATCAACTCAATCTGTTCCATGGCCTTGGCTTTACCGGAACGATTTTCCCCGGTCGAAATCTGCGGGGATTCAATAAGCATTGTACCCTTGGCCGTATACCAGGCCGGCAAAAGCATCACACCAATCGACAATAATGGTCCCAGCAAAACGGTCGGAATCAGAAAAGCCAGAAACCGCCGGCGCAAAATGATGATCAGATCCTCAAGAGAAAAGCTGTCACCCATAACCAGTCCTCACTTTAGCCATGATTGTTCGGCACCGCATCATCTGATCCGGTCACCGGCTCGCATAGGACGGTTGGATGCCCTGTGCAAATGGCAATTTTCGGCAGGTGGGTGCAACAAATTCCACCTTGTCCGGCTTCAAAAAGTCCGCGACTTCGCGTAGTGCAACCGGCAATCCTGCAAAAGGACGGCCAAAAAGTGGCGGAGCCCGCCCCTAATCCAAAGAGGTTATTCATGTTTTTCGATAGATTTTCTGAAAAACTCGGCCACGCAAAAGTTGCCCGGAACTTTCTCGTCGTCATTGCGGCCACCCTTGCGCTCAATGCCTGCTCTTCGCCTGAACAGCGCGTCGAGAAGTATATGAAGGAGGGCGATGAATATTTCGAACAGGGCGATTATTTGCGGGCAAATCTTCAATATCGCAACGCCCTGAAAATCAACGAAGAATACGCTCCGGCCCTGCAGGGCCTGATTAATATCGCGGAAGCCCAGAATGAATATGAAACCATGTTTCCGCTGCTCCAAAGCCTGATCCGCCTCCAGCCCGAAAATGTCGACGCCCTTGTTGATATTGGAAACATTTATCTGCTTGCCAGCGATGAACAGGAAGCAGAAACGGCAGCCGACAAAGCCCTCGCGGTAGAGCCGAACAATGTGGGCGCGCGCACCCTGAAGGCCAGCATTCTGTTCAAGATTGGGGACCGCGCCAATGCCCTTGAGATTGCCAATGACGTTCTTAAAGATGATCCTGCCAATGAAGGCGCACTCTCGCTGATCGTTGCGAACCGCATCAAGCAGGAGGACCGGCAGGGGGCGCTTGCGATTCTTGACGAGGCCATCGGAAACAACCCGTCGCAAATCATTCTGCAGATGATGCGGATTGAGATTCTCAGCGATCTTGGTCGCAAGGCCGAGGTCGACAGGGCATTTCTGGGATTAATTCGCGAAAACCCCGACGATGTGGGCTATCGTCAGACCTATGCACGGGCGCTGGTGCGCGACGGACGCTTCGCTGATGCGCGGCCGATCCTCGCGAGCGTGATTAAAATGGTCCCCGAGGACCTCGCAGCGAAAACAAACCTGGTTCGGGTCGACCGGGTTCTTGGCGGTGATGAACGCGCCCTCGAAACCTATGCCGGCCTGATGAAGACCTATGCCGACGATCAGGAACTCAAATTTTCCTACGGGGCCTTTCTGCGTGACACCGGTCGTTATGGCGAAGCGAAGGAAATCTATGAGCCTTTCATGGGCCGCGGGATCGAAACCGCCATCCGCAACCGGGCCATGATTGATCTGGCGAAAGTCCACATCCTTGATGGCGAGCCAGAAAAGGGGCGTGAGCTTATTGAGCGTGTTCTGGAGGAAGACGAAGTTAACACCGAAGCCCTGATCAGCCGGGCAAGCCTGAAAATCAACGCCGATCAACTGGATAACGCAATCATCGACCTGCGCACGGCACTGGGGAATGAGGCAGAAAACGTGAATGCGCTGATGATGCTTGGGGCGGCGTTTGAACTAAAAGGCGATGCCGAGCTTGCTGAAAAACAGATTGTTCAGGCCTTCAACCTGTCTAACGCAGCCCCGAAAATCGCCAATGCCTATGCGAAAATGCTTATCCGCAAGAACGAGATGGCCAGGGCAGAAGCCATTCTTCAGGAATCTTTATCGAAAGCCCCAAACAATCCGGAAGGCCTTCAGCTTCTCGCTGCCACAAGGCTGTCGCAACGCAACTGGGCGGGCTCTGAAGAGGCGGCCCGTCGGCTTGAGGAACTCAGCGGTTCCGATAACGCGGCCATTGACCGAATCCTCGGTACAGCCGCGATTGGCGAAGGCGATTATGCTACGGCGATTTCCCGGCTGGAAAATGCCAACCGGGAAGAAGCTCTTTCCCGGGAATCCCTATCGGTCCTGATCGGGGCTTATGCAGAAGAAGGCCAAACTGATCGTGCCGAATCCTTGCTCAAAGAGCTGATCGTCGACAATGCTGATTCCTATGACGCACGCGTATTGCTCTCGCGGCTTTATTTTCAGCTTGGTCGCAATGACGATGCCGAGACCCAGCTCAATGAAGCCATTGTCGGCGATCCGTCCCGTATCGAGGCTTATGACTACCTCTATCGGTACTATTTACGATCAGGACGCAGCGCTGAGGCTTTTGCCCTGATCTACCAGGGATTGCAGCAATATCCGGACAGTTACGGCCTGAAGATCTATGAAGCGGACAGCCTTTTGAACACCGGCCGCACCCAGGAAGCAATCGCGCTTTATGAAGAGTTGCGCCAGCGTCGGCCGGATGACCGGCTCGTGGCAAACAATCTTGCGAGCCTGCTGGCTGACACCCGGTCTGACGAACAGAGCCTCAACCGCGCCGTGGAGATTGCACAGACAATTGCAGGCGTACAAAATCCCAGTTTTCAGGACACTCTCGGTTGGGTCTATTTCAAGGCGGGGCGACTGGAAGAAGCCAAACGTGTCCTCGAAACGGCGGTTCAGGATTTTCCGAACAATGCCGTTCTGAGATATCATCTCGGTTCGTTATTGCTGGAAACCAATATTACGGAAGACGCGCGTATGCACCTGAATGAGGCGCTCCGTCTTGGCGGGGATGGGTTCCGATATACTGATCAGATAAAATCCCTCTTGAAAGACGCCTGAATTTAGTCGATTGCTCTGGGTTTACACGGAGAACAAGAGCCCGGGTTGCAACGGATCAGAGGGAGATATTATTGAAGTCAGGCAATCGCTTGCTTCAGCCAAGATCGCCCATGCCGCGATAATTTCCGGGTTTAATGATAATGGCGGTCTGCCTTTGGGCTGATCGCCAAAAAAACAGAAGGAATTTGGCGAACATAAATGTTCCGCCAGCCCCAAGGCCTATGTACGAAGCCTTTTATCAGCTCACTGAAAAACCATTTGCGATCCAGCCTGACCCGGCATTCATGTTCTGGGGGCGCAATCACCGGCTTGCCTTTGCGATGCTGGAATATGGCGTTTTGAATAATGCCGGCATTTCTGTGATCACAGGGGGGGTTGGTTGCGGCAAGACAACCTTGTTACACCGTCTACTCGACCAACTGACAGAAACCCACACTGTCGCACTTTTATCAAACATTCAGCCTGAACGGGGGAGCCTGCTCAGCTGGGTACTGATGGGATTTATGCAGCCATATCAGGGGCTTTCCCATGTTGAACTCTTCCAGCAATTACAAACGTTTTTTATTCAGGAATATGCAAAAGGAAAACGCTGCGTTCTGATCATTGACGAAGCGCAAAACCTGACGACGGATATGCTTGAAGAAATCCGGATGCTTTCAAACATCAATGCAGGCCGCGACCAGTTGCTTCAGCTTATTCTTGTTGGACAACCGCAGTTGAAAGAAAAGCTCAACCATCCGGACATGCTTCAATTGACCCAACGCATCGGCTCGGATTTTCACCTGACGCCGCTCAACCCTGACGAGGTCCACGCCTATATCGATACGCGGCTTCATGTGGCTGGCGCGACGCAGCCGATCTTTTCAGACGCGGCAAAAGCGCTGATTGCCGAATTCTCCAGAGGCATTCCAAGGGTTATCAACATCCTTGCTGATACCGCACTGGTATACGGATTTTCCGCACAGAAAGAACAGATAAACCGTAAGATTATCGCGCAGGTTATTGCCGATAAGCAAAGCTTCGGTGTATTCGGCCTGCCGCCATCTGGCGAAAGCCACAAAGGCAAGGATGATCCCTACAAGGCAGATCTGAGTGGTGATGAAACGTTCGTCAATCGCAGCCTCCTGCAAGACGAGACGGATGACGTGAACAATTCGTCCCGGACAGATACATCCCCGTACCACCAACATTCAGTTGACATTGATCGTCCGGTCCCCGAACCGCAATTGGTTGGCCATACCCCCTATCTCAAGGAGGTCTCTGACGGCGCCGGTGGCTGAAAGGAGCACGGCGAGACCGGGGCCCCACACGCAGCGGGCACACCCCATGACCAACCCGATGAAGGGAAATCAGTTCCGACCGCAAGCTCTGGGTCGGAAGGCGAGTATGAGGACTTTCCGGTCAGCGTCTTGAATGATCAGATTCTGCCCCCGCGTGGCGAACCCCATCGTAAGACGGATGATCTACCACCGGTCGTCACCGGCCGGCCGACAAAAGCAACGGCCAATTCGTCGGTTGCAATTGACGACGTTTCCGAGCCACCGGCTCAGATTTCAAATGAGGTCGAAGACCTGCCGACGATTGGCTTTGTCATCCTTGAAAAACCGCATGGCGATCCGGCGCGCACAATCCGCTCAATTGGCGAAAACCATCCCAGTGTTTTCGTGACCTATTCGGGCGATTCTGCCCCCGGAGAAACAGCGCGTTCAGCCGGTGCCATTGTTGTCAAAATGCGCGGCGAGAATGAGGCGCCCCCCGCACGTGCACGCAATGCCGGCTTCCGGCAGCTCCGCAAGATCGAACCGAATATTGAGTATGTACACTTTCTTGATGCCGGGCTGACCCTCGATCCCAGATGGCTTCACCGTGCCGCCCGGTTCCTCGAAGATCGCCCGGAAATTGCAGCGCTCGAAGGCGCTGTGCACCCATCCGGCGGCAAACCCGGAAAACAGGGACAGCCGCGTGATCAGGAAATCCAAAGCACGGGCGATAATGTCCTTGTGAGGGTCAATAATTTTGTCAATCTCGGAGGGCTGCGCGGTGATCTCGCCGTCGCGGATATACAGGATTTCTGTTTACGAACGCGCGGGCGCGGACGACATATCTGGTTCCTTGATTCACCGATGCTTGCATCGACGCAAAAAAAAAAGGCGCCGCTGAAATGGTGGCGCAGCCGCCGCCAGCAAGGCTTTGACCATGCCTTTGCTGCTGCCCTCCATGGAGGAGCGCCGGAATATTTTCGCGTCCAGGACAGACGCCGGGCAATTTTCTGGGGATTCCTGTTTCCAGCGAGTGTTCTCACCCTTGCCGCCAGCATTACTTACCTCACTTATGATGTCATTCCGTTCGGCATTCCCATTCTGTGGGGCGGCCTTGTCGTGCTGACAGGATTGCTTGTGCTGTTCATCAAGACAGCACTAGATCGTCCCGATCCCAGAGATAGGGACAAGGTATTCATGGGGAAGCTGGACAAAACACTCTCGCATATCCCTGAATTTGTCGGTGTCGTCGATTTTCTTCGCTGGCGACGCAAGTCACGGGCTCGGAATGGACGGGAGTAAGCCACGATGATGCTGGTTCTTTCCGTTCTCACACAACTCGCGCTTGTCCCGGCTGTTTTTTTTCTTGCCGAGATCATTGGGGCCTATCTTCCGGCACGACCCCACGAAAAGACTGTTTCAACCACAATACCTCCAACCCGCACCACAATTGTAATCCCGGCTCATAATGAAAGCACAGGGATTATTCCAACGCTTGAGGATTGTCTGAGAGACCGTCAGCCCAGCGATCAAATTCTGGTCGTTGCGGATAATTGCACCGACGACACCGCAAGCGCTGTTGCGTCCTTTTTCGACGGTCATGACAAGGTGACATTGCTAGAGCGGAACGACACGCAACAGCGCGGCAAGGGCTTTGCGCTGGCATTCGGGCTTGCTGCCCTGCGATCCGCGCCGCCTGATATCGTTGTTTTTCTTGATGCCGACTGCCGTTTGCAGACTGGTGCGCTTGATATGATCGTCGCCCGTGCCTCGCAGACCGGGCGACCCGTTCAGGCCCTGTATCTGATGGACCGCCCGCAAAACTCTGATAGCGCTTCTCGCAAACAAGGCGTTGCCGCGTTTGCCTGGCTGTTGATGAACAAGATCCGGATGCGGGGGCTCTTCCGCCTTTTCGATGTGACCCGGCTTACAGGAAGCGGAATGGCGTTTCCCTTTCCGCTCCTGCGCGATCATTTTACGGGCTCAGCGTCCATTGTCGAGGATTTGGCGCTTACCGTCCAGATGACAAGATTGGGCGTGGCACCCATCTTCGAGCCGCGAGCGCTCGTCACCAGCACACTCCCGGCCAGTGACAAGGGCATGGTGGTCCAGCGCGCGCGGTGGGAACGCGGTTCGATCTCAATGCTCACCAGTACGGCCTGGCCGCTGTTGCGGGAGGGGCTGCGCGCGGGCGATCTGCGCCGTATCGCGCTGGCCATTGATATCGCCATCCCGCCGCTGACGCTCTTTATCGCCGGCCTGCTCTTGCTGAGCGGCTTGCTTTTTGTCCCGGCCCTGTTCGGAGCCTCTTTCCCGCTGATGCTGACGCTTATGACGCTGGTGGTTGTGATATCCGCCATTGGATTTGTATGGTGGTCAGACGGCAGATCCCTGTTGCCACCGGGCGAGTTGCGTGGCCTTGCAGAATTTCTCCTCCAGAAACTGCAGATCCATGGCGAAAAAGGTCGCCATTCCGCAGAACAATGGACACGCACCGACCGGGATTAGGCTGCGGGCCGGGTCGCCGCGTTGCTGGTTCCCATCCATCAACCCCACAGCTTGAGCGCGTTCACAAAAGGTGTGATCGGTTTTTGCGAACGCGCTCAAACCTGCGCTGCAAGGCTTGGTTCCGGTCCATGGCGCTTGGTATTAGGCAATAATCCAATTGGGGGGGCCCTGCGGCTCGCTTTCCCTTGCCATGCCAGACGATCCGATTAAGCACGGAGTACAGAAAACAGTCCGCAGCGCCACCGGCCTGTCTGCGGCCGGAGTGAAAGGGAATAACATGGCACAGCCATTTGACGTCGTCATTATTGGCGGCGGTCCGGGCGGCTATAATGCAGCAATCAGAGCCGGCCAGCTCGGCCTGAAAACAGCCTGCGTCGAAATGCGGAATGACAAAAAATTCGGCGGAACCTGCCTGAATGTCGGATGCATCCCCTCAAAGGCACTTTTGCATGCCTCTGAACTTTATGAGATGGCCGTCAAAGACTTTGAAGGGCTCGGGATCAAGGCCAATGTCAAACTTGATCTGCCACAAATGCTATCCCAAAAAAACGACGCCGTCAGTGGGCTGACAAAGGGTGTTGAATATCTTCTGAACAAAAATAATGTTGAGATGGTTCTTGGCAAAGGACGGATCATCGATGCGGGTAATGTGGAAGTCATGACCGCCGACGGATCTACGAAAACATTAGCCACAAACAATATCATCATCGCAACCGGATCCGAGGTTACGCTGTTGCCTGGTGTCGAGATCGACGAAGACCGCGTTGTATCATCCACGGGGGCGCTGTCGCTGAAGGCAGTTCCGAAACATCTCGTTCTTATCGGCGGCGGTGTAATCGGGCTCGAGCTTGGCTCTGTCTGGCGGCGTCTTGGCGCTGAAGTCACGGTTGTTGAATATCTTGACCGCATTTTGCCAACCATGGACAAGGAAGTCTCCCGCCAGTTTCAGCGTATCCTGAAAAAACAGGGCATGACTTTCCGTACCTCTACAAAAGTGACCGGAATTGAAAAACTAAAAACCAAGCTCAAGGTCAGCGTCGAACCCTCGGAAGGGGGTGACAGTGAAACGGTTGATTGTGACACTGTACTCGTTGCGATCGGACGGCGGCCCTATATCCATGGGCTCGGCCTTGAGGAGGCAGGGGTTAAAATCGACGAGCGCGGCTTTATCAAAACCGATCATTTCAAAACTTCTGTGTCCGGTATTTATGCAATCGGAGACTGCATCCAAGGGCCCATGCTGGCGCACAAGGCCGAAGATGACGGGGTTGCTTGCGCCGAGATCATTGCCGGTAAGCCCGGTCATGTGAATTACGACCATGTTCCCAATGTTGTCTATACTTATCCAGAGGTCGCCAGTGTAGGCAAAACAGAAGAGGACCTCAAAGCCGAGGGCATAAAGTACAAGACAGGAAAATTTCCCTTCTCGGCCAATAGCCGTGGTAAAACCAATCATGAGACGGACGGGTTTGTCAAAATTCTTGCTGACGCCGAAACCGACCGCATCCTCGGCGCCCATGTGATCGGTGTTGCAGCCGGCGAATTGATTGCCGAGGTGGTGCTCGCCATGGAATTCGGGGGATCGTCAGAAGACATTGCTCGATCCTGCCATGCACACCCGACCCGCTCGGAAGCCGTACGCCAAGCCGCCATGGGGGTTGAGGGATGGACCATGCAAGCCTGAATTCGGCGACTGGCGATGTCGGCGAGGGCAATTCATGACCCTGACTTTTAGTGATCTTGTCGGTTTTGCCGGGGTGGCCTGTGTTGTTGGCACCTATTTTCTGTCGCAAATCGGCAAAATGGACAGCCGGGCGCCGGCTTATCCCGCCATCAATGTCATTGGTGCTGTTCTCATCATCTTCTCGTTGACCAGAACCTTTAACGCGGCCTCCTTCGTGATCGAAATTTTCTGGCTCGTCATCAGTCTTACAGGGCTGGTCATCGCCCTGCGCCGGCGCTCGGGCGGCCAATAGTCTCACTGTCAATCGGCATTCATGCTTTCGCCACCGCACAGGCCATGGCAGTACCGGCAAATGAAACCGATTGATCAGGTCATGAGTTGGTTCGAGGGACGGCTAGAACCGTTTCCGGAAGACCATGAAACACGCCGGACGGCACAGCCGCCAGCCAGACTGGTTGCCTTTTGCTGGCATTACACACGCGATGCCGCACCCTGGCTGTTGGCCATGTCTGTCCTGTCCGCCGTGATCGCCATTGGCGAGGTCATGCTTTTTGGCTTTCTTGGCGAGCTTGTGAATTGGCTTGCGGCCTCTGAGCGCGAAGGGTTTCTGGAGCGCGAGGGCAATACCCTATTTCGGATGAGCCTTGTGCTGCTTGTGCTGCTTCCCGTCTCGGCCACGGGCGCTTCGCTGATTTTGCACCAGACCCTGCTGGGCAACCTGCCGATGATCGGGCGTTGGCGGATGCATCGGCTTTTGCTTGGCCAGAGCATGTCATTTTTTGCCGATGAATTCGCTGGCAGGATCTCTACGAAAATGATGCAGACGTCGCTCGCCGTGCGCGAGGCAGTGATGAAACTGCTCGATGTGGCTGTTTATGTCATCGTTTACTTTATCGCGATGGTCGTCACCGTTAGCCTGACCGACTGGCGCCTCGCCGTGCCCCTTCTTGTCTGGTTAATATTCTACATCCTGATCCTGAACCTGGTCCTCCCGCGATTGCAGCGCACCTCAAAACGCCAGGCTGATGCCCGGTCGGGCATGACCGGGCGGATCGTCGACAGCTATACCAATATCGCAACCGTCAAGCTTTTTGCACATGCAGGGCGCGAGGAACGCTATGCCCGTGAAGGCATGAACGATTTTCTTCAGTCTGTACATCCGATGATGCGGCTCGTCACTGTGTTGCAAATTTTGGTTTATACAAACAATCTGTTTGCGGTGTTTTTTATCTCCGGATTATCGATATGGTTATGGATGGATAGCCTAATTTCGGTTGGCGCAATTGCCACTGCAATTGCGCTTGCCTTGCGTCTTAACGGCATGTCGCAGTGGATTATGTGGGAGACCTCTGCCCTGTTTGAGAATATCGGCATCATTCATGATGGCATGACAATGCTGAACCGCCAGGTGACGGTCAGGGACCATGAAGCCGCCGGCATTTTGCAACCGACTGGCGGGGCCATCAGCTTTGAAAACATTAGTTTCCACTACGGTCAGGACACAAATCAGGGCGGTAAATCAGTCATAGACGACCTGTCTGTGTCGATCGCTGCCGGCGAAAAAATCGGTCTTGTCGGCCGGTCTGGCGCCGGCAAAACCACGCTGACAAACCTGCTTCTGCGCTTTTATGATCTTGAAAACGGGCGAATTCTTATTGATGGACAGGATATCAGGACCGTGACGCAAGACAGCCTGCGCGCACAAATCGGGATGGTCACCCAGGACACGTCGCTTCTCCACCGATCCATCCGCGATAACATCGCCTACGGACGTCCAGAGGCAACCGAAGAGGAAATTCACAAGGCTATTGCCAAAGCTAATGCCGACAGTTTCGTTGATGATCTGGTCGACCAGAAAGGACGGCGCGGTCTGGACGCCCATGCGGGCGAGCGCGGCGTCAAGCTTTCGGGCGGCCAACGCCAGCGCATCGCCATTGCGCGGATTTTCCTGAAAGATGCGCCCATCCTGATCCTTGATGAGGCAACCTCTGCGCTTGACTCGGAAGTCGAGCAGGCCATTCAGGAAAACCTCTTTTCACTGATGGAAGGCAAAACGGTCATCGCCATTGCCCATCGTTTGTCTACCATTGCTGAGATGGATCGCCTGATCGTTCTCGATAAAGGATCAATTGTCGAAGAAGGCACCCATTCAACCTTGATCTCCTCAGGCAAGCTCTATGCCGACCTTTGGGCTCGCCAGTCCGGCGGCTTCCTTGGTGGCAGCGCAAATGCAAGCGAGGTCAACGCTGCGGAATGATTTTGCCCATCATTGCCTTTATATGTGGGCGCTTGTCAGGCCTTGATATCTGCTGCCATTTGAACCGCCTGACGTAAACTGTCTGCCATGTTGCTGGCAGACTGACTAGCCGTCAGTATAGTGATTATGGTTCCGGTTTTTCGATCAATCAGAACGGTAAACCCTGTCGCACCGGCATAACGGTCAAAGACCGGGCCTATGCCCTCGGCGGCGGCAACCGCCTTCAAGTCAGGCCGTACACCGCCCGACAGGTCAAAATTGATATCGCGGAT
>CAYSMJ010000006.1:8172-34455 GCA_964432075.1 uncultured Caulobacterales bacterium | reverse complement strand
AAGTCGAACATCTCGAAGCGGCAGGCTACAAAATGCAGGTTTTTCGGCATACTGAAAATCTTGACGGATATTTTGCGAATCTTGAGCAATACCTTGCTGTATTTTTTTACCGGGTTCCATCAACCCTGATTATGGCTGAAGCCATCCGAAAGGCAAATATTCACGGTATACCAACATTCTACGAGATTGATGACCTGCTTTTCGAGGAAGCGCTTTTTCCGCCGCCGCTTGAAACCTATGCAGGGCAGATAACAGCCGAACAGCATGGCGCCATGGCGGCTGATGTCCCGCGACTAAAACATGCCATGCAATTCTGCCGTTACGGACTTGCCTCAACCCGCAGTCTGGCCGAAGCCATGCGGCCCTATGTCCATAGCGGTAAGGTTTTTGTTCACAAAAATGCTTTTGGAACACTGCATACCCGTATGGCAAACACCCCTATGGAGCGGGACGATGATCGCATCACGATCTTTTATGGCTCCGGTACAAAAGCGCACAAGGACGATTTCCACGAGGTTCTGGAGCCAGTCTTCGAACGGCTTGCCCAGAAATATGGCGACCGGATCCGCTTTTTTGTCCTTGGTTATCTGAAGATGACCGATCGTCTGAAATCGCTTGGCGATGCCCTGCACATTCAGGAGCCGGTATGGGATACGGAAGATTACTGGACACTGCTACGTGACAACGCCGACATCAATCTTGCTGTTTTATCACCATCGCCGGTCACGGATGCCAAAAGCGAGATCAAATGGCTCGAAGCGGGAATGTTTGGTGTTCCTTCCGTGGTCAGTAATACAGCTACCCATGTTGACGTCATCAAGGATGGGGTAACCGGTATCCTTGCAGAAACAAGCGAGGATTTTTTCCAGGCGGTCAGTAGTCTGATTGATGATAGAGACAAACGCTGCAAAATTGGCGAGGCCGCCCGCAAGGTTGCCCTTGAAAGCTATTCAATCAGGGCGCAAGCGGGCAATATTGACCAGATTCTCACGGAGGCCACAGGCCCGGCAACAAAGGTCCGCAAAAAGAAGATTGCGATCGTAAACGTCTTCTACCCCCCCCAGGCAGTTGGCGGCGCAACCAGAGTTGTCGCTGACAATGTATCGGACCTGATTGAGGAGTTTGGTGATCAGTTTGACGTGACGGTTTTTACGACACGTAACGGATCAACGCCTTATGAGAGCGAGGCTTATGTTCACGATGGCGCCCGGGTCACGGCTGTCGCAACGGACAAGGACCCCGATATTGAAAAGCGTATCGTTGATCCGCAAATGGCGATTGAGTTCAACAGGTTTCTTGATCGTGAACAGCCCGATCTGATCCACTTTCATTGTGTTCAGCGCTTGACAACTTCGATTGTTTCGCAGGCAAGATTACGCCAGATTCCCTATATCATTACCGCTCATGATGGTTGGTGGATTTCCGATGCACAGTTTCTTGTGGATGAAAATGATGCCGTCTCACTTTATCACTATGGGGAGAGTGTTCCTGGAAGTCCGCAGCCTGAGCGGGCGCGCGCCCTCCGCAAGGATTTGCTGGGGGCGAACACTATTTGTGCCGTCTCTGAGCCCTTCGCGGAGATTTACAGAAGTGCCGGGCTCAACAATGTGGTTGCGATTGAGAACGGTGTTTCTGCGATCACGCCGGTCGGGCGGGTCGCATCGGAAAATGGCAAGATCAGACTTGCCCATATCGGCGGCATGTCGCGGCACAAGGGGTATCATCTTGTGCGCCATGCTCTTGTTTCCAGTCCCGAATTCACCAATCTCGAGTTGACAGTGATTGATCATGCCCTCACCAAAGGATCGATCGGGAGCGATCGTTGGGGGTCGACGCCGGTCACCTTCCTGCCAAAAGTCCCGCAAGATGAAATCGCCTCGCTTTTTGCGCGGATTGACGTTCTGCTTGCGCCATCAATCTGGCCGGAAAGCTACGGGCTTGTTACCCGTGAGGCGCTGATGTTTGGCTGCCGTGTCATCGCCTCGGACCGGGGCAGCATCGGCACCTGTATTGATCATGGTGAAAATGGTCTTGTCATTGATGTTTCGACCGCAAATGGTCTGAGAATGGCGCTGGCTGAAGTGGACGCCAATCCCGAGTTTTTCCGCGATCCGCCGCGAAACCATCCAGCTCTGCGGCCAGCCCGCCAACAGGCGCGCGATCTTGCCCAACTTTATACAAAAATTCTGGACGACGCCTGAGCATTGATCTGCTAAGCCGTTCACCTTGCTGGAACAATGACTTTTCGGGACTGTGGCGTGTGACCATCAAATTTGCAATCTGTGGACTTGAGCATAGCGGGACTACCCTGATTTCGGATCTGTTTCGACAAATCGAGGGCGTTGATGCCGGGTTCGAATGTGGCGTGCTGCTGGCTAAGTCCCCGTCAGACTTCAGGGAGTTCGAACCATTTTCAACAAACATGCTCAAGGGCTGGCAAATCACAGAAGAAGAGTTTTCAGCGTGCTGTACAGCCGAAAATCATCATGACTTTTACTTGAAACTGCAAAACAGTTCGCGTGAACTGACAGACGGAACAAAAGATATTTTTGACAAGACACCGCGGTACCTGTCTCGACTGGAGGAATGCCTTTCGCGGATCGATGTCCCCTTCATCGCCAGTTTCAAGGACCCTCGCGCTATCGTTCATTCTGATTTCAAACGCGCCGGAACGGACGATTTCGACGGCTGGTACAAATCTTACCTGCCAAAAAAGCGGCATTATCTGCGGACATGTTACCGGCAATACATGCTTTCAGAATCGAACCCGCGTGTGTTTTTCGTCGCTCTCGAAGAGCTTGCTCTCAACGCCCGCGCCACCATGGAGGCCATGTTTGCCCATGCAGGCTACAAATTCTCAATGGATTACATGTTGATGCGCGGCCTTCGATATAAGAATACAAAGGCAAATGCGGTGTCTATTCCGATCGTCTTTTCCTACATTCAGGACTTTGACGAACGTCAGAGCGATATCATTGAACGCGATTTTGCCGAATTTACCAACTGGTTCTATCATTGAGTCCAATAGCGCGAGGGGCTGTACCCCGAGGCGCACCACTGCGAACAAACCCCTGGCGAACGAGCAGTCGGTAATCATCCGGTTCATCCGCATCCGTCAGGCAGGCAATGTCAGCCATATCAGTCCCGGGCGGAAGGCTCGCAATCGTGTCCCGAAGCGTTGTCGCGCTCGACCACCGGACATTCTCAAAAAGCGTTGGCGCTGGGCGGCGCTGGGCAAGCCCGAACAGCCAGAAGCCGCCATCTGCCGCTGGTCCGACGACACCATCATACCGACGCAGATAATGGCAGGCCTCGACAAGCCAATAGGCGGAAAACTGCGGTGTGTCAGCGCCAATGACGATAACCGGTTCACCACGGTGACGTTCAAACAGGCGCAAAAGCCGCGCTCCAAGATCACCTGCTCCCTGCGGCACACAGTCATAATTTTGTGCCCACCGGAAAGGATTCCGCAAGAGCGCCTCATCGGGCGCAACGGCAAGGCGTATACTGATCGATTTGTCTGTCTTTCGGGCCTGCTCGGCTTTCGCCATCGTCACCTCTGCCATATGGTGGGCAATCATGGCAGAACGCGCAGCACCAAGCGAATGACCAAGCCTGGTCTTCACCTTTCCCACAAAAGGGAACTTTGCAACAATATAAAGGTGTACTGGCATTCAGGAAGGCTGTTTTCTGTCCTCTGCGGGCAGCCCTGCATGAGCAGCACCCTGATTTTGCGAACCGGGTTTACGGCGTTCGTAAATAACGGCGATTTCTTCAGGCGGTTGCCCCAGCCGATATAAAATCAAACACCACATATTCCGGAGGACCCGGGCGCTATAGCCCTCACGGCGGTAGCGCGCTGCTGAAGTCACGGCATGGCTTTTCAGCACACTAAAGCCAGACCCGCCTTCCTTGCGTTTCAGACGGCGCATAAAGTCAACATCTTCAAGAAAGGGCAGGTCGGCATAACCGCCAAGTTGTTCGTATAAGGTTCGGGTGATCAGGAGACCCTGGTCTCCGTAGGGGCTTTTGAATATCCGGGTCCGCAGCATGGTACCAGTGGACACAAGCCGCGCCGCAAAGCTGTCGTCGTCGAAACGCAGGGTAAAAACGGCGGCAGATTTTTCCTGTTCGTCCATGAAGCGTGCAGTTTCGTCTTCCCAGCCGGCACTCAGCACTGTGTCGGCGTGCAAGGTGAGGAACCAATCACCCTTTGCCGCCTCAATCCCCGCGCGCAATTGGCCACCGCGGCCGGGGGCTGTACGGACAAGCCGCGCGCCATAGGCGTCGGCGATCGCGGCTGTCTGATCGGTCGAACCGCCGTCGCTGATAATCACTTCTGTCACGACCCCCTTGAGGGCCGCACTTAGCAGCGCGTCAAGGCAAGCCGGCAGGCCGGCAGCGGCGTTAAGCGTCGGGATGATCACGGAAAGGCGCATAAACGGGATGGGCAAATCTGGACAGACCACTCTGAAAGGGCCCTTTCCATGCCCGGTTCACCTCGCTACCGCTATGGCAAAACTGTCCTGATCACCGGGAAATGACCCGGCGCGAGCGCCTGAAACACCGGGGACGTGAAATATGCAAAATGTTCTTGTTTTGTTCATTTCAATCGCATAAGCTGGCGCCATGGACCTTTGTTATGAACACGATTTGAACGCGCCGGAAAAAACCCGCCTGCAGACCGGCGAACCGGTCAAAGGACGGGGGGCGGTCTCGAACGCGACCGGCCGGTATAACCGCACATCGGCCCAGCCGGTCGACGATGGCTGGCCGCGCGACAGCGACCTGCCGCCAAAAACGGAAATCACCGCCGAGCGCCCGCGAACCATCATCAACCGCGTCAACAGTCCCTATGTGAACTTTGATCGCTCCATCAATCCCTATCGCGGGTGTGAGCATGGCTGCATCTATTGTTTTGCGCGGCCGAGCCATGCCCATTACGGCCTGTCGCCGGGTCTTGATTTTGAGACCAGGCTTTTCGCCAAACCGAATGCCGCGACCCTGTTGCGACAGGAACTGGCAAAATCCGCCTACCGCCCCCGGACCATCGCCATCGGCACCAATACCGATCCTTATCAGCCCATTGAACGGCGCCTTGGGATCATGCGATCCATACTCGGCGTTCTGAACGAGTTCCGCCATCCGGTTTCCATCCTGACCAAATCGTCTCTGATTACCCGTGATCTCGATCTGATCGAACCGATGGCGCAGGACCGGCTTGCCAAGGCCATGATCTCCATCACAACACTCGACCCGGCGCTTGCCCGCAGCATGGAGCCAAGGGCGTCGGCCCCCCATAAACGGCTGGAGGCGGTCCGTCGTCTTACCGACAGCGGGATGAGCGTTGGCGTGATGGCCGCCCCAATGATCCCCGGCCTCAATGACCATGAACTGGAGGCGATCCTTGAGGCGGCAAAAGACGCCGGTGCGAGATTTGCAGGCTACACGGTGATCCGATTACCGATGGAGGTGGCAGGCCTGTTCCGCGAATGGCTCGAGACAAACCATCCCAATCGGGCAGGCCGGGTGATGAATGCCATTCGCAGCATGAATGGAGGGCGCGATTATGACGTTCACTGGTCCCGCGCGCCCGAACCCAAAAGCGTTGCGGCAAAACTGATCGCGGCGCGGTTTGAAAAAGCAGCCCGGCGCCTCGATCTTCTGGAGTGGCCGGCGCCCTTGACCACCGCGCTGTTCCGCAAACCGCTTGCCACCGAGGCCCAGCCATCCCTTTTCGATTAGGGCAAATTTCTAAAATATGCTGCCTGTTCAAGGCTTTACGTCGACCTTGTGTATAAACCAGCGTAAACGAAGCGCTGGATCACATCCAGAAATTCAATAATTTGTGGAGGTGGTCTCAATTCAGAAGCAACAAGACTGCGGACATAACGACCAATGACGGGATAGCCCCTTGGCGAATGGCCTTTCATCAGGGATGATACCAGGCCATGGCGGAAAAACCTTCGTTTGAGCTTGAAAAGCAGTTTCGGGGACTTGTGGCCGGCGTCGATGAAGCGGGCCGGGGTCCGTGGGCTGGCCCAGTGGTCGCTGCGGCTGTGATCCTCAATCCGAACTGTACGCCGGCAGGTATCCGCGATTCCAAGGCCCTGTCAGAAAAACGCCGCCGCGCCCTCTCGACCGCCCTGTGGAAATGCGCCCGCATCGGGGTTGGTATTGCAAGCGTTCAAGAGATTGACACGCTCAATATCGGCCGGGCGACGCTCCTCGCCATGGCCCGCGCTGTTGCCAACCTGCCCGACCCGCCCGCGACCTGCCTTGTCGACGGAAAATTTATACCGCAGCTCCCCTGCGCGGCCTATCCCGTAATCAAGGGTGACGCCAAATCCCTGTCGATCGCTGCCGCCTCAAACATAGCCAAGGTCACGCGGGACCGGATGTTGTGCGAACTTGCCGTTGAATACCCGCACTATGGCTGGGAAAAAAACAAGGGCTACGGCGCGCCGGCCCACCGTGAGGCGCTGGCCCGGTATGGCGTAACCCAACACCACCGCCGGTCTTTCGCGCCCGTTCGTGCCGTCCTTGAAAAACAAGACAAGACCCTGTGTTAGCGCATCTTCAAGTCAACCGGAGGCAATTAAGATGCATTGGACAGCCTTGCCTTTTTGTTGGATCAAAAACGCAGTCCAGAGTTTTCAGGGGTCGCACGTGCGAAACCAAGTCGATGGATGGGAATCATCGACGATCACACCATTTGTAAACGCGCCCCAGCCTCTTGTTTTGGCGCATTTTCTTGATGCAAACCGGTTCCCACTTTGCTTGAAAGCCCACATCTCAATCGCAGTTTTAACGCGGCGTTAACCATGGCGCCGCTGTAGATAGGCGCTCGCAATCGCCCGACCGATCCGGAGACGTGACCCGTGGCCAAATCAGGCAAATCCAAGACCGGCAAGCCCGACGCCGACCTGTCGGCGGCCTTTCGCGATCAGATCCTGCCCGGGGATTGCCTCGAGGTCATGCGCACCCTTCCGGCTTCATGCGTCGATATGGTCTTTGCCGATCCGCCTTATAATCTTCAGCTTGGCGGGTCCCTGTCACGGCCCGATGACAGCCGGGTCGACGGTGTCGATGATGCCTGGGACAAATTCCGAGACTTTGCCGACTATGATGCCTTCACACGGGCCTGGCTTGGCGAATGCCGCCGCGTGCTGAAACCTGACGGCACCCTCTGGGTTATCGGTACCTATCACAATATCTTCCGTGTCGGGACCGCTTTGCAGGACTGTGGCTTCTGGATGCTCAACGATGTCATCTGGCGCAAAACCAACCCGATGCCAAATTTCCGCGGGACCCGGCTCACCAATGCCCATGAAACCCTGATCTGGGCGGCGCATTCGCGCGCGGCAAAATACACATTCAATTATACGGCCCTGAAAACGGGCAATGAGGACCTTCAACTGCGCTCGGACTGGGAGTTTCCCCTGTGCACGGGCGCTGAACGGCTCAAGACAGGGGACGGGCAGAAGGCCCATCCAACGCAAAAGCCCCTCGCCCTCCTCTACCGTATCCTGATCATGGCAAGCATGCCCGGCGATCTGATCCTCGATCCATTCTTTGGCAGCGGAACAACAGGGGCGGCGGCAAAAACGCTGGGGCGCCATTTTATCGGTATTGAGCGTGACGAGGCCTATCGCACACTGGCTGCTGAGCGTATCGCCGCGACACAAGCGCTGCCTGCGGATAGCCTGAAGATCGTCCCGTCAAAACGGGCGGCCCCGCGCGTTGCATTTAATACCGTTGTTGAACGCGGTCTGATCCGCCCGGGTGAGACCCTCACAGACAAGTGCGGCCGGGTACAGGCCAAGGTTCGCGCCGATGGCTCGGTTGCCGTGCTTGGGCGCGATGGCGAAACCGTACAGGGATCAATTCATAAGGTTGGTGCTCATGTGCAGGCGCGCGAGAGCTGCAATGGCTGGACCTATTGGCATTTTGAAGAACGCACCGGCCTGAAACCGATTGATTTCCTGCGGGAAAAAATCCGCCGCGCAGGCGCTAGCGGCTCGGCCTGAAGGCTATTACAGGGCCCGCTCCCTCAACCCGGCCTCAAGCGCCTTTTTCATCAACGTTGGCAGGCGGGTAGTGTTCGGGTCACGCCATTCCGACCCCTCCGGCACGCATGCCGGCGCCACCGGTGCGCTCAGCCGGCGGATGGTCAGCACCAGATGAAAATGGGTAAAGGTGTGGCGGACGGTGCCGCACGACTCAATTGGCGGCGGCTCGCCGCCTGTGCTCAGAAAGGCAGGGAATGGACACCCGGAAACCGGCTCTTGCGTCCATGGCCCGCCTGGAAGCCCCAGCATACCGCCGAGAAGCCCGCTCGCCGGGCGCCGTTCAAACAGCACATGGCCCTCATCATCCGTAATCAGAAAGACTGTGCCGTAACGTGTCGGTTTGTCTTTTCTGGGCGGCTTGACCGGAAAACGCTCCGGCTTGTCGGATGCTCGCGCTTTACAAAATGCCGAAACCGGACACTGGGTACAGGCCGGGTTTTTTGGCCGACAGACGGTCGCCCCAAGATCCATCAGCCCCTGGGCAAAATCCCCATGCCGCGCTTGCGGCCACAAGTCTTCTGCCACCGCCCGAAGGACCGGTTTGGCCGCTGGCATGGGCGTGGGCTCAGCCGCAATCCGCGCACAGATCCGTTCAATATTCCCGTCAAGGACGATAGCGCGGTGCTCAAATGCAATCGCAGCAATGGCCGCCGCCGTATAGGCCCCGACCCCGGGCAACGCACGCAGCATTTCCTCCGTATCAGGAAATTCTCCACCAAAATCCCCAACTACCACGCACGCAGATTTATGCAGATTGCGCGCCCGCGCATAGTAGCCAAGCCCCGCCCACTCGGCGAGAATGTCCCCCAGCGGGGCTGCCGCCATGGCGGCCACGCTCGGCCAGCGGGCTACGAAGTCAGTAAAACGCGGCGTGACCGTCGCTACAGTCGTTTGTTGCAGCATGATTTCCGACAGCCAGACGCGGTAGGGGTCCGGGCGCTCGCCGGCTGCCCGGGCTGCCGGGCCCACCCGCCACGGAAGATCGCGCGCATGGGCGTCATACCAGGCAAGAAGCGCCGGCGCGAAGCCGCCGTGATCTGGCAAGGGGCTTTTGTCTTTCATGGCTTCGGTTTGAGCCGGTTTTGCGCCGGCAACCAAGCGGCAATTCCGCCGCACGCGCGGCCAGACTGGAAAATGAGGCCTTGACTGTTTGCGCCCGGGCCCGAGACTGGAGTTATGCAATCCGTCAGAACACGCCCCGTGCGCCGCGCCGCGCCATCGCTCAAGCGTTACACCAATGACATTTTGGGCCGGATCGCCCGGAAAACCCGGTTTGTGGATCCGTCGCTTGCGGAGAAGTGGGCTGACATTGCCGGGCCGGAACTGGCCCGTTTGTGCTGGCCCGGCCGCATCACCGGCTCCCCGCGCAATCGCACCCTGACGGTCAATGTTCACAATGGCGCGGCCGCCACCCGCATCGGCATGGAGCTCTTGGCCCTTCGCGAGAAAGTCAACGCCCATCTCGGCCCCAAGGCCATCTCCCAGATCACTATCTATCAGGTTCAGAAGGAAAGCACTGCCGAGGCTGGAAAAAAACCGGACTTTGCCACCCTCCTCCAGTCCCTGCGCGAGCAGAAAGATGACAGCTGATGGTGCACGCGCCAGAAACGTGCGAAAGCCCAGCCACAGGCTTTCATCGGCCACCGGACGGTGCATCGGGCCGCTTGTGTCCGGAGGGGCTGGAATGGTAGGATAGTTTTTCTAACTTTTTCCTCGGTCCCTTATGACAGTCCGGTCGCTTCTTCCGTTGAATGCCCTGCGTGTGCTCGAGTCGGTTGCCCGGCATTCAAGTTTTTCTAAAGCGTCGGAGGAGTTGCACGTCACGCCCGGGGCGATCAGCCAGCAGATCAAGGCGCTGGAGGACACGCTCGGGGCGCGGGTGGTACGCCGTCAGGGGCGCGGCATCGCTCTCACTCCGGAGGCGTCAGAAGCGCTGCCGGCCCTGCGCGAGGGCTTTTCGCGGTTGGCGGAGGCCGGCGACATTCTCCGTCGCCGGGCCGAAAGCGGGCGTTTGTCGATTTCGGTCGCCCCCTCGCTCGCCGCTAAATGGCTTGTCCCCCGGCTTGACCGGTTTCACGAAAGCCACCGCGACATCCATGTCTGGCTGTCGGCCGATATGGAGGTTGTCGACTTTGCCGTTGATGATGTCGATCTCGCCATCCGCTATGGCGGCGGACAGTATAACGGGCTCGCGGTGACAAAGCTGATGAGCGAAACCATCATTCCGGTATGCAGCCCACGCCTTCTCACCGGCGATCCACCTCTGCAAACCCCGCGTGATCTGTGCCATCACCCCCTTCTCCATGATCGCAGCCCCGACAAGGACGACAGCTGCCCCGACTGGGCCATGTGGCTCAAGGCCGCCGGCGTTCTGGGGGCCGAGGAATGCGAAATCGACGCGATGAAGGGCCCTGCCTTCAACCAGTCCAGCCTTGTTATTGAAGCCGCCGTTGCCGGCAAAGGCGTTGCACTTGCCAAAGCCGCTCTGGCGCTGGCCGACCTTGAGGCCGCCCGGCTTGTCATCCCGTTTGACCTGACGACCCCGACGGATTTTGCCTACTGGATTGTCCACCCGCAGGGCAGGGGCGAAACCCGCGCCGTCAGGGCCTTTTCCCGCTGGCTCCTTGAAGAAGCGCAAGCCTCTGCCGAAAGCAGTGCGCGCCAGATCGAACGGTGAAAACACCATCTGTCGGCGGGGTATGAAACGGGTCCGGGCGAAAGCCTTTCAACCCGCCATAAAACAGGAGTGTCCGATGGCAGAAACCAATAGATCCCAAATCCCGTGGCCGACATGGCCCGGGAAAATAACGAATTCCGCAAAATGGTCTGGACCGGTGAGAGGGCCCATCCTGTCCTTATGGCCGACCCCCGACGGCGGGGAAATCGGCCGCGAAAGCCACGACCAGCTTCTTTATTTTGTCGCCGGCGAAGGCAAAGCCAGGATTGGCGATCTGGAAACGCCGGTCAAAGACGGCGATGTGAGCCTTGTCGCGTCTGGTCCCTATCACAATGTCTCAAACACTGCTTCCGGCATGCTGAAACTGTTCACGACCGACAGCCCGCCGGCGCATGAAGCGGGCACGGAACACGCCATGGAGGCCGAGGCGGACGCAGGCTGACTGTTCGCCGGTTCAGATTGAAAAAAACGCGCGGCACCGGGCCGCGCGTTTTGCGTTTTTGTAACCCTGCCGCCGACGGGCTACATGGATCGGGTCGGATCAATGCAGCGCGAGAAGAGGCGTTGGCGCACAGACGCAGCCTGCGCAGATGACGGATCATCCGCGCAGATTGGGATCACGTATCAAAGCGATCGGCCGTCATGACCTTGGTCCAAGTGGCGACAAAATCGTTGACAAACGCGTCTTCCGCTCCGTCGTAAGAGTAATGTTCGACAACGGCCCGAAGTTCCGCATTCGACCCAAAGACGAGATCAGTTTCCGTGGCCGTCCATTTTGGCTCGCCACTCTTCCGGTCCTTGCCTTCAAACAGATAGGGCTTGCCATCCATCGGCTGCCAGACCGTGTTCATGTCGAGGAGGTTGACAAAAACATCATTCGTCAGTGTACCCGGTCGATCGGTAAATACCCCATGGGTCGTACCGCCAGCATTGGCGCCCAATGCGCGCATACCGCCGACAAGTACGGTCATCTCTGAAACGCTCAGACCAAGGAGGTCAGCCTTGTCAACCAGCATTTTTGCCGGACGCTCGGTCAGGTCTGACCCCATATAGTTTCGAAAGCCATCAGCCTTCGGCTCAAGCACCGCATAGGAGTCCGCGTCTGTCATCTCGGCCGTGGCATCAGCCCGGCCCGGGGTGAACGGGACGGTTATATCATGGCCCGCATCGCTGGCCGCTTTTTCGATCGCTGCGGCACCGCCCAGGACAATCAGGTCGGCCATAGCGATGCGTTTGCCACCAGACTGGCTGTCATTGAAATCGGTCTGGATACCCTGAAGTGTTTCAAGTACGTGCGCCAGTTCTTCCGGATTGTTGGCCGCCCAGTCTTTCTGCGGCGCGAGGCGTATACGCGCACCATTGGCGCCGCCGCGCATATCGGTGTCGCGATAGGTGGAGGCTGAAGCCCAGGCGGTGCGGACCAGTTCCTGCACGCTCAGACCCGACCCGAGGATCGTTGACTTCAGCCGGGCAATATCGCGATTGTTGACCAGCGGATGATCGACCGCAGGGATCGGGTCCATCCACACCAGTGGTTCACTTGGAGCTTCGCTGCCCACATAACGCGCGCGCGGGCCCATATCGCGATGGGTCAACTTGAACCAGGCTTTGGCAAAAGCCTTCTCGAATTCGTCAGGGTTCTCGCGGAACCGCATGGAGATCTCACGATAGGCCGGGTCTTGCCTGAGCGACAGATCGGTCGTGAACATGATCGGCGCATGCGTCTTGCCCCCAATGTGAGCATCGGGAACAAGGCCTGCGGCAGTTTCATCCGTAGGCACCCATTGAATGGCACCTGCCGGGCTGCGGGTCTGTTTCCATTCATAGGTAAACAGATTATCGAGATATTGTGTTGTCCAGGCTGTCGGGTTTGCCGACCAGGCGCCTTCAAGACCGGAGGTGATGGTGTCGGCCCCATTGCCGGTACCGCATTCATTGTCCCAGCCAATACCCTGATTTTCCACAGCTGCTCCCGTCGGCTCGCGGCCGACACACTCATCAGGTTTGGCGGCGCCGTGGGCCTTGCCAAAGGTGTGGCCCCCGGCGATCAACGCAACTGTTTCCTCATCATTCATTGCCATACGGCCAAAAGTGGTGCGGATATCTTCTGCCGCCGCAATCGGGTCTGGATTGCCATTCGGGCCTTCCGGATTGACATAGATCAGCCCCATCTGCACGGCGGCGAGGCCCCGTTGCAGTTCACGGTCGCCGGAATAGCGTTTGTCGCCCAGCATTTCCGCTTCCGGACCCCAATAGACAAGCTCTGCCTCCCAATCATCGGCACGCCCTCCGGCAAAACCATAGGTCTCAAAGCCCATGGATTCCAGCGCGACATTTCCGGTCAGGACCATAAGGTCGGCCCAGGAGAGTGTCTCGCCATATTTCTGCTTGACCGGCCAGAGCAGACGCCGGGCCTTGTCAAGATTGGCATTATCCGGCCACGAATTAAGCGGCTCAAAACGCTGCTGACCGCCGCCCGCGCCGCCGCGCCCATCGGACACCCGGTAGGTCCCGGCCGAGTGCCAGGCCATCCGGATAAAGAACGGCCCATAAGTGCCATAATCGGCCGGCCACCAGTCGACCGAATTTGTCATGACCGCTTCGATATCCTTTTTGACGGCGGCAAGGTCGAGGCTGGCAAAGGCTTGCCCATAGTCAAAATCCGGGTTGAGAGGATTTTGCGGCGCTGCATTCTGGCGCAGGGGCCGCAGGTCGAGGCTTTCGGGCCACCAGAAGGTGTTGGGCTTTGGCGCGCCCATGGCGGCAGTCCGCATCTGCGAGGGGGCTGCGGATTTTACGGCCTCTGCCTGTCCGGCCGATGGCGTTGCGGCGATTTCTTCGGCACGCTCAGCGCCTGCCGGCGCGGCGGCCTGTTTGTCCTCTTTCGAGCAAGCGCTTGAAAATGCGATTGCCGCCATGGCGGCCGAAGCAAAAAAAGCTGATTTCAGGGTCGGTTTCATCGATTAATTCTCCTTATCGGGTTGTGATGGATGTGATCGCATGCGTCTTTGGCTGCGAGAAAGACGGGCCTTTTGCGGGAACGTCAGAACCCGGCACGATTTATTGTCAACATCCTATCGTCAGGCGCTGGTTCAGTAAAATCGATAATTCCAATGGGATTAATCGAAAACAGCAATGACGCTGCGTTCAGCCACGCCGGTCTCCTGAAACCCAAGATCACGCATACAGGCGGCAAGGGCCTCAAAGATCAACAGGGCTGAACCGTGGCGCTGGGGATAGTCGCGGATCGGGGTGAGCACCTCAAAACCGGCCCAGCGCCCATCGGACGGCGGCGGACCGCCCTCCTTAAGCATGGCCTGCATCTCGCGGCGCAGGGCAAAGATCTCCTCCGGTGTGGCGCCGATAACAGCGCCAAGCGTCAACCCGGCAGCAGCCTGCCCGAGGGCACACGCCCGGGCGACAAGACCAAGATCGGCGATCCGGCCCTTCTCCATCCGCACATCGACCGTAAGCGCCGAGCCACAGATCCGGCTGACTTTCGTCGCGCTTGCATCGGGCGCCTCCAGCCGTCGGGCGGGCGGAACGGCTGCCGCGGCAGCAAGAAGTTTTTCACTGTAAACGTCGTTGATCATGGTCTGTTTCACATCTCCCGCCTTATAAGTGACGTTTTGCGGGGCCTTGATCAAGGGTGCACAATCAAGGGTGAACAGGGCCGCGGACCATGCGGTTAGACCGTCAGGTCGCGATGGCCACACCGGCAATATAAGGGTGCAGATAAAGATAGATCGCGAGCCAAACCCCGAGCCCTGCCGCCACCGGATACAGATCATTGATCACAGGCCCGGAGGGCGGCACCGGAGCGCCGCGCCGCTTGACGGCGATCCGGTCAATGACCGCGAACGCCAGAAAGCTGCCGAACAACACGATCGAACGGACATCGCCATTGACCAGCAGGTGCGCCACCGCCCAGATCTTGACCGCTGCAAGCATGGGATGTTTGACCGCCGCGGCAATCTTTCCTTTTGGCAGATAACCCGAGATCAGGATGATCAGCGCAATCAGCGTGAGGAGTAAATTCACATGGCGTAGCCAGTAGGGTGTTGTGTAGATGATCGACATATCGGCCCGCGGCCAGGCCCAGACAAACAACGCAAAACCGGCCAGGGAAATGATCGCATAAAGCCCCTTGAAAGGCTGAAGGCCGATTTTCTCGACAATCGCATTGCGTTTGCCATGGCCAAGCGCAGAAAAAAGATGGGGCGCAAAAAACAGAGCCAGTCCCAAAAGAAAAACGATCATGTTCCGGCCCCCTCTCCGATGAACCCTTCAACGTGTATAGCCGCTTCCAACGGGCCAGCAAAGCCCTCGCTCCGACAACGCCCGCAGCCATGCTCACGGACGCGGTCACGCGAAATTTTATTGACTGTGAAGAGCCCGCTCCGGATATCGGCGCCAAAAGCAATCAGAACCGCTGAGGGGTTGATATGGCTAAATCAGATCATGCGAGCACACCGGTCCGGCTGACGCTATACAAATGGGCCGGGCAATGGGGGCCGTTCAAAGTCAGAATTCCCTGTGGGGAATGTGCGCTGACGGAGGACGTTATCGAAGATACGCTGGCCAATGAACTTGCCAACGCAAAGGTTGAGTTCATCGTCAAGGAATGGCTGTCCAACTGGTGGGAGCCGCTCTTTGCCAATGGCGGCTGGCATGCGCCGATCGTTCAAGTCGAGCGCCGGCGGATCAGCCAGGGCGACGCGCTTAATCGCGGCGTGCTCGCCGAGGCGGTGATCCGCGAACATGTCAAACGATTCCCGCTTGAGGGCAGTCACTTTTTTGGCAAGACCAATTGCCGCCATTGCGACCGTGGCAAGGCCTATCTCGAACAGGCGGGGATTTCCTACATCTACCATGATGTCGTCAAAAATCCGGGTGCGATGTATGAGATGCTGGCCCGGGTCAAACCGATCATTGGTGAGAAAACGCCGGTGACTACGCCGCAAATCTGGCTTGATGGCAACTTTATCGGCGGCGCTGACGAACTTGCTGCCAATCTTGGCATTGAGGTTGCTCCGGATCTCCGCCGCGGCCTTGGTGCCCTGTCTCCCTCCAAACGCTTTAGCAGAAAGGCGGTCTCATGAGACCCGTCTCCCTTCTTCTTCTTCGTGCTTCCACCGGCATGCTTCTTGTCCTGTGGGGGTTGCTCCGTGTACGCTCCCCGGAAAGCGGTCAGGGCCTGGCAGAAAAGTATTACAATGGCCTTCTCAATGACGCGACATTACAATTTGCCCTTGGCGGTGCAGAAATCGTGCTTGGGCTTTTGATCGCACTTGGCCTTTTACGGGTGATTGTCTACCCGGTGCAGGCGCTGGTTCTGGGCGTCGGGCTTGCCTTTATCTGGAAGCACATCCTCGACCCGTTCGGGCTCTATCTGTTTGGCGAGGGTGAAAGCGCCAATCTGCTTTTCTTTCCGTCAACGACTGTTTTCTTTGCAACCCTCATCTTGATCGCCTTTCGCGATTATGATCGTCTGGCGCTTGATAACCTGTTCGGGCGCCGATAAAGCGGCCGTGAGCGGATATGGCAGTTTTGTTTGCCGGCTGTCGCCGCCCGAATAGTCAAAGGGCTGACCATCAAACAGGAGAGCGAGAACAACAAGAAAAGCGCTGGTCAGGATTGCCTTGTCGCTATTTATCCTGGAGCGGAACACATTGATAATGACAACCCCCGCAACGGCCAGCGCCAGGGCACCCGCCTTCATCGCCGGTGAGGCGCTCATGATCGTGACGCCAATCACACCGGTGGTCATCTGCTTTTTCGTTTAAAGGCATGGTGCGGCGACACCGGGCAGCGCACGGTGGTTCAGGTTTCGCCCTGAAAACTGCGGTTGATCCGCGGCAAAAACACAAAAAGAGTGCCCGCCCGCATCAGGAAATAGAGGAAAAAGGCCAGCCACAGCCCATGATTGCCGAAGCGACCGCCAAGCCACAGGCTTGCGGGCAGGAAGACAAGGGCCGCAAGGATCATTGAATCGCGCATCTCGCGCGAGCGGGTGGCGCCCACGAAAATTCCATCCAGCTGGAAGCAAAGCATGACAATCAACGGGCTGATCAAAACCCAAGGCCAGAAGCGGCGTGCGGTCTCGAAAATCGGGCCGGGCTCGATCAGCAACAGGAGCAGCCGGTCACCGGCAAGCGCATAAACGAGGCAAAAGCCAATGGCGATCAGTCCCGCCAGTACAAAGCCGCGCCGAAGAACGCGCCGGTAGTCGGCATGGGCAGCTTCACGCGCCCCGGGGTTACGCACTTCGGCGCGGCCAAGGCTCTGGCCCACAAGGGGCTCTGCGGCAATCGCGGTCCCATCAATGGCAAGCCCTGACAGCAAAAACAGCTGCAACAGCACCTGGTTTGCGGCGAGCGTGACATCACCAAAGGCGCTGCCCCGCTGGATGAACCAGACAAAAGACAATGCAAGCAGCAGGGTACGGATAAAGATATCCCGGTTGATGCGCAGCATCCGCCGAAGTTTATCGGCGCGCAGAAGCTCAGCCCGCGGGGCGGTCAGACGCAAGGGTCCACCCCGGCGCAGGACGCGGACAACAAACGCAAAGGCAATGGCAAAACCCGCCATCTCGGCGATCAGCGTGCCCGCCGCGATCCCGGCCGCCCCCCAGCCAAGCCCCAGCACAAACCAGAGATTGAGAACGATGTTGACCGCCGTCATGCCAAGGGCCGTACCCATCAGATAGTCTGTATACCCGCGCGCTGTCAGCCAGCCAAGACAGGCATAGGTGGCCAGCGCAAATGGCGCACCCCAGATGCGGATGGCGAAGTAAGCCTGCGCACTCGCAAAGGTGGCCGCGCTGGCCGCACTGTCAATGGCAAGTAGGCTGAAGGCAAGCCGACCGATAGGCCATTGCAGAAAAATCAGTACGCCGCCAATCGTGGCACCACAAACAAGCGCACGCAAAAAGCCAAGCCGCACTTCTTCCACATCGCCTTGGCCTGCGGCCTGCGCTGTCAGCCCGGCTGTCGACATCCGCAGAAAGCCAAAGGTCCAGTAGGCAAGGGAAAAAATGCTGGCAGCAAGGCCCACCGCCGCAATATCAAGCGGACGGGCCGACCGGCCGAGCGCCCAGACATCGATAATCCCGAGCAGGGGTGTGATCGATGCGGCCACCGATGCCGGCCAGGCAAGACGCAGAATGCGGCCATAGGAAACATCAAGCGCGGAAAGCGGGGCCCGCGCCCCGTCAGCCATCAGGCCGGCCGTCAAAGACAAGCCGCGCCGTTGCCGGGTCATCGCCTTCGATGCGGCGGTAAAAACAGCTGCGCCGACCCGTATGACAGGCCGCGCCCGTCTGCTCCACGCGCAGCACGATCGCATCCTGATCGCAATCGATCCGGACTTCCCTGACCTCTTGTGTATGGCCGGACGTCTCGCCCTTGCGCCAGAGCGCACCGCGCGACCGTGACCAGTAGACCGCCACCCCTTCGGCGAGCGTGCGCGCCAGCGCCGCCGCATTCATATGGGCAACCATGAGGATCTCCCCGGACTGATGATCCACAGCGATCGCCGTAATCAGCCCGTCGGCATTCCATTTCGGGTCAAGTGTTTGAGTTTCATCACGCGCAGACATAAGTCGTCGCCTAGCGGGTACGCCAGCCGCTGTCCACCGGGCTTAGACCCGTTTGCGCCGACGCATGTCTTTCAGATAGAGCTGGGACAGCTTAAGCCCGAAGATGGAATTGACAATGGTGTTTGTGGCACGACTGATATCCTTGCCAAAGGCGAGTACCGCACCGGCTGTCTCGGCAGTGCCAAAATCAGTATCTACAGCGACGTTTCCGATGGCCGGAACGTCAGGGCCATTGATGGCAAGATGAAACCCCCACAGCCTGAAGCCTGGCACGGTGGTCTGATAGGGCAAGGCAACAGGAAAAGCCGCGGCCAGGGTTTTGCCCGGCTCCAATAGGTACTACGTTCGCAAAAAGGCGACGATGACAATCGAGGTGAGAAGAACCGCACGGCCTGCCTGCGGCAGCCCGGCATAGCAGGTTCCATCATCGATCTTCCGCAAAAGAGCGCGCAGTAACGGGAAGAAATTCGGTCGCGCTCATCGGGTGTTGATCCCGGTTTTAGGGCGCGATGGCTGCCGGCTTATTTGCCGGACCGTACACCGCCACCGCGCGCGCGTGACCGGGCCCGGCTTGCGGATTTCTGCGATCCGGACCCTGATGCCGAAGTCTCTGGCGGAACATGGGTCTTGCTTGAGACCAAGGCCACATTGCTGAAGCGCCCCGGTTTTACCCCGGCATGGTTCTGGCGGTTGCCAAAGCCGCGCCCGATCGCACCAAAAAAGAAGCCAGACCGACCGGTATAATATCCATGGTGAGCGCCTGTTTCATCGGTCAGGACCAGCTGATCATTCTCAATATCGATTTCCATCGTGAACATCCGCCGGTCTTCAGCTTCCTTGATATTATTGGCATTCATATCCTCAAATCCAAGAAAACCTGCATCCGGCTGAAGGTTAAGGCCGATAGGATTTTTGTGAGAAAGCGGCTTCTGGTTAATATAGACGAAGATATCATTCGTCAGCATTTTGAGCATATCATCATCGGCTGCTTCAATATGATCAAGCTTCAGGATCTGATCATAGGCTTTGATCATCTCCACCGTGCGATACATGATCCGGTCGTAATTCGGCGATGAGGTTCCGGAATGATCGGAACAGCCGGTGAGAAGGGAAAAAGTGCCGAGCACGATAGCACTTAGGCGGAAATTCTTTTTCTGAAACATCGCTGATTGCGTCCCCATCTCGAAACTGGCTCGCACAGAGCGGTACGAAATTTGTCTTAAGGCGATCTTTATGGAGTTCGAATAGCTCTCAAAATCCGCTGAGATGTCGGGTTCACACACACAATTTTATCGGGGAGGAAATGTTCGTTGCGGCTGTTTTCAAGATCAGTCAAACAACATCCGGATGGATTTTGTTTCACGCCGATGCAGCCGCGTGATGCCGGGGCAACGCTTGCTGCCGGTGCGACCGTGATCGCTAGCGATTTTCATTATTTCGGCGAAAACAAGGCCGAAGAGCCCGACGGGGTGACCGGCATCGTGATGCTCGCGGAATCGCTCATGAGCATTCATGCCTCAATCACGATTTATATGTGCGGGGCGTGCGACCCGCGCCGGGCTGTCCCAATTTGCGCCGGTGCTTTGTGCCTGCCCGGATTGATGTTTCAACCCACTATCGGGACAGGCTGGCCCGCTAATCCCGCAGGGCATCGGCCCAGAAGTCTTCCACCGCCTGCGGGATTTCCGGATTAGGAAGGTCTTCCCTGTCCATGACCATGAACGTAAAATTATCGGCCAGTGTTTCCTCAGGGTGAATGATATAGCCGGTATTGCTCCCGATAAGGTCAAAAAAGCCAGGGGCCTCGCCCGGCGACAGGAAGGTGGGCTCGCTCCCCGCTGGGGTACAGACGCCATTATTCTCGGTCACCTTGAGAAGCCCAAAGGAAAAATAATCGCCCAGCGATGTTTGCGGGTCGCCGGAATAGGGTCCTGACACGGTGAGGTAGGGGATCAGCCCATCGGCCCCCTCCAGATCAAGCGGGGCATAGTGACCATAAACCGGCGCGTCGGGATTGCTCAGCCGACGGGCGCGAAGGCTCTTTGGGGCTTCAAACCGGCAGGGCGAAAACCCGATCAGGGCAAAATAGGCATCGTCACGCGGCGCCTGCACGCGCGTCAGAATATGATGTAGTTCGTGCACAAACAGGCTTTTGAGACTGCCCGCTGCTTGATCCGGTTTGCCTTCGCGGTTCTTGAGATAGCCTTCCATGACGCTGGCGCCAAACAGGATCAGATTGGCCCTTGTGTGAGAAAGCCCGCCTTCCACCCTCAGGGAGGTTTTTGCCATCAAAACGGTTTCAGGCAACAGGGGGGCATAAGTCAGAAGCCGCGGTTCCAAATCGGCGATAGCGGCCAGAAGTGCGTCTTTCTCTTCCCCGGTCCACGGCACGATACCGAGCGCGTAATTTTCCTTCAGGTCAGCAAGGCTTGTTTTCGTTGCATCGCGATTTTTAATGCCGATCTCGGTCGGCTGCAATTCAGCCGTATACTCATCTTCCGTTACAAGAACGCGCGCGGCCTCTTCCGGGGATGCAAACCGGTAACGGGTGGGCGTGCCGCTTTCATTTGCAGCAATCGGGTTTTCAACGGAAGCAACAAATGGGGCCTTGTCATCCGCGGTCTGTTTCTCCGTGGCCTGTTTATCTGCGGTCTGGGACCCGGAACAGGCGGCCAGCGGGGCCAACATGAACAGGGCAAGACTGATAAGGGGAAAAGGGGATCGCCGCCCGGTCATTGCAGTCCTTTCCGGCGCGGCCATCGACGGGGGTGGCGCGCCTCTATTGAGCTTTTGTAACGCGAACAAAATACTGCAAGGTTTGCATGCTTTCACCATGTTCGCCAAAGAATTCACCGGAATGAACCGGCAATTCGGCGAAAAGCCGCTCGCCCGCACGCCCATGGAGCGCCGAATCGGCAGCCGGAACCCAGTGCCCGCCCCGATCGAGAAAAATCTCGCTATCGATTAGGACACCGGGCTGATCAGACCGCGCATCCTCCGGGCGAACCATCAGGGCGATCTTCACCGTTCGCGGGTCCTCGACAATGATCTCGGCGCGTTCATTGGCGGGAACTGTAAAGGTCGGGTTGGTCAGCAGGGACTGCCCGTTCCATAATTGAACGTCGAGCGTGTAGACCGGGTCCCCGGCTACCGCGCCTGCACCAGACAGGCTGACGATTGTAGCGAGGCCGAGAAAAATGGACCGGATTGGCATGGAATTTACTCCGCAATGCAGACTTTGCATTCTAGTGAGCAAAGGCAGTGCCATTCCACACGACTAGTCCGGACCATCAGCCTTTGCGTAAGTCACGAATGATCCCGACCGTTCTCGCCGTTTTGATCGAGGTCAAATGGCCTTTTCACAAGGCGCAGGGGCGCCGGAAGACGGCCCATCTTTCAAGACCATGAAACGGCGTGAAAAGGTCATTTGGCCCGATCCATATCGGACGCAAACAGGAGGCGGGAATTATGGCGGAACAGGCCACGACCATTGAGGGGGCGGCTGCCCGCGGGCACCGGTTCAAGCTCTATGATTTTGCCATGGCGGCCTTTGTCACGCTCCTGATCTGCTCGAACCTGATCGGCGCGGCAAAGCTTGTCCAGATCGCCGAGGCCGATATTTTCGGCATGCAGCTTGGCGTTTTTGGCGCCGGAATTCTGTTCTTTCCCCTGTCTTATGTGCTTGGGGATGTGCTGACCGAGGTGTACGGCTATGCGCGGGCGCGCCGTGTTGTCTGGGCCGGATTTGCGGCTGTTGGTTTTATGGCGTTTATGTCAGCGGTGGTCGTGGCAATGCCGCCAGCCCCAAGCTGGCCCCATCAGGAGGCCTATGAAATCGTTTTCGGGATCACGCCCCGTATCGTGATTGCCTCAATGCTAGCTTTCTGGGCGGGTGAACTCAGCAACGCCTTCGTCATGGCGCGCATGAAAGTCGCAACCGGCGGAAAATATCTTTGGACCCGCACGATCGGCTCGACCCTTGTTGGTCAGGGCGTTGACAGCCTCATTTTCTATCCGGTTGCGTTTCTCGGGTTCTGGACGACAGAACAGGTCACCACGGTCATGATCACAAACTATCTGCTCAAAGTGGTCTGGGAAGCCGTTCTCACGCCGGTCACCTATGCGATCGTCAATGGGATGAAACGGGTTGAAGGCGTCGATATCTTTGATACCGACACAGACTTTACCCCGTTCTCGATCCGCTCCTGAGCGCCGGTTGGGCAAATGGAACGCTCCCCGCGCAACCTGACGCGACAACCGGAAAAATCAGGCCATCAGCTAATCTGTTTCTATCGACGGACATTTCGGTCCTTGTCAGAGTGCGCAAATGCCGATGTCTCGCCTTTTTTCCTGGTCCCGCCTTGTTTCAAGCCGGGTCAACACGCCCCATGCCATACCGCCCAAAACGGTGACACCGGCAAGCGCATCCATGATTACACCATAACCAACAGGGTTTCCCCTCATGGTAGGGCTCGGCAACGCAAAGGGGCAGTGAAAGCTTCACCGTGACCGGTCCGGTGCATCATCACGCATCCGTGAGAAAGGGCTCTTGCACTTCGCGGCGGGGTGGGAAATGCTTCGACACACTGTCAGTCACGGAGATCAACCCGATGCGCATTGCCCGCCCCCTGTCCGCCCTTTCCGCCCTGCTCGCTTTACCAGCCATAACGATCCCCGCATCGGCTTTCGACTGGCGCGCGCCTTCCGACAAGGCCCGAACGCTCGCACAGGAAACGATCATCGTCGACGGCCACATTGATGTCCCATACCGGGTGATCGCGTCCGGTGAGGATATCGGCGCAGCCACGCAGGAAGGGGATTTCGATTATCCCCGTGCGATGGAAGGCGGGCTGAACGCTCCTTTCATGTCGATTTATGTCGCCGCCACATACCAGGAGACGGGTGGCGCCAAGGCCCAGGCCGACCGGCTTATCGGTCTTGTTGAGGGCCTTGCCGGGATGCACCCGGACAAGTTTGAGATCGCAACCTCACCGCGCGATGTGGAACGGATTACCAAAGCCGGCAAGATCGCCCTGCCCATGGGAATGGAAAATGGCGCGCCGATTGAGGGCGATCTCGCCAATCTCGATCATTTCTTTCGTCGCGGGATCCGCTACATCACACTGACCCATTCACGCGTGAACCATATCTCGGATTCCAGCTATGATGAGGAGCGGCGCTGGGGCGGGCTTTCGCCCTTTGGCCGTCTTGTTGTGACACGGATGAATGATCTCGGCATCATGGTCGATGTCAGCCATATCACCGATGCGGCTTTTGACGATGTGATGGAAGTGTCCCGGGCACCGGTAATCGCCAGCCATTCCTCCGCCCGCAAATTCACCCCCGGCTTTGAACGCAATATGTCCGACGCCATGATCAAGCGGCTGGGTGAAAATGGCGGGGTCATCATGATCAATTACGGCTCGTCCTTTCTCACTCAGGAATTTGCCGACTGGCGCGATGCATACCAGGACGCCTATCAGCGCCATTTGCAGGAATACAGCCTTGAGCCATCACAGGAAGTCGCAGCTGCCTTTGAAGCATCGTACCGGGAAGAATTCCCTAAACCCTATGCTGATATTGATGATGTGCTCGACCATATTGACCACGTCAAAAATCTTGTCGGAATTGACCATATCGGGCTCGGCTCGGATTATGACGGCGTTGGCGACAGCCTGCCGGAAGGGCTCAAGGACGCCTCCACCATGCCCAATCTGATCCAGGGCCTGATGGACAGGGGCTATACGGACGATGAGATCAAGGCGATCCTCTCTGGAAATCTCCTGCGGGTCTGGCGTGCGGTCGAAACAGCCGCCAATGGCGATATGATGATCATGGTACCGCGCGAAACAAAGGTGAAGACTTTCCTTGGTCGGCGCTAACCGGTTACACTGCCGACGGGGTCGGGCGGCAATCGCAAGGTGCAGAATTATGGCCCTGTCCGGCGGCACCCGTCCTCGGCATGGCCTTGCGGCCCGCCGATTGCCGGGAATGACGTGGCCTCAAGCCGTAAGCGTTCCCGCGGGCTGAAAGCCGGATCAAGCCCAAAATGCTTATCAATGCTCTCGAGCAGGTAAGCCGTGCCGGTGATGTCCCGGTCTGTTGCTGATCCATGATGTGTCTGCCGCAGGGTTTGACCCCGCAGCACAATCCGGCCATGGCGGGTGGTGCGACTGAGAATGAGCCCCTTGCGGAATTTCGATCCCGGAAATGTCTCGGTGATGCAGTTCGCATCAAGAATATCTGATGGATGCGCGACCTGAAGATCGGTTGAGAACTGGTCCTGCCAGCCCGCTCCGCTCTCGCGCTGGACAAGCAGCGCACCGAAGCTATCGCGGGTAATCCGTACACGGCCATCGCCATCATCGATCGCATGATCACAGGTAAGCGGTAATGGGCACCGGGCGGCATGCCCGCCAAACCCAACATCGGTAAGAAAGGTTTGCCCGCCCACAAGGACGCTCAGCAACAGGTGGGTGCGGGGCGGGCGCGCCTGCGGTTTGTCATAAAGCACCCGCGCCAGATGCGGGCGAACGGTAAACCCCAGTGCACAAAGCAAATGCTGATAAAGCGCATTGAGTTCGAAGCAATACCCGCCCCGGCGCCGGGTGACGATCTTGTCAAAAAGCCCCGTTTTGGTGAACATAAGGGGCCGGCCGACCAGCACGTCCAGATTTTCAAACGGGACATGGCCCATATGGGCGAGATGCAAATCCCCCAGACCATCCGCAGTCACCCTCGGTGTTGCGGAAAAGCCTATTCGCATCAGATATTCATCCCAGTCAGGATGTTTTGCCGAGCCTGCCATTGTCATTCTGTAATAATTCAGCGATTCTCAAACTATGAACGCTGATGATGCATGCAACATTTTCGGGTCTCTGTCGAACCCTACCCGACTTTTGGTTTTACGACAGCTTATTGCAACGGGCTCGGATGGTCTGGCCGCGGGACGGCTTTCTGCCCAGCTTGATATTACCCCGCCAACGCTTTCCTTTCACCTTAAGGAGATGCACGCAGCGGGACTGGTTATCTCAAAGCGCCATGGCCGTTCGATCATCTATTCTGCCAATTTTGAGCAGGTCCGCGCTTTGTTGGGATTTATTCTTGATGATTGTTGCGCCGGCAATCCCAATCTGTGTATGCCGGCTCAGATGTTACAAGGGCTCAATGAAAAAACCGGAGACCACCAATGAATATCCTTTATCTGTGTACCGGAAACTCCGCCCGATCCATCATGGCCGAGGCGTATACCAATCATTTGACCCGTTCAGGAAAAGCGCCGGCTGAGTGGCAGGCATACTCCGCCGGGTCGACGCCAGCGGGTGCGCCCAATCCTTACGCCCTGAAAACGCTATCGGACCGGGGGGTCCAGGCAGGCAAGCCGCGCTCGAAAAGCTGGAATGAGTTTACAGGCAATAATGCGCCGCTCATCGATCGTGTCATAACCGTATGCGATAATGCCGCCGGCGAAGTCTGCCCGATCTGGCCAAGCCGAAATGGCGAACGGCCCGAGATGCGCCATTGGAGCTTCCCGGATCCTGCTGCAGTCCATGGAGACGAAACGGAAAAAATGCTCGTCTTTGCCCAGGTCTTTGACGACATTTGCGCAAAAATCGATGCCATGGCAGCAGGAGAAAGGCAGCGCCAATGATAGCGCCGGGATTGAGCCGCGCCTGAGCGGGCTTCCAGGCGCTATCCCTTTGCCCATCCGACCCATGCAATAGAAAGCCACAGCCTTGCCCACGCCTTCGCCGCTGGAACTGCGCTATACGTCCCTTGTTTCTCAGGGCGATCTGACCCCGGACCCGGTTCAGGAGGTGGCGATTGCCGATCTGGCCCGGCTGGGCAGATCTTTATGTCAATGGCATCGACGCTCGCGCGGACTTTTTGCCCGCTGGCGTAAGCCGCCTGCGGCCCCGACGGGGCTTTATCTC
>CAYSMJ010000006.1:0-8162 GCA_964432075.1 uncultured Caulobacterales bacterium | reverse complement strand
GGCGGGGTTGGGCGTGGCAAAACACTCCTGATGGATCTTTTCTTCAACAATCTGCCGCCCGGCCTTGAAGCCCTGCCAAAACGCCGGGTTCATTTTCATGACTTCATGATCGAAATCCATACTGCGATCGATAAATGGCGCAAGATGAGCGACGATGAGCGACGGCACCATCCGGGCTACAGGAGCCGTGACGGTAACGATCCGATCCCGCCGGTGGCCCGCACAATGGCGGCAACGGCAAAACTTCTCTGTTTCGATGAGTTTCAGGTGACGGACATAACGGACGCCATGATCCTTGGACGGCTTTTTGAGGACCTGTTCGCCGAGGGGATCACTGTCGTTGCCACCTCAAATCGCCACCCTGATGATCTATACAAGGATGGCCTGAATCGGCAGCTCTTTATGCCATTCATTGACCTGTTCAAATCCCGGCTTTCGGTCTGTCACCTGCAATCGGCACGGGATTATCGGCTTGAAAGACTGGCTGGCGAAGCGGTTTATCACACCCCCGATAATGACCGGGCACAGGCTGCTATGGATCGAAGCTGGCAGAGGCTGACCGCCGGGGCGCGCGAACGCCAGGACGTAGTGAAGGTTGGAAGTCGAACAATTCCCGTCACACGCTGCGCACGCGGGGCCGCCCGGTTTGACTTTTCCGAATTATGCGAGCGCCCCCTCGGCCCAAAGGATTATATCACCCTCGCCCGGCGCTATGGCACGATTTTCCTCGACCACATCCCGCAACTCAGTCCCGAAAGCCGCAACGAGGCCCGGCGGTTCGTCACCCTGGTCGACGCGCTTTATAATCAGCAGGTCAAGCTTGTCTGTTCAGCTGCAGTGGCCCCGGCGGATCTTTATCCGGCCGGCGACGGCGCGTTTGAATTTGAACGCACAGCCTCACGGCTGATCGAAATGCAATCGATGGAATATCTCGCCAGAGAACATCGCACAGGCGAGGTCGAAAAACCCAAGGCGATCAGCGAAGAAACAAGCGCCTGATTGTTACAAAAAGAAAAATCAGGGCAAAGAACAGAACAAACCAGCCAACAAGCGTACTGCCCGTCATGGCCATGAGGTCATTCCAGCCATTGACAAGCTGGTTTCCCCATGATGACGGCGCCGTTGGCATTGTCCCGGTCAACACGCAGAACACAATCGTGCCCGCCGCCAGCAGGATCATCGCAAAAATACTCGCGCCGGGCAGCTGGCGATAAGATGATACCGTCATGGCCCCGACCAGTCCCACAAGAATGACAAGGCCGATTTTCCACCCGTCGCCACTGGTAAATACCGCCTGCATGACACTCGTCAGATCATTCAGAACACCGTTCATAACAAACCCCAAATTTTGCATTGCCAGACAGGGACCGCCCCGCATCAAAGCTCGAGGCCATCCGAACCAGTACGCCACACGGCCAGTGTACTGCGGCGGGGCCCTGTTTTCACCCCCCATCCCCGCCTGGCGGCGGGAAAACGCGATAAAAAAACCCGGGCTCAGGGCCCGGGTCTTGACTGGATGAGAGCAGGTGCCCCGGAGGTTAATAAGCCCAGCCGATTTCCACGCCATAAGTGCGGGGCTGGTTGAAGATGCCCGACAGATTGTTGAAGTCGATGGCGCTGACCGTGCCGATCGTGTTGGTGATATTCCGGGAGAAACCGGCAATGTGCCAGCCATTCTTGCGGAAGCCGGCGCGCACACCGCCGATGACCTGCGGCTCAGTTTCAAATTCCACCGATTCAAAGAGAAAGATGTTCACCGATGACCGGTAAGACCAGTCGGTCGTGCCAAACACCTCACCCCCGGCAAGCGGATAGGTATAGGTCAGGACGGCATTGGCAATAAAGCGCGGCGCCTGGGGAAACGGATTGCCATCAATATTGGCAAGCGGGGTGCCGCCGGCGTCAATCACCGGATCAAGAACCGTACACGGCGCACCGCAAATCCCTGAGGTCAGATCTTCATCCTGGATCTCGGTTTCGTTCCATGAAAAATTGGTGGCCAGCGTCAGGCCTTCGGCCAGCAGCACATCAAGCTCGCCCTCAATACCGTAGCCAATGCCTTCATCAGCATTGAGAAGCTGGTTGAAATTGCCGGCCCCGCCAATTGCGGTCAGCTGGATGTCATCAATATTATAGTAATAGGCGTTGAGGTTTGCCCGGACGCGGTTGTCAAACAGGGTCGATTTTACCCCGCCTTCATAGGAAAGAATGATTTCGGTGTCAGCCGTCGTCACCGCATCGCCAAACAGGATCCGGCCCTGGATGGAGGGTGCGCGGAAACCACGCGCCACGCGGGCGTAAAGATTGACGTCCGCATTCAGCGCATAAGTCGCACTGACATCGAAGCTGATATTCTCGTCGCCCACTTCCAGATCAATGGGCCCAAGGGCGCCTGCCTCTCCGATGAACGGGGCGATCGTGCGGATCGCCGTGAAATCCTTGTCATCATCGGTATACCGAAGACCGGCACTCAGCGTCAGCGCATCGGTGATGGTGTAGTTGGCCGACCCGAAAACAGCCCAGGATGTGGTATCCTGAGACTGGAACGCTTCGCCATTCGGCGCGCCATTGGCGATGGTATCGAAGTTCAGCGAAACGATGTCGAGTTCCTCGTCGAAGAAATAGGCTCCCAAAGTCCAGTTGAAAGCCCCGGGCGTGGAATTCGACAACCGGATTTCGTTGGTAATCTGGTCGAGATCGTCGATTCCGTCAGCACTTTCCGCCGGGAACGGAATAAAGCCCGGACCAAAATTTCCTTCGCCAAGAAAGGAAGCCCCAAAACCGCCGTCCACGTCGCCACGGGAGAATGTCTCGGCGGTTTCGTATCCGAAGATATAGGTCAGCGTGACCGGACCAAAATCCGCTTCCGCGCGCGAGGTCACACCAACCGTATCGGTTTCCAGATCGCTGAAGCGCTGGGCATCGGCGAAGGTTTGTCTTCGGTCGAAACCAGGACGGACCGCATTTGACCCGGTCTCGAAAGCATTGGCCTGAAAGCTCGTCTGACCGCCATCGAGCGCGCGGCCATGGATGTTGATAAGCCAGGACAGGGCATCGCTCGGCTCAACCAGAACCTGCGCCCGCCAGGCAAGGTCTTCATATTGCCCGGCGTCGGCACGCGGATCGTTATCAATCTGGTTTTCAATATAATCGTCGCGATACTGATACTGCCCGGAAAGCCGAATGGAAATCCAGTCCGAGATCGGGCCACCGACCGCACCCTGGACCTGAACCGTATCAAAATTCGCGTAAGACCCGGTCAGGAAAGCATCAAACTCATCGCCCGGCTTGGCGCTCTCGAATTTCAAAATCCCTGCCGGTGTGTTGCGTCCAAAAAGCGTTCCCTGCGGCCCGCGCAACACCTCGACACGCTCCAGGTCGAAAACCGGGAAGGATTTCAGAACCGGGTTTTCGTAGACCACCTCGTCGTAAATATAGGACACCGGCTGCGAGGCATTAAAGTCAAAATCGGTATTTCCGAGGCCGCGAATGGACGGACGCGGAAAGATCCGGCCGAAGGACGTCTCGATATTGAGGCTTGGCACACGCCCGGACAGAAACAGCGGATCACCACCGTCACCCTTGATCAGTTCAAGACGATCGCCGTCGAGTGCCGACAACGAAACCGGCACATCCTGCAGATCCTGTTCGGTTTTTGTCGCCGTTACGATAATCGTATCGAGCCCGTCGCCTGAGCCCGTCTGCGCAAAGGCATTGGCTTGTGCCGCGAGAATCGTGAGCGCGCAGACACCGCCGCGTTGCGCCAGGGACGGAAAAGAAAAAGCCGGAAAATTTTGAAGCGCTGATTTCACCACTGCCACCTTGCCGCTGTCGTAATAAATTTACAGGTGGCTTAAGCGAGTCCAACACAACCGACAAATCAACATTGCGGTACAATGTGAAACTTTCGTGACTTGTGGCAATAATACCGCAACTGCGAAGGCACGCGCGGCAGCCCGATTCAGATCCCGTTCGCGCCTACCTCAACCAGATCTTCGGGCGTTCTTGGAAGCTCTGTGATGGAACCGATTTGCGGATAGCGCCGGGTCGGATCATCAATCACAAGCAAGGTTTGCAAAACCTCACCGCGAACAATTTTGCCGTTCGGCGTGAGCGCATACCAATCCAGATCGGCGTCGATCTGGAATTCGCCCGGCTGGAATTCCTCGATTTCCACGTTGCGGACGCGATAGTGTATCGACGATCCGGCAGCCGCCCGGCTTGGCAACCAGTCCAGATCGGTCAGCCCCGTTGCCGGAAACTGTTCGATCAGCTGTGGGCGCAGGATTTCGCGCAACAATTCAGGGTTTGTGTCCAACTGCTCGACAAGGGCAAGCCAGTGGTGCAGCAGGCTGCGCATTCTGTTCTCGACATAGGATGACCGAAATTCGGTAGTCTGGCCGACCTGACGCGCCTGCACCGACAATTCTTCAATCGCCGGAAGCGGATTTGAGTCCCGCGCAACCAGAAAATCGAAAACAAGATTACTTGACTGAATGGCATCCCCTTCGAGAAGTCCGCGGTTCAGATAGGTGATATCGGCATTGAGCCTGACCCGATCCGGGTCGACAAACCGTGCCGACATCCGGCGGACAAAATGGGCATGCTGCCACTCGGTGGGCACATCGAAAATATCGACAGCATAATCATCCCGGGTCGGAAAGGTGCCTTCCGGCGACCTGAATGTTGCTGAAACAGCCAGGGTATCAAGATGGTGATCAAGTTTCCCGTCGGTCGCATCGTAGAAGAGAAACCAGCGGTAAACTTGGGACACTGCCGAATGAATGCGATGCCCGCTTGAAATCATCCCGGCATCCATGTCGCCGTCAACAGACAGGGTGACGGTCCTGTTGCCAGGTAGGGGCGCAACCGGCCCCGCGGTCTCCTGATCCCGAATTTTTGGTGAGCACGCGGCAAGCCCGGATAACAGGGCCAGCGTCAAAAGGGCGCGAAGGAACGCGTTGTAACGGCGCCTTTCATTCCGTGTTTTAATGACCTGTCCCAACGCGCTCATCCCCAATTCGCGATGCCAGATCCCTAACGCATATCACCGACCCGCGCCAGTCCCGAGCCGGTCAGAAAACCCCCGCCAATTTTTGATCCGTCAGCTCGCCTGAAGGGCTTTGTGCGCTGCAGCATTTCTGCTAAGGAGCGAATGCCGTAGCAGAGTGGCTTAGAAAAAAAGGAGGCTCCCATGACCGCAAAAAGCACAACCAGCACCAAGAAATCTGTCAAAACCGCCAAATCCGACACGAAAACAGGGGTAAGTGCGGTAAAGGATGGCGTCTCGCCCACCGACGAGATCGTAAAAGATTCTTCGGGCGCTTTTGATCAGCCCAGTGAAGCGGTCGGAGATATTTTCAGCTTCGGCTCAACCAACATGACCGACATCGCAAAAATGCTCGGTGAGCAGTCTGAAAAGCTCCGTGAACAAATGACCGGCCTGACCGAGGTCGTGCGTGAACGCGCAGCGGCTGCCCAGCATCATTTCCAGGAAGCCAACACCGATTTGATGAACACCGCCCGCGACGAATTGCACGACATGATGCAGTTGCAGCACGATTTGGTAAATGCGGATAACATTACCGATATGCTTGAATTGCAGCGGGATTTCTTCTCCAGCCTGATGGAAACAAGAATGCAGCGTATGCGCGATCTCACCGGTTCCATGAGCAGTTTTACACAGGAAAACATGGATATAACCCGCACGCGGATCGTCGAGCCCATGATGGAGACGATGAAATCCATGTCAGTGGTAACGCGCTAGTGGATCGACCCAGACATTTGAGTCCGTACCGTTCATAGTTTGACGACGGCTATCTCACTCATATGGCTGGATAAGTTGATCCATCAGCAAAATTCATAGGGGTGCGAAACGTCAGCTTCGCACCCCTATGCGCTGTGCCACATTTGCCCCGTCTGGCAATCAGGGATACATCATAGGCATGGACGGACGGCTTCTGCCCCATGCCCGGCTTGAATGGCATACGGATGACAACGGCATTGAAACGCCGCGGTCGGTCGATTTCGACGATATCTATTTCAGCGGAAGCGGGCTTGAAGAAACCCGCCATGTTTTCCTTGATGGAAACGATCTGACTACAAGGTTCAAAACCGGGCCATCACCGGTTATTGCCGAGCTTGGCTTTGGGACGGGACTCAATTTTCTCGCCACATGGCAGCATTGGCGCCAGTCGATACGACCTGCGGGCGCCGCCCTCAGCTATTTTGCAATTGAAGCCTTCCCGCTTTCTCATCCGGATGCGAGACGGGCGACTTCGGCATGGCCTGATCTTGCCGACCTGGCGGGCGACCTGATTGCGTCCTGGCCGGTTGCGGTCAGCGGTCCGCACCGGATCGAATTTGATTGCTATACGGATCACCCGGTGACGCTGACGGTCTTTCACGGCGATATCATTGACGGCCTGTCCCATCTTGCCGACACAGGGATTTCGGTTGATACATGGTTCCTTGACGGATTTTCGCCGTCGCGCAATCAGGCCATGTGGCAGGCGGCTATCTTCCCCCTGATCGCGCGCGCCTCGAAAGTCGGCACACGCGCGGCAACCTTTTCAGCGGCCGGCAGCATCAGACGCGGACTTTCCGCATCCGGGTTTGAGGTCAGGAAAACCCGTGGCTTTGGCCGCAAAAGGGATATGACCATTGCCCGTTTCGACCCGTTACCCGGTGACCAGCCAGACCCAGAGTCTCACCGAAATATTGGTTTCGTCTGTCGAGAACGCAGATTTCAGGAACCGGAGCGCAGCGTGTATGCGATAGGTGAGCAACGAAAGCGCGGAAAAAGGCGTTTGCAGACGGTAAAAACACCGTCTTCGGTTAGGCTCTCAGACACAATCCATAAAAACGACGCACCACCCTGGTTTTCCATGGCCTCGCTCACCCCGCTTGCAATGGGTGCCCGTATTGCGGTTGTCGGTGCCGGCATTGCCGGCGCGGGCACTGCTTATGCGGCGCGGATGGCCGGGCTTGTCCCGGTTATCTTTGAAGCCGAGACACCGGGCGCCGGTGCCTCCGGTAACCCGGCGGGATTGATCATGCCGCGGCTCGATCATGACAACACGCCGGCAGCACGTTTTCATCTGCATGCCTATCTTTTTACGACGGGCTTGTTGCAGCGTTTTGGCAGCGAGCTTGATGCGCCGCTGTTTGCTCAGCTGGGTGCGGCCCGCCTGGGTAAGAATGCCGAAGAGGCGGCGCGGCTTCGTGCGATGGCTGATGCCGGTCTGATCCCCGCAGACTGGATTGAACCGTGTCAGGATGGCCTTGTCTTTCCGCAAGGCGGGGTTGTATCGCCACCTGATTTTGTCCGTTCACTAATCGGCGCGACGGAAGTTCGCCGGGCGCATGCGATCAGGATCATCCATTGCCCCGGGGGTCAGCAGGGCGAACTGTTGCTCGGCGATCATGAGGGACGCCAGCATGGCCCATTCGATGCTGTTGTTCTTGCCAATGGGTTGGAGGCCCTGGGTTTTCTTGCCGCGCGCACCCTGCCCCTTGCCGGGAGTATCGGTCAGATTGATCTCTTCGCCGCCGGACGGGCTCCGGAGAAAGCCCTTGCCTATGGCCCTTATGCTGCCCCGATGCCGGACGGTAAGGGGCTTGTCCTTGGCGCCACCTACCGCCCCCTGCCTCCCGATGCGGGCCTTTTTTACAAGCCCGCCCCGAGCCTTGAGGCCAGCGGCGAAAACCTGTCTGCCATGACAGCCTACCGCCCCGACCTGACCGAAGGGCTCGGCCCCGGGCAGGGCACCCCGCGCGCCGGGATAAGATGCGTTACACCCGACAGGGTACCCATTGCGGGGCCGCTTCCGGATTGGGGCTTTTTCAGCGGCGCCTATGACGGTCTTCGTTTTGGCCGGCGTGGTCCCTATCCGGTGGCGCAATACCAGCCGGGAGTTTTCGCCCTGACCGGGCTTGGCTCACGCGGTCTTGTGACGGCTCTCCTCGCCGCCGCTATGCTGATGGCCCGCATGACCGGCACTCCCCTGCCGGTGACAAAGGATATCGAGACCGCCTTGCATCCGGCGCGCTTTTTTATTCGCGATCTCAAACGCGCAAAGCCGCAACGCCCGGCCTGACAGGCGCCGCCGCGCGGCTATTCGCGTCTTGCCCTGCCGGGCCCGCCATGCGATGGACGCGCG
>CAYSMJ010000005.1:0-35516 GCA_964432075.1 uncultured Caulobacterales bacterium | reverse complement strand
GAGAAATGCACACGAATATGGTACTGGTGCCCAGAAGAGGACTCGAACCTCCACGTCCATACGGACACCAGCACCTGAAGCTGGCGCGTCTACCAATTCCGCCATCTGGGCCTTTCGCCAGCAGCAAGTGCGAGCGAAGCGCGGGAATAGAAAGTCAGCGCTTGTTTGTCAAATGGATTCGGGTCGCGCCGAGCCTGTTTCTGATCAACGTTTTCATTCGCACACGGTAGGTGCAACCGTTTCTGCAAATCAGTCGCAAGCTATTGTTTTTTCGAGAAAAAACTGAACCCTATGGCTTTTCACGCGTACCAAGTTCAGTTACATAAACGTAACGCCTTAGCGAAAAGGAATTTCATCATGGACTGTCAAAGCTGCATGTTTTTCAACGACACGGGTAATGAGTGCCGTCGCTACGCGCCCCAGCCAGGTGATGATGCGACAAAAGCCAAATGGCCAACCGTTGCCGCCTCAGACTGGTGCGGCGAGTATAAAAAAGACGAGAAAAAAGCCGACGAAAAAGCCGCCTGAGGTCATTTCGCCAGGAAAACTTGATTTTGATCAAAGCGCATCCAGCCGGATGCGCTTTTTTCTTGCGTGACAGGAAGAATTTTTAGCGCTGGATCTTGAAAAGTTAAGAATGATACGCAAAATAAATCGCATGAACGATGATCGAGCTGTTGCCCCCGCTATCGCATTCCTCCGAGCCTGGTTCTCTGGCGATGAAGACCGAAAACAAGCCATCGAACACGAGCTGGCGGATCAACCGGGTCGCGCAACCGGGCGGGTTCTGAGCTGGGCAATGGTTCGATGCGCGGAGACCTTACGCCGTCATGCCCGTCGGCCGATCCGCTTTGGACGGGACGAGACAAGGCTGACACCGCATGAATGCTCTCTTTTGAATATTGTCGAAAACCTTCATCGCGGCGACGACGAAGCGGCTATGCGTGCCGCGCAATGGATCGTGACCCCGGTCGGGGCCGACGAACTCATTCGGCGGCTCGAACCAGCCTGTGATGGAACGGCCATTTGCGCCTGGGCGGCTTGAACCCGTAAACTCATACGCGTTGTGTCGGCCGGCTGACAAGCGACAGGTGAACGACAGCAGGCGAATGCAAACTCGGGGCAGGTGGGCCAAATCGCATTTCGCCTGATCGCGTCCCTGCAAACCCTTTACTCGTTTGATACATCGGCTAAGTCCTCACATTCGCCCGCAAAATGACGTCAGGGCAACAAGGTTTGAGGATTATGGCAGAGGAAACGCAGCCGCACGACGCTGGGCGAGAACAAGCGCAAGGTCTCGACAAGACCTTTGATTTCAACGCGGCAGAAACCCGTCTTTATACAGCCTGGGAAGACAGCGGCGCGTTCAAGCCGTCCAAAGCTGAAGGCGCCGAGCCGTATACAATCGTGATCCCCCCGCCGAACGTGACTGGCAGTTTGCATATGGGCCATGCGCTCAACCACACGCTGCAGGATATCCTCTGCCGGTTTGAACGCATGCGCGGCAAATCCGTTCTGTGGCAACCGGGCACCGACCATGCGGGTATTGCCACCCAGATGGTGGTCGAACGCCAGATGATGGAACGCCAGGAACCACGCCGGACCGAGATTGGGCGGGAGAAATTTGTCGAAAAGGTCTGGGCCTGGAAGGAGCAGTCCGGCGGGATGATCCTCAATCAGGATCGCCGGCTGGGGGCGTCCTGCGACTGGTCGCGAGAGCGTTTCACCATGGATGAGGGCCTGTCGCGCGCCGTCGTCAAGGTATTTGTCGGTCTGTATCAGGAGGGGCTGGTCTATCGCGATAAACGTATTGTCAACTGGGACCCGAAGTTTCAGACGGCAATTTCCGACCTTGAGGTTGTCAACGAAGAGCGCGACGGCCATTTCTGGCATTTCAAATATCCGTTGGCTGATGGTGAGACGTACGAGTTTCCCATCGCGTTTGATGAGGATGGCAAGCCCACCCGGTGGGAGACCCGCGATTACATCTCGATTGCCACCACGCGGCCGGAAACCATGCTCGGCGACGGCGCGGTTGCCGTTCACCCATCGGACAAACGTTACGCCCCGATAGTCGGAAAGCTTTGCGAAATCCCCGTCGGGCCAAAGGAACATCGCCGGCTGATACCGATTATTACCGATGATTATCCGGATCCGGAATTTGGCTCCGGTGCCGTGAAAATTACGGGTGCCCACGATTTCAATGATTATCAGGTGGCGCGGCGGTGCAATATTCCCATGTACCGGCTGATGGACTGGGCCGGCGCGATGCGAGCGGACGGTGCGCCTTATGCGCAAGAAGCGAAGAAGGCCAGGGCCATCCGCGAGGCAGGAGGGACGCCAAATGCTACCCAGGTCGACCTGATTAATCTTGTCCCGGATAAATATCGCGGTATGGATCGCTTTGAGGCGCGCAAGGCCGTTGTCTCTGACATTGACGCCGAAGGGCTTATGATCAAGGTCGAAGACAAGAAAATCATGCAGCCCTTTGGCGACCGTTCGGGCGTTGTGATTGAACCGATGTTGACCGACCAGTGGTTTGTCAACGCCGAAGAACTGGCAAAGGATGCAATCGCGGCGGTTGAAGATGGCCGGACCCGGTTTATCCCGGACAACTGGTCAAAGACCTATTTTCAGTGGATGCGCAACATTGAACCCTGGTGTGTCTCCCGCCAGCTCTGGTGGGGACATCGCATTCCCGCCTGGTATGGCCCGAAACTTGATGGCAATGATTATCTGCCAGGCGAACATGAGATTTTTGTCGCCGAGACTGAAGAAGACGCTATCCGTCAAGCAACCGACTATTACCATGAACGCCCAAAAATTGCTATCGATAGTGCTGATTTTCTTGATCGGAAAAGTGCCGGAAAACGCGAGCCCGTGATTATTCGGGATGAAGATGTTCTTGATACATGGTTTTCATCGGCGCTGTGGCCCTTTTCGACGCTGGGCTGGCCGGATGAAACGCCAGAACTAAAGGCACATTACCCAACGACGGTTCTTGTTACGGCTTTTGATATTATCTTTTTCTGGGTTGCCCGGATGATGATGCAGGGACTGCACTTCATGGATAGCGTTCCGTTCAGGGATGTCTATATCCATGCGCTCGTTCTGGACGAACATGGCGCAAAGATGTCAAAATCGAAGGGCAATGTCATCGACCCCCTGTCATTGATCGACAAATACGGGGCAGACGCCCTGCGGATCACGCTGGCTGCTCTTGCCGCACAGGGCCGTAATATTCGCATGTCAAAAGGCCGCGTTGAAGGGTACCGGAATTTCGGAACCAAGCTGTGGAACGCTGCCCGTTTCTGCCAGATGAATGATTGCCAGGTGAATCCAACCTTTGATCCCGCGTCTGCGGAGGATGTGGTTAACCGCTGGATTGTCCATGAAACGGTCAGCTGTATAGAAGCCGTGGAGGAGGGGCTTGTTGCCTACCGTTTCAATGATGCGGCGGGTGCGGCTTATCGGTTTGTCTGGAATGTTTTCTGCGATTGGTATCTTGAGCTTGCAAAACCTCTTTTTCAGGGAACGGATGAAAAAAGAAAAGCAGAAACCCGCCAGACCGCTGCATGGGTGCTCGACCACATTCTCAAGATCCTTCACCCCTTCATGCCTTTCATAACAGAAGAACTCTGGGGCCGGCTGGCCAAACGCGATACCCATCTGATCGTTTCGCCTTGGCCCGAAACTGCGGCAGCCCTTAAGGATGATGCGGCGGAAACGGAAATGGCATGGGTCGTCGGGTTGATTACCGCGATCCGGGTGGCGCGTGCAGAGATCAATATTCCCGCCGGCGCGAAGGTCCCTCTGGTGATGATTGGCGATGATCCGGTTGCCGATCGTTGTTTTGGCCGCCATGGCGAGATGATCAAAAAGCTTGCGCGGCTTGCAATGATTGAAGATTCGGGGAGTGCGCCGAAAGGAGCTGTGCAGATCGTGCACGAAGGAACCGTTTTCGCCATACCGCTTGCCGGTGTCCTTGACGTGGAGGCGGAGCAGGCGCGACTGGAAAAGGAAACCGCCAAGGTCTCGAAGGAAGTCGCAGGGATTGAGGGACGGCTTGCCAATTCCGCATTTGTTGAGAAGGCACCGGCTTTGGTCGTCGAGGAGAACAAGACCCGGCTCAAGACGCTCGCTGACCAGCTTGAAAAGCTGGAGGCCGCGCGCGAGCGACTTGCCGAGATGGCCTGAAGCCCATGCGAAACTTTGCCCGCCGTCCGGGACAGGAAACCGAAAAGCCAGTGCCGGGCGTGCCATTTCGCGTCACGATCATACGGATGCTCCGTACCTTGTGGCGGCCCGAACTAAAGCGGTGGCGTTTTCGGATGGGTGCGGCATTTTTTGTCACGCTGCTCTCAAAGGTTTTTGCGGTGGCCGCACCGGTTTTTCTCGGAAGTGGAATTAACATCCTCGCGGACAAGCCTGTTGGTGGGGGCTTTGGCACCAACTGGCTGGCATCGGCTGGCGTCGGATTTATCAGCCTGTTTGCCCTTTATGGGCTTATGCGGTTTGCTTCAAACGCACTGCCGCAGCTGCGAGATGCCTTTTTTGTTCGTGTGACCCAGAATATGAACCGCGTCATTGCCCAGGATGCATTTCTTCATGCCCAGCGCCAGTCACTGCAATTCCATATCTCGAAGCGGGCAGGGGCGTTGAACCGGATCATTGAGCGTGGTTCGGGTGCGATGGAATTTCTGTTGCGATTTATCGTTTTCAATATCGGGCCAACCTTTGTTGAACTTGCCCTTGCCGCGGCTGTGATCGCGACGCTTTATGGCTGGAAGTTGTCGCTGGTCGCTGTGCTGACAGTTCTATTTTATACAATCTTTACGGTGATTATCACTGAATGGCGGAATCGGCTTCGCCGCGAGATGAACGATGCTGATACCGAGCTAAAGGCGATCACTATGGATACCTTCACAAACTTTGAAACGGTGAAAACCTTTGCCGCGGAACAGCGCGAAACCCAGCGTTTCGGTCATGCCATGAGCACTTATATCGCGCGGTTTGTGAGATCCACGCAGTCGCTTAGCCTGATGAATGGTGGCCAGGAGTTTATCATGGCCGCTGGCCTTTTTGCGGCCGTCATCATCGCCGGCTTCGGTGTACAGGCCGGACGACTTGAGATCGGGGGTGTGACCGCGGTGATCCTGATGATGACGAATATCTATCGTCCTCTGAATATATTGGGATTCGCCTGGCGTGAGATCAGACAGTCGAGTGTTGATGTCGAAAAACTCTACGACCTCCTTGATGAAGTTCCGGAAATCCTGGATGCACCTGATGCCAGAGTGCTTGAAGTGCGTGGTGGACGGATCGAATTTGATCATGTCGGTTTTTCCTATGAAGGACGGGAGGTGTCCGTCAGCGATATCAGCTTTGAAATCGGACCTGGCAGTTTCATCGGTATTGTTGGTCCATCCGGAGCGGGCAAGTCCACGCTGGTCAAACTATTGTTCCGGTTTTACGATCCTTCTGCCGGGGCTATCCGGATCGATGGTCAGGATCTTCGCTCGGTAACCCAGACCAGCCTGCGCCGGGCGATCGGGCTCGTGCCTCAGGATGTATCGTTGTTCAATGACAGCCTGAGAATGAATGTTGCTTATGCAAACCCCGCAGCGACGGAGGAGCAAATTCGCCATGCGCTTGACCGCGCACATCTGACCGCTTTTGTCGGGACGTTGCCGAAGGGGCTTGACACTGTTGTTGGCGAGCGCGGTCTCAAGCTTTCCGGGGGGGAACGCCAGCGGGTTGGGCTTGCCCGGGCGATCCTCGAGAACCCGCCGCTTCTTGTCCTCGATGAGGCCACCTCATCGCTCGATTCCGCAACCGAGCAGGAGGTTCAGCGGGCGCTCGCAGAGGCCACACGCGGGCGGACAACCATTTCCATCGCTCACCGGCTTTCAACCGTTGCCGGCGCCGACCGCATTTTTGTGCTGGAAAACGGCAGGATCGCCGAGCAGGGAGACCATGCATCCCTGTTGCGCCGGGAGGGTCTATATGCCGATCTGTGGCGTCGTCAGACCGTGGAGCAGGTTGCGTAGCGGTTCGAATCTGACGCTTCGCACTCCTACGCATTTTCTTAACGCGAACCGGTTCCCACTGCGCTTGCAACGGCTTCAGAGGGTTCCCGAATTCGACGGAAATCATGTAGAAATGTGAGGCGTTTGCCTCAGCAGCCTTGCTGCGGCGATGTATCCGAACGGCATTTCGTTGGATTTACCTATTCGATCGGGCGGAAAATCAGCGTAAGAACAATGCCGACGATACCGAAAATCGACCATAGGGGAAGGCTCATGGCTGCGGATAGCGCCTGGCTGATCCCACCGGGTGCAGACTGCGCCAGGGCATAGCCGTCAACATTGAAAAGGGCGAGAATGGTGGCCGTGCTTCGGATGACCGGCACGCCCTGTTCCAGCGAGGTAATTCCGTCAGCGCCGATCAGCGCAATGGCGATCGCAACAATAACCCAGGCGATAAATCGAAAAATCGTCACGTTCCAAGCCCCAAAATTAAAAAGCCAGCGGAGCCGAAAGCCCCCAAGACACCGCCAAAACAAAACCCTAACATCCGTCTTACTGATTTTTCGCCCGGTTGCCTAGCGGTTGACAGGGGTCGCGCCGTCAGAATGCGGGATTTCCCCTTGTGTGTGTTGTTTCGGCGATTATAACCTGCATCCAGCGTGCCAGCGTTAAGGAAAGTTCCAGCCACCGGATGAGTGTTGATTGAGGTCGCCGAACAGGAAGAGGCGGCTTTGTCGCCGGGGCGTAGCCGTCTGGATTGTCGGCTCTGGCTCGGCTGTCTCGGGCATGCGCAATGTCGGCTTTCACGGCGGCAGGCTTGCAAGGGCGTCAATGTTGGTGGTTAAACCCATTGGCAGGGTAAAAAAATGGACAGGTGGCCGAGTGGTCGAAGGCGCACGCCTGGAACGCGTGTAGGCGGGTAACCGTCTCGAGGGTTCGAATCCCTCTCTGTCCGCCATTTTTTCCTGTCCGACCCGGATGTCCAGCCTGGAGACATGGGTAACAGATTGTCTTCAGCACAGGTCTTTGTTTCGCGCGCATTGCATGGATGTGGCGAGGGGGCGACGCGATTTATAGCGAGTTCACAAAAAATTTGCAGTGGTTTGACGCTTGTCTTCTCACGCGTGCCACTTGCGGACAAAAACGAGCGCAAGCAAGACTTCTGGCTTGGAACCGGGATCGCCGCGACATCGGCTTCTATCGGCGCCGGGCCGATAAAGCGCGTTATCAAGAGTGCCCTCGATTCTATGAAAAGCGCTCAATTTCAGATGGTGCCCACTGTTCTGGCGCCAGCACCCCGATTTATTACCGTGGCCGTGCGTTTATAGTTACGATCCGGAGAAAAAGCGGCCCGTGTGCTCGTTTCGCTGAACACCCTTTATCGCTTTTGCGTAAATTTAATGAATCCCTCAATAGGGTAGGAACAATTCGACAGTTTTGCCGTTGGCCCGCTTTTCTAACCTTTCGTCGCATCGGGCTTGCCGATACTAGGTGCAACGCGCATGAGGAACGAACGAAATTCGGGACGAGATTTTGATGAACGATGGGGCGGCTCATTTGCGTGATCTTGTGACACAATCAAGCGTTTTGGTTCGTTTTGCCCTTGTGGGCGGCATTGCACTGGCGCTGGCCGGGTGTGCCGGTATCGACAGGGACCTGATTGAGGCCAAAACCCCCGACGCACCGGACCGTTGGGCGGCGGCCGATCGGCTTGCGGATGACGATGCGGTTCTCGACGCGGCGGCGGACCCGGCGGGGATACGCGATGTGGTGAGCTCAATAGGCGCGTTGCCCGAGGGCGACTGGGTCGCCTCGTTTAATGACCCGCAGCTGGGCGGCCTCATCGATGAAGCAATCAGACATAACAATAATCTGCAGGCCGCTGCGGCAAACCTTGCCGCAGCGCGATCCAATGTGACGGTTGCGCGTGCCGGATTGTTTCCGACCCTCGACACGAATGGCAGTGCCGGCCGAATTGCCATTGTTCGCGATCCCACCATTGCGGCTCAGGCCGGTGGTGGCGGCGGCGCGGGAACCCTCAATCTGGATGCCAGCCAACTTGAGGATCAGTTTGGGATCGATCGCGATGACGACGGCCGGCTTGACGGCCTTGACCTTGACGGAGACGGTTTTGCGGAAACTCCGCTTCCTAACCGTCGAATTTATATCAATAATTACCAGCTCTCGGCCCGGATCAGCTGGGAGCTTGATGTCTGGGGCCGCATCCGCGACGAAACCGGAGCCGCTTATAATGAAGCTTTTGCGACCCTCGCAGATCTTGATGGCGCGCGTTTGTCAGTGGCAACGCAGGCCGCGCAAGGCTGGTACGATCTGATTGAAGCCAGGCTTCAACGTGAGCTTGCCGAGCGCACCGTAGAAGCACGGTCCAGCAGCCTGCGTGTGACAGAGCGCCGCTATCAGCGCGGGATTGCGTCGAGCCTTGATGTGCGGCTGTCACGCTCGCAGCTGGCGTCCGATCAGGCGACCCTTTTGCAGCGCAAACAACAGGAACAGCAGGCCTCGCGGCGGCTTGAGGTTCTGCTTGGGCGGTATCCGTCTGCGGAGTTGGCGGCGGCCGATGCGTTGCCGGTGCTGCCCTCGCTCGCCGGCGCCGGCGCCCCGGGTGATATTCTTGCGCGGCGCCCCGATATTCTGGCTGCGGAAGCGCGGATGGAGGCGGCTGGTCTTCGTTCGAGCGCGGCGCGCAAACAATTGCTGCCGCAGCTTTCGATATCTGCCAATGTCAATACCTCCGGTCCGGTGCTGGCTGACGTCATTGATCCCGAGCGGCTTGCGGGCAATCTGTTTTCCTCGCTCGCCCAGCCGATCTTTCAGGGCGGGCGGCTTCGGGCCAATGCCAAGCGGGCAAGGGCCCAGGCTGAAGCCGCGATCTTCAACTATGCCCAGATCGTGCTGAGCGCCTATGAAGAGGCCGAAAATGCACTGGCAGCTGAAGTCATTCTTGCTGGCCGGGAAGAAGCCCTTAGGCTGGCTTACGAAGAAGCGCTCGCCGGACAAGAGTTGACCGAACGGCGATACAATTCCGGTGCCACCAATATCTTCAACCTTCTTGACGCACAGACCCGTCGTATTGTGGCCGAAAGCCAATATATAACCGTTACGAGCCAGCGGCTGCGAAACCGGGTGCAGCTTTATCTGGCCATTGGCGGTAGTTTTGTGACCGAGCCGTCTCTCCTATCGGCGTCGCTTGAACCCGAGGAGGCGATTTATGCTCCGTAAACTCAGTGTTGTTCTTGGATTTATCGCAATTATTGGCGCCGGTGTTTTTTTGCTTATTTTTTTGCAGCAGATGCGCCCCAAGCCTGAAGAGCGGATCACCAAGACCGTGGCTCCAAGCGTTTTCATCATTGAAGCGCGACCCCAGACCACAACAGTCGACGTTGTAACACAAGGCGAAGTTCAGCCGCGGACGGATATTAATCTGACGGCACAGGTTCAGGGCAGGGTAGAAAGCCTGTCGGAAAAGTTTGTCAATGGTGGGCAGTTCTACGCTGGCGATGTCCTCTTGCGGATTGAAGATACTGATTACCGCCTCGCGCTGACCCGCGCCCAGGCCCGTGTTGCTCAGGCCGAACAGGTTTTGCGCCAGGAAGAGGCAGAATCCCAGCTTGCAGCCCGTGACTGGCAAGAGCTGGGCGATGGCTCGCCGCCATCAGACCTGGCCTTGCGCAAACCACAGCTCGCCCAGGCGCAGGCCAATTATGACGCATCCAAGGCCGACGAACGCGAGGCCCGTCTCAATCTGGACCGGACAATCATCCGTGCACCGTTTGATGGTCGTGTGCGGTCGCGGGCGGTTGGTCAGGGCCAGTTTGTCGCACCCGGCGCCCAACTTGGCCGTGTTTTTTCGACCGAGGTCGCCGAAATCCGCCTGCCGCTGACAGACAGCGATCTTGCGACCTTGCGTCTGCCCTTGGCGTTTACGGCGTCTGATGATGATCCGGGTCCAGAGGTCCTGCTCGAGGCCTTCGTCGGGGCTTCGCAGAATCAGTGGCTTGGTCATATCAAGCGGACCGAGGGCGCGATCGATCCGGCCACCCGCCAGATCGGTGCGATTGTTGTGGTTGAAGATCCCTACGGGGCGGGATCCGATAACGGGGTGCCGTTGGCAATTGGTCTCTTTGTCAGTGCAACGATCAAGGGCCGCCCGATTGATAACGCCTATGTCATCCCGACGACAGCGCTTTATGGCCGCGACCTCGTTTATATTGTCAATGACCAGAACATTCTTGAACGTCGGACCGTACAAACGGCGTCGGTGGAGTCGGCGAAGGTAATCGTAGTGTCAGGCCTCGAAACGTGGGATCGGATCGTCGTCTCGCCTTTGCGCGGCAACGATGCGGGAAATGAAGTTACGCCGGTACTTGATGAGGAGATGGCTGCACGAATGGGTCTTGCAAAAGCTGCGCTCACTGATGCCGGATCGAAAGGATAAGCCATGAACGGTTTTATAGGCTGGTGGGCTCGCAATTCGGTCGCCGCAAACCTGTTGATGATTGCCTGTGTGGTTGTCGGTTTCCTCAGCTATGTCGGAATCGACCGCGAGGTCTTCCCGAGCGCGCGCTTTCCTTTTGCGTCGGTGAATGTCACCTGGCTTGGGGCCGATCCACAGCAGGTTGAAGAACAGATCATCCTGCGGATCGAAGAAGCGATTTCAGATATTGACGAGATCAAACACATCGAGAGCACGGCCCGGGAAGGACAGGCAAACCTGGTCGTTGAAGTCGACGCCGACGCTGATTTTAATGCTGTTCTTAACGAACTAAAAAACGAGGTCGACGGCATTTCGACCCTGCCAACCGATGCCTTTCCACCAACGGTTCGGCAGTTGGAAGCAACCGAACGTGTGTTCCTGCTTGCGATATCAGGCAATGTCGACGAACGCGAACTGAACCGTGTTGCCCGGCGCCTGCGCGATGAAGTTACGCAAATCCCCAATGGCAGTGCCAATGTCGGCCTGTGGGGCGCGCGGGACGAAGAAGTGTCGATCGAGGTCTCCGAAGCTGCGCTCCGGCGATATGGTCTGACCTTTTCGGACGTGGCGCGGGCCATCCGTGGCCGGTCCGTCAACCAGTCGAGCGGGACGGTGCGCACCGAAACCGGCGACGTTCAGATTGCGGCCAGGGGACTTGCCGATAGTGAGGCCGAATTTGAATCGATCATTATCCGCCAACTTTCTAATGGCGGTGTTGTTCGGGTGCGCGATGTTGCGACTGTTGTTGACGGCTTTGAGGACAGGAATTCGGTCCGCCAGCTTGATGGGGAAGATGCAATCCTCTTGTATATCAATCCGCCAACGGATTTTAATGTCGTTGATATGGCGAAATCTGTTCGCAAATGGATGGCCGAGAAGAATGAAGAGTTAAATCCCGATATCCGTGTTTCCATCCTCGATGATAATTCGGAGATTTATTTTTCCCGGTTGCAGACTGTCGGTTCGAATGCGCTTCTCGGATTGTTTCTGGTTTTGATCATCCTGATGCTGTTCTTGCGGCCGCTCGTGGCCTTCTGGGTGGCAATCGGCATTGGTGTTGCCTTTGCGGGGGCTTTTGTCTTCCTGCCTGTTGTCGACGTTTCCCTGAATATTCTCTCCTTGTTCGCCTTTCTGCTTGTCACCGGCGTTGTGGTTGATGATGCGATCATTGTTGGCGAGAGTATCCACAACGAGGTGGAATCCGGGAATTCCGGTATAAATGGTGCCCTTGTTGGCACGCAATTGGTAATCAAGCCGGTATTTTTTGCAGTTCTGACAACCATGATTGCCTTTGCGCCATGGCTTGTCGTTTCAGGGGGAACAGCTGAGTTTACCAAGCATATCAGCTGGACAATAATTCTCGCCCTGACGTTCTCGCTGGTTGAATCCTTCCTGATCCTGCCTGCCCACCTTGCCCATATGTCACCACAAAACAAACAAGGATGGTATTATCGCGTCCAGCGGGTCTTTGCTGACGGTATTGTCGTGTTTGCCAACAAGGTGTATGCACCCTTTCTAACGTCGTTACTGAAGGCGCGCGGCCGGACGGTGACGTTTTTTGTTGTTTGTTTTGTCGTCGTTATTTCGCTTTTGAATTTCGGCTACATCCGTACAAGTTTCTTCCCTTCAATTCAGGCGCCTTTCCTTGATATCGATATCAATATGGTCGAAGGTACATCGTTTAATCGGGTCACCCAGGTCTATGAGAAACTTCTTGAGGCTGCCGACAAAACCCGGACGGAATTGAAGAACGATGAAGGGGAACCCATCGTCTCCAGTATTTTTATGCGGGCAAATGACGGTTATGCAGGTGGGTTTCTTCGCCTTTTGGAGGCGCAGGATCGCGGTAATGTTTCCGCCCAAATCGTTGCCGACACTTTCCGCAAATATCTTGGTGAAATTCCCGATGCGGATGAGCTGAACATCAGCTTTGAATTAAATAATGACGGGGCAGCCATCTCTTTTGGTCTTGAAAGTAACGACCTGGAGGCAATCCGGCTTGCGCTTCTCGATCTCCAGACCTATCTGCGATCGGTCCCGGGTGTTTTCGATATCCAGAATAATCTTCAGTCTGCGACTGATGAATTGCGGATTATTCTGAAGCCGGGTGCGGAGCGTTTTGGTCTTACATTGGCCGACGTTTCAAACCAGCTCCGGCAGGCGTTCTTTGGTGAGGAAGTACAGCGTCTTCCGCGCGGAGGCGATGACGTTCGCGTGATCGTCCGTCTGCCACAAGCGGACCGGGAAAATCTTGCTACGGTCTCACGCCTGTTTATTCGCACGCCCGATGGCCGCGAGGTGCCTTTTTCGGCTGTGGCTGACATTGAGTTTGCGCCGAGCTTCAAGCGCATCCGTCGTTATGACCGAACCCGCTCAGCGAATCTCAGGGCAGAACTGGCGGAAGGATATGAACGCCGTCAGATCATGCAGCAATTCAGGGATGAATTTCAGCCCGACTGGGAACGCCGACATCCGGATGTCAGACTGGTCCAGCGCGGTGAAGCGCAGCAACAGGATGAATTAAATCAGGAGATTTCCAATCTCTATATCATTGCCATCTTCGCGATCTATATGCTGCTTGCGATTGCGTTTGCCTCCTATTTCCAGCCGCTCCTGATCATGACGGCGATCCCCTTCGGCTTCATGGGGGCCTTGATCGGCCATTTTCTGATCGGGGTGGAGCTTGGCCTGTTTTCGATTTTCGGCATTGGCGCGGCGGCCGGTGTTGTTATCAACGACAATCTTGTGCTTATTGATTATGTCAATCGTCTGCGTAAGGAAGGGGCTGGCGCACTGGAGGCGCTCGTCAGGGCGGGCACGGGTCGTTTCCGACCGATTGTCCTGACCTCGGTCACGACCTTTATCGGCCTTGTGCCGATCATGCTTGAGCAGTCCATTGATGCGCAGTTTCTCAAACCCACAGTCGTTTCCATGGCGTTTGGCATTTTCTTTGCCGCTTTTGTAACGCTCTTGTTTGTGCCATCCATGTACCTGTTGGGTGCCGATATCACGCGCTTCATCAAGGGCGTCTGGACGGGTGAGAAACAACCGGCCGTGGGCGAGGGTGTTTCGAAGGATCACGGTTATGCGACTGCTCCCGCCGCGAAACCCGTATCCGCCGTCGGAACACGCCAGAACCCGCTGGTCGATCCTGCTGAATAATGGTCGGAATGGATTGGGAAGGCTGGATCTGCATTTCCACAATAATCGGCAGGATTTGCGGTGTCAGACTGCGTATATTTGTTGTTGAATCAAAAATGCAGCCCAGATTTTTCAGCGGTCGCGCGTTCGAAACCAAGTCGATGGATGGCAACCATCGACGTCCACACTCTTGGTGAACGCGCTCTAAGTAGGCCAGTGCGGCGCGCCGGTACGCTTCAAAACTTGCCGTCAGAAAAAAATCCCAAACAATATTTTGCCTGTTAATCTCTTGTTAAGAAGTGTAGCGCATTGTGTAAATATCTTCTCCCAAGAAGATACCCCACCATACCCCATAGTGAGTAGCGGCTGCGTTTCCCCAAGACGCAGCCGTTTTTTTGTGTCGCAGCCGCCAATGTCTGCAATCGATACTATTTCACGAATTGTCATCGTTCTGCGGCGTTGATATTGTGTGGTGTCAGTCCCCGTAGCTCAGCAGGATAGAGCATCAGATTCCTAATCTGAGGGCCACAGGTTCGAATCCTGTCGGGGACGCCACGCTCAATGCAAATATCCTGCCCTGGGGGCAGAGGGCGAGGCCATGAGCAGGGCTGGACGACCGGATCCATCGTGATTGAACGCATGCGCCCTCAACGATATTACCAATCTCCGGTCGGTGCGCCAATGTGTTGGCATTGAAGTATCGGCGGAGGCGGAGTTTGACCTCATCGAGGTCATGCAGCGTTACAACTCGCCCAGCGAGAACCCCGTTAATGATGCTCTAACCGCGCAGATCCATGCTTATGCAACAGCAATTTGTCAGGTCGGATTTGCGTTACTGGCGAGGAGCCGCCTCCTGCTTTTCGTCATTGATATACCGGTCCAGTTCGCGATGAAAATGGCGGATCCGGTCTTCCTGTTCGCACCATAATGGCCCTTTGAAGCCGCGCGAACGAACACCTTCCTGTACCGCGTGGACCAATTCCACATCCTGATCGAGCACTTCACCAAGATCGGCTTTCTCTCCGGCGGCAAAATGCTCAATATCTGGACGGAAAGTACCGTCGATCTCGGTCCCTTCCGGCAAGCCCATCCATGCCGGCACCGTATAGCCCGGATCGTCGACATGGCGGAACAAAGTCATATTGTCATAGTAAAACCGCTCAGGATCTGTTGGGTGCGGAGCAAATCGCATTATGAAAACGCCCTCGGGGTGCATACCGATCTGAACATTGGGGAAGAAGCCTGTCGCCCAGCTATCGGTCAACTGACCGTCGGTCATTTTGTCGTAATTATCGAGACCAAGCCGTTTTCCCCGGGTGCGTTTTGCTACCTGGATTGCTTCGCGGACTTCTTCCGCAGTTCCAGTAAACGTTTCCGGGTCGAGGCCGGCTTCCATCATCATATGCGCCTGGTAGGGATCAATCTGATCACGATCCTTGACCCGATGTGATTTTACCCCGATGGGAACGATCATGCGGGAAAAACCGTTCGGATAAAGATCAATTTGGCTGTAGTCTTCCATCACGCCCTGGGTTTGTGGGTGGATATGGGGCAAATGGTAGGTTTCATAAAAAGCGTCGAGCCCGGTTTTCCAGTTTGCCAGCCATTCTGTTCGCACGTGCCTGACAACATTCATGCTGTCGATTTCGTAACCCTCAATATAGCCCTCAGGCAGACCGATCCACTCTTTGAGCGGCGGGGCTTTGCCGTCCATGTTGATAAAAATCAGACCACCGATTTGGTCACACCGGACCTCGGTCAACCCCGGCCGGTGGCTGATTAAGCCGGGTTCGAAGGTTTCCTCCTCCGTAATCCTTGCAAGGGAGCCATCGTGGTTGAATTGCCAGCCGTGAAAGGGGCAGGTGAATTTCGGAACGTTGCCATGCTCGGCCATACAGACCCGATTCGCCCGGTGCGGACAAACATTGTAGAATGCTTTGACGGTCTGATCACCCTGCCGCGTAATGATAAACTGCTCGTGACCGTGCGTGAACAGAATGAAATCATCGGCTTCCGGAACATCCGAAGTGACACCGGCCAGTAGCCAGACTTTTGGCCACAGATGGGTCCATTCCTTTTCCATGAAAGCGCGGGAGTAATAGCGATCCGGGGAAGGGATATCAAGGCCGAGATCTGCCGGGCGCGGCTGTTTTGCCTCAAGGCTGCCCTCGGGTGCGCCGAGATCCATCGGCCATTTCGCTTGAAAGTCGCGTTTGAATCCGTCCGCCATGGCACTTCTCCCTGTTGTCGACTGTTTGCGATTTCGAGAAAGACTAGCACGGACAGGAAAAAAAACAATCAGCTCTGTTTGTTTCAGGCGGAAAGTCTATTCGTCAAGCCCGCTGCAGCCGATAGCCGATCCGTGGAAAATGGACGGCCAGGGCCCCGAGGTCGCTGTCTTCGCGGTGCAGAACAATTTCGCTTGCGCTGACGGCAGTAAGTTTGCCGGACACGGCCATGGGCGCGTTGTGCATGTTTGTCACGACGACCGCATCGCCCGGCACAAGCCCGGTTGGCTCGGCCCAGGCTGCGCCCGCCTTGACCGGTTCCGGGGCGGTATCGCGGGCAATGGCATGCGCATCTGATACGCTGATCTCTTGGCGGGTTCCGTGGCCAAGGGCTTTCATGCGGTCGTGCCACGCCGGCAGATGATCAAATTCGGCGAACAGGGTTTGGGCGCTCGGAATATGGCCGTCTGCCATCCAGACGTTGAAATAGGCATTAAGGTCGACCCATTCAGGCGTATCCCCGGAAAGAAAGGCCCGGCCATCGCTGAGTTGCCGATCGATCAATGCACCCTGAGCACCGAACTGGGCCCGGAAATTGGGCGCATCTTTTTTAAAGGCGGCGAAATCCAGGTGGTCGAAATAGGCCTTTCGATCCTTCGATACCGCCGATGGCAGGGCCTTGGAATTCTCATGGAGCGCTAACGCAGAGCCCGGGGTGAACATGGCTTCATCAGACCAGTGCTGGAGCCCGAAATTGAAGAGCGGGCCGGTCAGGAAGACGGAAGGGACGGGAAACCGTTCTTCAATGGTCAACGCAATCAGTCTTGTATCACAAAAAATATCGGAGCCGATCTGTAAGACCGGGGTGCCGCGATAGCCACCCGTAAGTCGCGTGAGGTCCGGTTTTGGCATGACCATCGGGACCTGAACAGATTGCCAGGCAAGGGTCTTGATGCCGAAAAGGACCCGGATTTTTTCCGCGAAGGGTGAGGGATCGTGATGGTGTAAAATCAATGATGCTGTCACGGATCCCTCGTTTGTGGCTCAGGCGTTGGCCGCTTTCCTGCCGGTCCTTGCACTGCCGACCGGTTGCGCCGGCATCAAGGCCCGAATGCTGTCTTCGAGATAGTCAAACAGCCGTTCTTCAGCGGCTTCATCAACTGGCGCGGACAACCGGCTGATGGCAAGCCCTTCAAGCGTGATCTGAACAAGGTCGAGTGCGATTTCGAATTTTTCGGGCTCGCTCTGCCATTCCGGAAACAGCTCGACGGCGAGTTCGCGCCAGGCCTGCGTGAAGGCTTCTTTTGCCGGACGAAGGATTTTGTCGAGTTCCCGGTCTGTCCTCGCGGCAACCGCCAGTTCATGGAAGGCCGTAAACAGCGGGTGGGTTGCCTGACGCCAGTAAGCGCGCAAGGCATCATGAACGGGTGGTCGATCTTTGGGCAGCGTCGAAATGGTGCGCTGAAAGGCCCGCAGACGCTTATTGTGGAGATGCTCGATCGCGGCCTGGATCACGGTGAGGCGATTTGAAAAATGGTGCATCATGGCGCCGCGCGACAGGCCGGCCTCCGCCGCAATCCTCGGCGTCGTTGTCTGAGCATAACCATATTTGATCAGGCACTGCAGAGCCGCCTCCACGATCACCTTGCGGGTCGATGCACTTTTCTGGGCCTGGCGCCCGATCTCGAAACTGTTTTGTAGTTTTGCGCTTTTGGCGCCTCGCTCTTCCCGCATAACCATCCCGACACACGAACCCTGAAAGACAGAAAAAAACATTCACGTCTGTTTTTATTTTACGCTATTGAAAGGCAAAACGCCACCAAAACACCTGCAGTGCTTTTGTTGCATCGCACAAAACCGGTGGACTGCAAAGGGCTGGAAAGCATCGAAAAACAGGACCATTGTTCTGGAATGGAGGAAAAATGAGTCGGCTTGAAGGAAAAATAGCGTTGATCACCGGTGCGGCATCGGGCCTTGGCCTTGAAGATGCGCGTCTTTTCGCCCGCGAGGGCGCTCAGGTCGTCATGACGGATGTGGATACGCAAAAGGGCGCGGCGGCGGCCGCGGCGATTGAGGGTGCGCGTTTTCTGAAACACGACGTAACCAGCGAGGAAGACTGGAAGTCGGTCCTTGCCGATATTGCGAATACCGAAGGTGGGCTCGATATTCTTGTCAACAATGCTGGCGTGGTCATCTTGTCGAACCCGGAGGATTGTACGCTTGAGCAGTTCCGCTTCGCGAATTCGGTGATGTCTGAAGGCGTTTTTCTTGGCGCCAAATACGCCATGCCGTTATTGAAAACCGGAGCAGGCGGCTCAATCATCAACATGTCATCAGTCGCTTCCCATGTGGGTTTTCCGATTTTCTTTGCTTACACCGCCGCTAAAGGCGCTGTCCGATCAATGACGAAATCAATTGCCGCCCATTGCCAGGCCGAAGGATATCCCGTGCGGTGTAACTCCGTGCATGCCGGGGCGATTGAAACACCGATGGTACAGACAGCGCAGGGGCGTGCCGGCGAAAAACCGATGGAAATCCCGGAAACAGGTGTCTTGCCGGCCGATAGTCTTGGTACGCCCGCCGATGTGGCGAATATGCTTGTTTATCTCGCTTCTGACGAAAGCCGGTTTGTCACCGGTGCGGAATTTGTCATCGACAATGGTTTGACGGCGCGGCCCGCCTGATCGGCATCCGCGCTGGACCGGCGCAGCAAGCAAGGCAAACGCCCGCTTGCCGTCTGGCTGGCGGCGTGACCTCGTGTTGCGTTGTACCCGTTTGCCGGTTGTTTCGACGCCATGGGTCTGATGCGATCGTGTCAAGCCATCGAAGGGCTGTTTCTCGCGTGCGTCTTCGCGCTTGACCGCACAAAAACAAACAGACATGATTGTCTTTTATTTCGAATGGAGGCGTGCCAGATGGATCTGGGTTTGCGTGGTAAAAATGTTCTGATCACGGGGGCGACGCAGGGGATCGGTCGTCGTATCGCAAATCTGTTTGCCGAAGAGGGAGCAAATGTCGCGATCTGCTCGCGCTCGCCGGAAAGCGTAAACAAGGCCGTCAAGGAAATAAAACTTCTGGCGGATGGTCGGATCACCGGGGCACCATGCAATATCAAAAACAAGGAAGAGTACGAAGCCTGGATAGAGGCGATGGCCGAGGAGCTGGGCGGGGTCGATGTCTTTATTCCAAATGTGTCGGCCGGTGGCGGTGCCGATTCTGAAAAGAACTGGTGGAAAAATTTCGAAATCGATGTTCTGGGCACGGTGCGCGGGGTCGAGGCCGTCATCCCGCATATGCAAAAGCGTGGCGGTGGCGCCATTACCATGATCTCGACTACGGCCGCCGTTGAAACCTTTATGGTGCCACAGGCCTATAACGCCATGAAAGCCGCTCTTATTACCTATGCCAAGCAATTGAGCCAGGAGCACGGGCCTATCGGCGTGCGGGTTAATTCGGTTTCTCCAGGGCCGATCTATTTTGATGGAGGCGCCTGGGATATGATCAAGATTTCAAATGAGAAATTTTACGAGAAAACCGAGCGCACCCATGCTCTGGGCCGTCTTGGTACGCCGGAAGAAGTTGCAAATTGTATCGTTTTTCTTTCCAGTGAAGCCGCCCGCTGGGTCACAGGCGTCAATCTTGTTGTCGATGGCGGGTATACGAAGCGGGTGCAGTTTTAAACCTTTCCGTTAGCGGAGTAAGTCTATGAAAGTCCGTCGTCAGCAACGGATCAAGCGAGTAGAAACCGCCATTCGAGGCGGTACGCCCATTGACAGGACGCCACGTCCAAATCTGCCAGATGGGCTGATCCCAAAACAGCGATATACCTCGCGCGATTATATGGAGCGCGAATGGACCAATCTCTGGAAAAAGGTTTGGCTTCTTGGCTGCCGCGAAGACGATATTCCCAATCCGGGCGACCATTATGTCACAGAGATCGGCAAGGAATCTATTCTGCTTGTGCGCCAAGCTGATGCGTCAGTCCGGGCATTTTACAATGTTTGCCAGCATCGTGGGAACAAGCTTGTTCACTCGGTTCACAAGCCCCACGAGGGAAATCAAGACGGGCCAACAACTTTTCGATGCCGCTATCACAACTGGGAATACAAGGCCGATGGCGGTTTCTTCAACATTCCGGATTTAGAGACCTTTCCACAAGGAGCACCACCCTGCGGTGGATTGATCTGTGTGCCCTGTGACGTTTGGGGCTCGTTTGTCTGGTTCAGTCTTGACCCCGATGTTGAGCCACTTGGCGATTATCTGGGCATTATTCCTGAACATCTTGACCCCTATCATTTCGATCGGATGGTTTGTACCCGGCAGGTGACGGTTGAGTGGGACTGTAATTGGAAAGCCTCGGTCGATGCTTTCAATGAGAGCTATCATGTTCAGGGCATCCACCCGCAATTGCTGTACTATCTCGATGATCTTGATATCCAGATTGATTGTTATGACAAACATAATCGATATCTGATTGCCTTTGGCGTTCTCAGTCCGCGCGTGGTCTCGCCCTCGGAGATCCCGCCGCCGATCAAGGTGGTCATGCGCGATGCGGGCATGGATCCGGCCTCCTACGAAGGCTCGATTTACGACGCACGCGAAGCGGTGCAGAAATTCAAACGGGAAAGCGGATCCGCGCAGGGAAGAGATTATAGTGATCTTAACGATGATCAGTTAACCGATGATTATCACTATATGATCTTCCCGAACATCACCATGAATGTCCACTCGGACGATATGATGATGTTCCGACAACGCCCCCATCCGGAAGATCCGAATAAGATGTTCTTTGACTATTATATGTTCGAGTTACCCGATAAAGATTTTGACTGGGATAATTATGAAAAACCCCAGCATCGCGATTACAAATATGGTGAAACCTCGCTTGGGCTTGTGATAAATCAAGACGCCTATAATCTGCCCCACGTACAAAGAGGCATGCAGTCGGAAGCCTATGAAGGATTGTGGATCGGGGACCAGGAATTACGCATTCGTCACTTTCACAAGACTTTGGAAGATTATGTTGGCGCAGACAAGACAGTGCGGGTCCATGAGAAAACAAGCTGAAAACCAGTCTGGTCTTGGCGAAGCATGGGAGTGAAACACAAATGATCCAGCCCGCAATGAACCACAAGATTTTACAGATGGCCTATGTGGTCAATGACTGCCTCAAGGCAGCCGAACGCTGGAGTGAGGCGTTCGGTATTGGCCCTTTTTTTATTCTTGATCGTCCGGATGTTCAGGACCCGATGTATCGCAGCAAACCACAAAAGGTCGAGTTCTCGGTGGCTATGGCCCAGGCCGGCGACGTTCATGTGGAATTGATCGAGCAGCATTGCGATAGTCCTTCCTGTTATCGCGACCTCTTTGCCAGGGGTGAAGAAGGGTTTCACCACAAGGCCGTGATCGTCGAAGATTACGATAGCGAGCTCGCGCGGTATCAGGCGCTTGGCTTTCCGATTGCTTCCAGTGGAAAATTCGGGCCACTCCGGTTTGCCTATGTTGACACCTCTTCTGTCCTGGGCGGAATGGTCGAAGTCCTTGAGGATATTCCTTTTATCCACAGCTATTTTGCTGCCGTCCGAAAGGCCGCCGAAAACTGGGATGGACAACGCCCAGTCCGAAGTGCTGATGAATTAACTACGTGAATATTGAACGTTCTGTGTCTAAATTAAAGGCATCGCTCGCAACATTGCCGCGCGAGACCATTTTTGGCCCCGTGGTTCAATGGGCCTGGCATGCACCGGACATCGAAACAGCGGCATGTGATTTCGCAAAGGAACTTGAGGCGGGACCGTTCTTTCAGTTGAGCCATATCGCCTTGTCCTCAAGCCTGTATCGTGGCAGCCTCACCTCTTTCGATCATAGCTCAGCCTACGGCCAGTATGGCGATTTAATGATTGAACTCATTCATCAACATGATGATGTGCCGTCAGCCATACGTGACATGTATGATGCGCAGAGCCCCGGCTGGCATCATGCAGCCGTGTTTGTTGATGACGTAAAAGCTTCTCTTGAAGATGCCAACGGACTTGGCATGGCGTGTGTGCTTGATGCGTATACTGAGGATGGGGTCCGCTTCGCGATGATCGATGCAAGGAAAAGATATAATCTGGTAATTGAATTTTATGAGCCGGTTGAGAAACTGATAAAGTTCTATGGGTTCATAAGGAAGAAAGCAATTGGCTGGTCGGGAGAAGCACCGCTCCGAACTCTTGAATGAGCCAAAGCTTTACTCTGCGCGTTTTGGATTTCCGATAATATCATAAAAGCCAAGCTCCATCTCCTGTGACAGACAGGCCAGAACTTTCGGCGCAATGCGATCGTGAAAATCTGTCTGCATATGAAATTCAAATGCCGCCTGGTCCGTAAAAGTTGCTATGCAAAGATAGATATTTTCATCGTCCTGAGAGTGGATCAATTCATATACTGGTGTTTCGGGCTCGTTTTTATGGGTAAGTTCACGCAATTCGATCTGAAGCGCTTCAAACTCTTCACGTTTTGCGGGATCGACAACGAGTTTGGCAACAAAAGCGGTCATGGTGAGGCTTCCTATTTCTCTGGAGGATAATCGGTTTACGCAACGTCATCTGCGGCAATTTCCCGGGCAATTCGGTCTTTAAGCTTGAACTTCTGGATTTTGCTGGTCGACATCGGCCAATCATCAACAAAGCGGATATATCGGGGGATTTTAAAGCGGGCGAGCTTTCCCTGACAATAGTCAATCAGATCTTGTTCGCCCGTTCGCTCTACCGTTTTCAGTTTGATAAAGGCAGCGGCAACTTCTTCGTAACGCGGGTCAGGTGCGCCAACGACCTGAGCCAGTTCAACCGCCGGGTGGGAATTCAAGACCGCTTCAATCTCTGCGGCAGCAACATTTTCGCCGCCAACCTTGAGCATGTCTTTTGTCCGTCCATGGAACATTATCTGGCCATCTGCGTTAAGAGAACCGAGATCGCCGGTGTGGAGCCATCCGTCGCTGTCGATCGCTTCGGCGGTTTTTTCATTATCCTTGTAATACCCGGTCAGCATCCCCGGGCCGCGGATACAGATTTCGCCTTTTTCGTCTATGCCACAGGGACGGCGGCTTTCGACATCAAGGATTTTCAGTTCCCATCCCTTCAGGGGGACACCCAGACGGCTTGTGCGGGTTTCAAGGCTATCGGTCAGCCGGCTGGTCGTCACCGTGCCCGATGCCTCGGTGAGGCCGTAAGTGCCCACCTGTATGGTGTGCGGCATGGCCTTGCATATCGCGTCTTTGATGGCTGCGGGTTGGACACCAAGATTTGAATTCATCAGTCGCACGCGCGAGAGATCTGTTGACGGAAAATTCGGGTGGTTGATCAGATCCTGCATGATCGTGACAAAAGAGGGATAGGTTGCCGTCGCTTTTTCACGCTCCAGCATCTCAAGCGCGAGACCAGCGTCAAAGTGCGGGATCGTCAGGTAGGCGCCGCCGACATCAAAAACGGCGACCATTGGCAGTATACCTGCAATATGAAAAATCGGCAGCGGCGACCAGAACCGGTCATTTTCTGTCAGCTCATAACGATATCGACCGAGGGCACGGCTGTTGGCGGTTATTGCCGAGTGCGCGATCATGCACCCTTTTGGGTTGGCTGTGGTACCCGATGTGTACAGAATAAGGCCGAGATCATCCGGCCGAACACCTTTTATCCGTGTGTCGAGGTCGGCGTCGGAAACGCTTTGCCATAACGCTGCTATTGCGGATTCGGAAACGAAGCCCGGGGGGCTTCCCTTTCCGGTTAGGATGATATTGCGCAGGCGCGGTGCTTTTTTGATGGCGAGGCTTTGCGGTATTGCTGCAGCCGACAGATCCGCGAAGGCCTCATTGAGCCGCCCGACAAAATCGACAGCGTCGGCAACCTTATCTGTTGTCACCAGCGTCGTAATGTCCGCGTTATCAATCAGATAAGCGAGTTCTGCCGGGGCATAACGCGCATTGATCGGTACACAGGCTGCCCCGCAAAGGGCTGCGCCGAACAGGGCCTCAACAAATTCCGGCTGCGTTGTCATCAGCAAGGCCACATGCTCACGCGGCTGAACGCCAAGCGCCATGAAGGCTTTCGCCCATTGCCGCGCGCGGCCATACAATGTGCGGTAACTTTGTCGGCTGTCAGGAAATACGAGCGCGTCCGCGTCGGGGCGTCCCTTGGCGGCCGTGAGCAGAAGGTCACTCAGGGTGAATACATCATCCGGGCTGTGGTTGGTCATCAACGCGTCTCCTCGCCATTACCGAAGCGGGTCGAGATATTCCCGGGTCCAGCCGCCGTCGATACACTCGATCATGCGGGGGGCAATGGCCGTGAAGTGGTCGGATTGCTGATGCGCTTCATCGGCTGCTTCACTGGCAAAGCTCTCGATAACCGCAAACTGATTTGGCTCGCGCAACCGATAAAATTTGTAGAGCAGCGCTTCTGGCTCATTTTCCGCAACAGCTTTTTCCATCTCATCGGCTGCTGCGAGAAACGGCTCTTCCTTGTCCGGAAAGATTTTGAAACGGGCAATGAATGTGTGGGTCATCGGGGTCTGCCTCAATCAGGGTCAGTGTGATTTTTCAGCCTCGATCATAGCATTTTGGCGCGGAGATGCATCAAGAAAAAAAACAGTCATGTCGTTTTGTTTTTTTGCGCTGCACCATAGATTGCGGCGGGTGTTACATTTCTACTATAGTCGCTAAAAGCCTTTTGTAGTCATGCCTTCAGGGTGCTTGCGCCATAGAAAAAAAACAAACATAGTTGTTTGCGATTTGGATGGCGAGTCGCGAATTTTGTGCAAATTGCGTTTCGCACATGCGAAATCAACATGGGTAATAAAACGGTAAACCGGAAATGTGAAAACCCGTTTATGGCGGCGCGGAAACCGCTGAAGGATCAACGATAAACGCGGCGAGCAAACCGCGATTTAAGTAAAGCCAGGGAGGATATCATGGCAAAATTTTCAACGAAATCGTGGCTTCGGCTTGGGGTGGCGCCGGTCACGCTGAAAAGCGCTTTATGTGGTGCATTGATTGCCGGCGGCGGCGCACCGGGGCTTGCAATGACAGCGTCCGCACAGACAGGCGGCGATGAGATCATCGTTCAGGCAACGCGGCGCGAGACAAGCCTGCAGGAAACGCCGGTCGCGGTTACGGCGCTCAATGATGAAACCGTCGACGGAATTGTCCCCCGCGATCTTGGCGATATTGCCGTTCTGGTTCCAAACTTTTCCGCAGCCAAAGTAACCGGCTTCAACGCGGCCTCGTTTGCGATCCGCGGCGCCGCGCAAACCGACATTATTGTTTATAACGAGCCGCAGGTCGCTGTTCTATTGGATGATTTCGTTGTCCCACACGTTCAGACGCAATTGCTGGACCTGTTTGATATTGAGCAGATCGAAGTCCTACGCGGTCCTCAGGGGACACTGTTTGGCAAAAACTCAACCTCTGGCGCCGTCGTTGTGCGGACGAAAAAACCGGTGCTCGGCGAGGTTGGCGGTGAAGGCCGGATCCAGGCCGGTTCGTTTGGCCGGGTTGAGACCCGACTGGCGCTGAACCTTCCGATCGGTGACCAGCTCGCTTTTCGTTTCGCCGGTCAGTACCAGCGGTCCAATGGCTATTACCGGAACGGTGCGGCTTTCGGTCCTGTCTTCAATGTTCCGGTCGGCCAGTTTTTCTCGGGTGAAGGCGATGGCTCGAGCCTCGGCGGCGAGGATGTGATCAACTTGCGGACGAAAATGCTGTGGCAACCGACATCCAATTTTGAGGCGCTGTTCCAGTATGAACTGGTACGCGACGATTCTGATACTGTTCCGGCGATAAACGAGACTCCGGTGGGTAATCCGAATTTTGTCTTCAATAATCTCGGTTTCCAGCAAGACCCTGGTGATCCCCTCGACAATGCGGGGGTTACAAATCGTGAAGCAATCGGCCGTTTCGATATCGGTCTTTTTGATGGCCACCAGGTTGATGTAAACGGCTATTATCTCAACCTGACCTGGGATGTGAATGACGCCATCACTGTGCGGTCGATCACCGGCCTGCGAAATCAGAGATCGGCGCTTACCAACAATTATGTCGGTGAGGTTGGTCCGATTTCACAGTTTGATGCCAACCGCGCAGACGATCGTGAGACCTTCCAGCAGGAATTACGTCTTAACTGGTCGATCTCCGATCAGCTTGATCTGGTCGCTGGCGGGTTCTATCAGTCCAATGATACAACCTTCTGTGTGACCCAGGTTCTCGGTTTTCTCGATTTGTTCGGACTGGAGCTTCCGTTCGGAACGTTCAACGATAATCCCCAGGTTTTGTGTAACGCACAGGATGCGGACGCTTTTGCGCTCTTTGGTGACCTGACTTACGCATTCAATGATCGTCTGACCCTTGCTGGCGGTTTCCGCTTCACGTGGGAGGACAAGGAATGGATTGGCAGAAACCAGGTGTTTTTCCAGGCACTTGACGGAGGCTTTGACCCTGAACTGAATTTTGACACGGTCGGCCTGCTCGGTGGTGCTGATTTTGAACGCTTCCCCACAGGTGTTCTTGCAGCTGAACCGCTTGACTCAAGCGAACCGAGCTGGCGTGCGGTCCTTTCCTATGCATTTACCGATGATATCTTCGGCTATTTCAACTATGCGCGGAGTTTCCGTTCCGGCGTCTTCAATGACCAGGCCGGTACGACCGGGAACGCACTGACACCGGCTGGTATCGCCGCAACCCGGCCGGAGACGGTGACGTCCTACGAACTCGGTTTCCGTACCGAATGGTTTGACGGTGCATTCCGGTTTAATCCGACTGCATTTTATGTGAAAACCGATGACGCCCAGCGGCAGATTGCAGCAACCCTGGTTAACAGTGAGGGCGTTGAATTCCAGGAAACACGGTTCTTTAATGCCGCAGAAGTGGAAGTCTACGGGATCGAGTTGGACTCCCAGTGGATCACGCCGATTGATGGGCTGACTATCGGTGGGAACTTCTCGTGGCAGGAGGGCGAGTTTATTTCCTTTGAAGCTGACACAGACTTTGACGGCACCATCGATGTCGACTTTTCTGGTCGGCCATTGAACCGAACACCGGAAAAGCTGTGGACAGTATTTGGACGTTATGAGACCCCCGTGGGAGACAGCATGATTGGCCGGATTGGTATTACGGCGGCTCATGAGGATGAAAACATCAATAATTATTCCGATCTCGGACCGGAATTCGATACGACGCTGAACGCCCGTACGCTTTTAAGTGCAACAATTGAAGTCGCTGACATTGATGACCGTTGGTTTGTCCGACTGTTTGGCCGTAATCTGACGGATAAGCGCTATCGCGTTTCATCCCAGCCCGTGGCCAATCTTTGGGTTTTCAGTCAGTACGGTGAGCCCCGCGCTTTCGGGATCGAAGTTGGTGCGAGTTATTGATGCTGGCAATGCCAGAAAAAATCTCCCCCCGTGAGTAGCGTACTATTATGGCCAGCCCCTTGGGGCTGGCTTTTTTTTAGCGCCTACCCGAAAAATCGGTTTCATCTGTCGAAAACGCCGTTTTCGAGAAACGGAGCGCAGCATCCATGCGGAAGGTAAGCACCGGAAGCGCCGAAAATAGCGTTTGCAGACGGCGAAAATAGATTGTTCGGTTAGACTCTTATACACACACCGGCATAGGGAAAGACGATCATGACCAGAAGACTCGAGGGCCGCAGAGCCATTATCACGGGTGCCGCCAGCGGCATTGGCGAGGCAATTGCCGGGGCATTTCTCCAGGAAGGCGCTGAAGTTCTTGGTGTTGATTTGCCGGATCACGATTTTGGTACGGTTTTTTCCGAATCGCGGGCCCATCAGCTTGGCTGTGATATAACTGGTAAGGATGCACCCGACGACATCATTCGTGTAGCGACAGAAAAGCTAGGTGGTATAGATATCCTTGTGAATAATGCTGGTGTTGCACAAGGCTCCAGTCTTGAAAAAACCACGGATGAGCTGTGGGATCGTGTGATGGGGCTGAATGTCACCTCGATGTTCAGGCTTTCACGTGCTGCCATACCGGCACTTAAGAAAAGTAATCATGGCCGAATTATCAATCTCGGATCGATCATGTCTGATATGGCGGGGCCTGAGCTTTTTGTCTATGGTACCTCCAAACATGCTGTTGCGGGGATGACCAGATCCATGGCCGTTGATCTTGGCCAATTTGGTATCACCGCAAATTATCTCCAGCCGGGTGCCATTGTGACGGCGTTGTCGGCGCCCTTTTTCGAAGACACTGATTTTCGGCAGTATTGGGAGGGAAAAGCACCACTTGGCCGACTTGGTATGCCCGATGATGTGGCGGATGCAGCGGTTTTTCTTGCCAGTGACGAGGCACGATTTGTCTCCGGCGTCGGTCTCAATGTTGATGGCGGCGCCATCGTCAAATTCTGAAAGATCGAACAATGCTCGACAGGCTCACCCGTCTTGAGGCGTCTGAAGATATCAGAAATCTTGTTTCGCGGTATAATTTCGCGGTTGATGATCGTGATCTCACAAGTCTTGCGAATTGTTTTGCCGAAAACGCACAATTTCGCTCTGTGGACGGCGCGTTATCGGCGCAGGGCCGCAAGGCGATTATGGCGCAGTTTGAAGGGCGCTTCGCTGCGCTTGGTGTCGGTGCACATTATACCCACGACCATGTCGTTGACGTTAAAACCGAAGTGTCAGCCACGGGGCGGTTATCGGCCCACGCTGAACTTGTACGATTTGGTCGACCAATGCTCGTTTCCCTTCGTTATGAAGACCAATATTTCAATGAAGCAGGACGTTGGGTTTTTGCAGACCGTTTGTTATCATTCTTTTATTATCTTGACACAGCAGACTATCTGAACGGGCTCACCAAACGGGATCGAATGTGTGCCTATGACAGTCCGACGCCGGCAGATTTTCCGGAAGGGCTGCAAAGCTGGAAACAGTATTATGCAGCTGAGACCGATGATCGTGCAAACTCGCAATAATCCTCTTTTTCAACAAGACCAAGGACAAAAGAGAGCTTTGCCATCCCGCCAATGACAGCCATGACCGTCCCGAGCTCACAAATTTGAGCATCATCAAAATGGACTTTCAGACTATTGTAAAGACTGTTGTCCATATGACCGGCCGGGTTGGTCAGAACCATTTGTGACGCATACCGCAATACAGCTTTTTCTGCCGGGTCAAATGCTCCATTTTCAAAATCCGTAATTTTGTCAATTTGCATCTGGCTTATACCTGCCTCAAGACTGCCTGGAATATTTTGTTTGTTGCAGGTTCGACAACCATGTATCTGGCTCAGATACAGCCTGACAAGTTGCTTGTATTTGTTCTCGACGCGGCCTTTGAAAAAAATCTCACCGTAAAAGCGATGCATGACAAAATCGATCAGTTCCGGGGCTTGTGCGAAAACCTCAACAAATGCGGGTTCGCCGGTGAGGTCATTGAGCGTGTCGCGGATCAATGCGAGTTCAGGCGTCATCGCATCGCGGGAAAGTCGCTTCATCGGTGTATCTGCCATACTATCCTCCGTGTCGTAAGTTTATTCCTTAAAGTAATCCGGTTTTCCATTTGGCCAGACCCAGCCATGCTGGGCCATACCACCATCGATGGTAAGTACCTCGCCGGTAATGAATTTGGATGAGGGCGCGGCAAGATAGATTGCCCCTTCGGCAATATCCCAGACATCGCCAAACCGCTTCATGGGATTGGCCTGGGGAAAAGACGCAAGATACTCAGCAGAGTAACGATTAACACCCTCGGTTTCGATGGCGCCCGGGGCGATGCAATTCACGCGGATATTGTGTGGCGCCCACTCGGTTGACACTGTCTTGGATAGGTAGATTACGCCGGCCCGCGCTGCGCAGGAGTGGGCTGATTGCGGCATCCCCCGGTCCACATGGGCGACGATATTGATGATATTGCCGGGCTTGTCATTGTCCCGCCAGCGTTTTGCGGCCTCCTGCATCATCCACCACGACCCGTTGAGGTTGGTATCAATAACCGCAAGCCAGCCTTTGCGTGAAAAATCGATTGCATCCTGGCTGAACTGCCCGCCAGCGCTATTGATCAGAACATCAATTGAGCCATATTTGCGGAAAAGCTCGTCCATAAAAATTTCAACGCTATCCGGGTCACGGATGGTCATAGGTTTATAGGCGATTTCCTTTGTGAGATTGGCAGCGATGCCAGCCTTCACTTCGGCAAGTTTTTCTTCCCGCCGACCGCAAATGACCACATTGGCGCCGAGGCGTGTCGCAAGAACCGCCATGGCGCGCCCCATCCCGCTACCGCCACCGGAGATAATGACGGTTTTTCCGTCAAGCAGACCGTCTCGATAAACAGTGGGATGAGCACATAGGTCCTCAAGCGTCATCCCCGAATAATCCCGGATCGGCGTAACATTTGCTGCGCCGTCTTTGTCGATACTTCGCAAGGTTGGTTTCGTCATCCTGGCCTCCATCTTTTCCCGGGTTTAATCCATCCGTCCAAAAATTGATATTGCTGCCACATTGCGATTGGGAATGCCGCCTAAATTATGCGCTAACCCAAATTTTGGGCTTGTGAGTTGTCGGTCACCGGCCCGCCCCAGAAGTTGCAGATAGATTTCATAGGCCATGCGCAAGCCGGACGCCCCGATGGGATGACCAAAGCATTTAAGACCTCCATCCGTTTGGCAGGGGAGCGCCCCGTCAGCATCATAGCGACCGTTGAGAATATCTGCCGGGGCGCGGCCATCACCAGAAAGACCCAGATCTTCCATCAGGACAAGTTCGGTGACGGAAAAACAATCATGGACTTCTGTAAGTGATAAATCGGTGCACGGATCAGAAATTCCGGCTTCGCTATAGGCCCGGGTTGCAGCCTTTCAACACCATTGGATGGGGCGAGTTGTATTGCTTTGATCGAAACAGGGCTGGTCTTCCCGAGAGTGCGGGCAATTTCGGGTCGGGCAACAATCGCGCAGGCCGCACCATCTGAAACCCCGCAGCAGTCAAAGGTCCCAAGCGGGTAGGCAACCGTCGGCGCCTCAAGGATCTGGTCCAGCGTCAGGCGGCGGCGCAGGTGAGCCTTGTCATTAAGCGCGCCATTCTCGTGGCTTTTCCGGGAAACATGCGCCATGGCCCGTTTAAGATCAGGCATGGCAATGCCATGTTTGTGGGCATAGGCTGCGCCGAGCTGAGCAAAAGCGCCCGGCGGGGTGAAGCCCGGCTGCCATAAATCTTCGAATGTGCCCTTGGTGCGCTCCGGCAGCCCCGCAAAACCGGTATCCTTCAGTTTCTCGCACCCCATCGCGAGCGCAATATCACAAGCCCCGGCCGCAACCGCATAGACCGCGCCCCGCAATGCCTCAGTTCCCGTCGCACACAGATTTTCAACCCGTGTGACAGGGATATTTGGCAGGCGGAGATATTGTGACAGGGGGTATGCTGATTTACCTACATTCTGCTCATCGTAAAAGGTCCCGAACCAGCCAGCTTCAATCTGGTCGCGGTCGATACCGGCATCGGCGAGGGCCTCCTCAAAGGCTTCGGTTACTAGGTCCTCCGGTCCGTCTGACCAGCGTTCGCCAAAACGGGTGCAGCCCATGCCGATGATTGCGACCTTGTCGCGAATACCGTCAGCCATTTCCGCCCCCCCGTCCCGGAACCCCTTTCCAGAAATATCTGTGAAAGCCACGGCGATCATCTATATCCTTGATACGGAATACCATGTCGAGTTCGGTGCCGATCTTGATTTCTCCGGGGGCAAAGTCTGTCAGTTCCATAAAAAGATTACCACCTCCCTGAAAACTGACATTGCCGTAAAAAAGCGGTGGTTCCCGGGTGAAGGCAAGCCAGTCCTCGGTAAATGTTTTTACCGAGGACTGAAGATCTGCGAACCGATAGTCCTCCTGCGTGTCCAGTAAACTGCACTCCGGGTTGACACATCGCCTCGCCTTTGGAAATTGAGGCGTTTTACAAGCTTTGCAGCGCCCACCGACAAAACCGTAAATATCGCGGGATTTATTGTAGGCGACGGTCTGTGCCGTGCGGTTGTCGCGTTCAGCGCGCAACCCCCAGTCAATGTCGACATTGCCGCCAGCTGACCGGAAGCGCATATAATTATTGACGTTTCGCCCCCAGAGCAACTGATCCTGGAAAGATATCGATCTGTAGGCGGGTTTTTTCCCGGTGGCCCGCAAAAGGACGGCATCACACCCCTGTCCGAAAGCGGTGACGAGAATCCAGTCGCCCGCCTTTGCCTGTTCCAGCACGCGGCTCAACATCACAAGCGCATGGGCTGAACCGGAATATCCGCAATCGCCAAACAGCGGGTCTGCAAGAGACTGGTCGCCGAGACCAAGGGTCTTTGCAACACTCCGGTTCAAGGCAGGATTTGGAAATGGCGCTATAAGATGAGAAATATCTTCAGGGGAAATGCCTGAACGTTCCAGGAGCGGCGTAACCGCGGCGCGCGTGAACGGAATAATCCCTTTTTCTCGATACCAGCGCTCTTCGATGATATAATCAGTTTTTGTTTCATCTGTACGGTAATGGTCTACCAGATCATTGCTTATTGACTGGACCCCATGAATTTCCGCAACGGGATCGCCATCACCGATCAAAAGTGCGGCACCAGCGTCTCCGGAAAGAAGTTCCAGCACGCTGGCAGATCTTGTTGGTCGTTTTTCCGCCGCAACAACGAGGGTCGTCGAGGCACCACTCCGGACAAGGTGATTTCCAGATGGATCAGCAGCCTGGATGAGCGCCGACAATCCGGCACGTTGGCTGCCGCCTGTATCGAATGCCATGATATTTTCCGGCAGGTCCAGCGCTGCGGCAATAACACCGGCATTAAGCCGGTCAACAAACGGTGCCGTGGTTGTTGCAAAGGTCAGCCGATCAGGCGCCGGGAAGTCAGCCGAAAGGCAGTGCCTGGCAGCGGCAACGGCCATGGTAATCGTATCTTCGTCCCAGGCTGCAAACGCCCGACGTCCCGTGGCAATTCCGCGATTGGCGGGCTGGGCCCATCCGATGGCCTCAAAGATTGCCGCCCGCTCAATCCGGCGTGAGGGGACATAGGCGCCAAAGCTCAATATGCCATGGGCCATGCGGGCGCTTCCTTTCGTTGACGTTGACAGATCGACCGATTATTCGGCCGCAACGGCCCTTGCTTCTGAAACAAATGGCGCGAGAACTGGTTTGACTTTTGCACTGTCCGGCACGCTATTCCCGATACGCCGATCAAGTTCTTCATGCCAATGATAAATACGGCGTTCCTGATAGCTGAGTGGCATTCCCTTGAAGCCGTCAGATTCCACCGATTGCTGAATCTGAGGCGCGAACTGGGTGTCTTCCTCAAGAATGCGCACGAAGTTCGAAAGCCTCGTTTCCCAAACTTCAGGCAGCGTCCCGTCACCCCAGTCAGGAGAAAACCAGACGCATTCCAGTTTCATGGTCGACATCGTGTCGGGCCAGAATATGATAAATGGCATGCCAGTCGGTGCAGGCGGACAAACAATATTGGGGTAGATATTATAAGATACGTTATTGTCACGGGCGATTTCACCGACTGTTTCAATCTCCGGTAGACCCACAGTTCCCGGATCCTGCCAATCGGGGCGCCGGTTCGGGGTTACCATACGGGAATGCCCGCCCGGCCAGAGCTCGATTGTGGTGCCTTCGTGGTCAAGGAACCGATCAACCGTTCCCTGATGAATCGATTTGAGGTGATAGGTTTCAAGAAAAGCATCGAGCAGTACCTTGACGTTGCATTCAATTGTGTATTCAGCTTTGTGGGCAAGGCGAATAGCTTCCGGTTGAAACTGAGCCATTTCTTCGGCGACAGGGCCGAGGGACTGTAACAGGGGTTCCGCATCCTGTTCATAATTCAGGAAAATCCAGTTGCCTAAACGCTCGCATCGAACCGGGATCAGCCCGAGGCAGGATTTATCAAGATCGGGGAAGTCGCGCGGGTCTCGCAGATTGATGAGATTGCCCTCATGATCGTAGGACCAGCCATGATAGCCACATACGAGAAGGTTACGTCTGCCTGAGTTTTCCCTGACCAGTGGGGCGCCCCGGTGACGGCAGGTATTGTAGAAGGCGCGCACGTCGCCATACCTGTCACGGATAATAAGGGTGGGGGAGCCAAGTTTGGTCCAGAGAAGGAAAGACCCCGCCTCCGGCAACTCGTCCATGTGGGCCGCATAGACCCAGCTTTTCTTCCACATCCGGTCGCGTTCTAGCGCATTGAAATCGGGGTCGGTGTACCGTGCGGCGGGTATTGGCGGCAGGGCCGGGAAACCCTCCGGCGGGCCAGTCCGTGCCTTCTCATACGCCATCCCCTGCTTAATGCGTTCTGTTGTTCCCTGATCCATGGCCGCACACCTCCATGCCGCAGCGCAAAACAAGTTTGCCTTGTGGTCAGGCTACCACCCTCATTGGCCGATGAAAAGAAAAACAATCATGTCTGTTTGTTTTTGTAAAGTGGCGATGACGGGCCCGCAACAGCTTGCGACAGCCACGGTGGGGCTCATACCAAGCGCGGCATGGATCGGAACCATCATCTGCGCACTGGTATTACGCGGCTTCAAAGCTAAGCCCGGCGTGCGCCGTCAGGCGCGCGATCAGTTTCTCTGCCATTGCGGGTGCCGGTGTCAGCACCCCGCCACGTGGCTCTGATTTGTCCACATCAAGCGCAAGGCAGATCGCAGCTTCTGCAATCATTTTTGACGTTGAGCCATAGCCTGGATCACGGTCGCCTTTGACGATCGCGCGCGCAAGCCGCCCCTGTTCATCCTTTGCGAGGAAAAGAAGCTTGTAAAACCCGCTTTCTCGCTGCTGCCGATTTGGTCCGTCACCGGGTTTTGGGAGCACCATTTTTTGCAGCAAAGCCCGGCTTGGCGGGAAGCTGAGCAAACCAAAGAACCCGCCAAGGCCAGCGGCTGTGGCGAAGGCAGAGGCGGCAGTTTTTGCGGTCACCATTTCTGAATATCTGAAGTCCTGACCGTAGGCGTAATCCATCAGCATGTTCGACCGATGAATATTCCGAAGATTGATATCAGCCATGACAAATGGCGCGACCCATTTGCCAGTATCCTGATCGAAATGCGGTTTGCGGCTATCGGGCTGTCGCGGCCGCTGCGCATCCGGGTCTGGTGCGAGCCCATACGGATTTGCCAGGATCTTTCGCACGCCCGGATCGCGGCCCGCAGCTTCAAGCGTCGCCAAAGCACTCCGAGACATTCGTGGGCCCCTCCGACTCGCTTTCCCGGTTCGACATAACCGTTAAAAACGAACATACCCTTACCAACGTGTTAAGGGATGTTCTGTTGGAGCCGAATACCGATATGGTTATCGACGTTGGATTGCTCCTGGAGGGGGACGCCAAAAACGACGATAACGTTCTGATCAGCGATTTCGGTATTCTTTCCTTTACGTTCGGAAAGATGGAAGGGGATACCGGGTTCGATCCCAGGGCGGACTTCGATGAGAACGGGCAGGTCTTGATTCCCGATTTCGGACTCCTGGCCATCAATTTCGGCAAGGTTTCGCCCATCGAGGTGGAAGTGGAAGGGGCATCCGGGAAATCGATGGCAAGGACCGCGCGAGCCGTAACCGCCGGGACCGCGGACCTGGTTTTGGACCCCGCCTT
>CAYSMJ010000004.1:17025-35615 GCA_964432075.1 uncultured Caulobacterales bacterium | reverse complement strand
TGGTCAGCAGATCGCGCAAACGCTTTATCGCCGCGCTGGATCGCGATGGCCCAGCCGATGCCCGGCTTGGCGGATCAATCGCCGCGGCGCTGCATGCAGCGAAGAAAGGCGCAGCGATTTTACGGGTTCACGATGTCGCGCAAACCCGTCAGGCATTTGCTATCGCCATTGCGCTTGCACGGCCGAATCCACCAACCCCATGATTTTCATGGAAAAATATATTTCTATCGGCATTCCGCATTAAAGTTCTCGTGTTATACCATCGCACTGCCAAAGGGATTCACCGGTTTGGCAGGCAACGATGCGCCTTCAAAGACTTTGAGCAAAATATTGATCCAATTTGCTTGAGTTTTGCTCTAGGAAAGGCGCAGGCATGACGGAGACGCCGATGCGTGGCGACGAAATTGCGGGAGAAGCCGCCGAAAGCCCGGCGCGCAACATTTTTGGAACCGACGGGGTTCGCGGCCTTGCCAATGCCGGCGCGCTGACCCCGGAAGGGCTGATGCGTCTAGGGATGGCGGTGGGCCGCGTCTTCCGTAATGGCAGCCATCGCCACCGGGTCGTGATTGGCAAGGATACGCGGCTTTCCGGCTATATGATCGAACCGGCTCTGACAGCGGGTTTTGCCGCCTCGGGCATGGATGTGTTTCTGCTCGGGCCATTGCCGACCCCGGCCATGGCGATGCTGACCCGCTCGCTGCGGGCCGATCTTGGTGTCATGATCTCTGCATCGCATAATCCTTACCATGATAATGGGGTCAAGTTTTTCGGCCCTGACGGGTTCAAACTCAGTGACCGGACGGAAGCCGACATTGAGGGGCTTATGAGCCAGGACCCGTCCAAGGGGCTTGCCGGTCCGGACGAGCTTGGCCGGGTCAAACGCATTGACGATGCTGGCGCGCGCTATATCGAATTCGCCAAGAATACCTTCCCGCGTCTTTTGTCACTGGAGGGGCTTCGGGTCGTGATCGATTGCGCCAATGGTGCTGCCTACAAGGTCGCCCCGACCGTACTTTGGGAACTTGGCGCCGATGTCAAAGCAATCGGGATCGACCCAAACGGCTTCAATATAAATCGTCAGTGTGGGTCGACATCAACCAAGGCCATGCGCGAGGCCGTTCTGGAATATCGCGCCGATATCGGGGTGGCGCTTGATGGCGATGCTGACCGGGTCATTATCTGTGACGAAAAGGGACAGATTGTTGACGGCGACCAGATCCTGGCGCTGATTGCCCGGTCCTGGCAACGGCGGGGCCGTCTGCGCGGGGATGGCATTGTCTCCACGGTCATGGCCAATATGGGGCTTGAGAAGTTTCTCAAGGGGCTCAATCTGACCCTCGAGCGCACAAAGGTCGGCGACCGGTATGTCGTTGAGGCGATGCGGGCCAAAGGCATCAATGTCGGCGGTGAACCGTCCGGGCACGTTATTCTGAGCGATCATGCGACAACCGGTGACGGGCTGGTCACAGCCCTGCAGATTCTTGCTGTGGTCGCAACAGAACAGCGCCCTGTTTCCGAGGCCTGTCAGAATTTCGAACCCTTCCCGCAGGTTCTGAAAAATGTTCGATACAAGGATAGTGATCCGCTTGAGGCTGAAACCGTCAGGAAGGCGATCCGCGCTGGGGAGGAAAAATTCGGGGAGCACGGGCGGCTTGTCATCCGTAAGTCGGGGACGGAGCCGGTCATCCGGGTCATGGCAGAGGGCGAAGATGCGGCGCTGGTTGATGCGGTCGTCGACGATATCTGCAATGCTGTAGCAGCAGCGGTCTGACCCGGTAGATGAAGGGCCGTGTTCTGATCATTGCGGGTTCAGATCCGTCAGGTGGGGCCGGTATTCAGGCCGATATCAAAACCGTAACCGCTCTTGGCGGATATGCCATGACAGCAATTACCGCCTTGACGGTTCAGAATACGCTCGGTGTGCAGCAGGTTTTTCCAATTCCTGATGATATCATCAGGGCCCAGATTTCTGCCTGCCTCGACGATATTGGCGCAGATTGTGTGAAAATCGGGATGATCGCAGACCCGGAAATCATCGCGGTGATCGCCGAGCTTGTACCGGCAGACATTCCAATGGTCGTGGATCCGGTCCTGGTTGCGACCAGCGGCGACAGGCTGGCAAGGGATGGTGTTGGCGAAGCCCTCAAGACCGCACTGTTTCCGCGAGCGGCTATCGCAACGCCGAACGTGCCGGAGCTTGCCGCCCTCTCGGGGCTGGCTGTCAACGATAGCGCAACGCTAAAAGCTGCGGGCCGACACTTGCTGAGGGATACGCGCGTGCCGGCGCTTCTTCTCAAAGGCGGCCACCTTGCCGGCGACCCCGTTACGGACTGGCTTATTTCCGACGACGCGGAAACCTGTTTCCCGCATCCGCGACTTGTAAGCCGGTCGACCCATGGGACCGGCTGTACACTCGCGTCTGCGATTGCAGTCTCATTGGCCCAAGGGGATGCCACCGAACATGCCGTCAGACGGGCCGGCGATTATGTCCACCGGGCGATTGCCACGGCCCCCGGATTTGGCAATGGTCACGGTCCGCTCAACCACGCCCATCCGCTGGAGAAATGACCGATGCGAAGTCTGAACTTTGAAACCTGGGATATTTTTACCGATACGCGCTTTTGCGGTAATCCGCTAGCGGTTATTTTTGGGGCGGATGATTTAGATACAGAGGAAATGCAGAAGATCGCCCGGGAGTTCAACCTGTCGGAGACGACGTTTGTATCTGCGGTGCAGCGTGCTGAGCATACCGCCACCGTGCGTATTTTCACACCGGAATTCGAACTGCCTTTCGCCGGTCATCCGGTCGTGGGAACAGCGCTTGCGCTGGCGCGGCGTCACGAACTTGGTGGCGATATACTGTTTGATCTGCCTGCGGGCGTTTTTCCGGTATCCATTGATCGCGGGGCAGGACGGGCAGCGTTTGAAAGCCCGAACCTTCCGGAGGAGACGGGGCCGGCACCTGACCCAGCGCTGATTGCGGATGCATTGTCCCTGACGCCCGAGCGCCTCGATAGCGCCGATCACAAGGTTCGGCGGTGCGGTACGGGTGGCGTTGACTATATCTATGTGCGTGGAGATGGGGACATGGTTCGTGCCGCGCGGCTGAATCCGGCCCGCTATGACGCCCTTGATCTGGAGGGAGCGATAGGCTTGTTTCTGTATTCGGATAATACCGTCGCGCCAGGCCATGACTGGCACGCCCGCATGTTTGCGCCAAGCGCCGGGGTTCCCGAAGACCCGGCAACGGGTTCGGCATCCTGCGCCTTTCCGGCGCAATTGGCGCTTGCCGGCGCACTGGGGAGCGGCGAACACAGCTTTACGGTCGAACAGGGCTACGAAATGGGTCGGCCGAGCCAGATACAGGTTGAGACCATGATCGCCGATGGAAAAGTCAGCCGTGTACGGATTGGTGGTGCGGGTGTGCCCGTATCCAGCGGTACGCTAAACATCTGATATCGCATTGTGCGGTTTTTGCGCGGCAGCTTTACGACGGTTCTGACTGACGACAAGGCCAGCGATTACAAACATCAGGGCAATAAGGACACTGATTTCAAGTCGTTCACCGAAAAGCACAGCGCCAAGAAAGACAGCGAAAACCGGCACAAAGTAATTTGCAAAGGACATGAAACTGGCCCCAACTCGGTTGATGATGACAATCAGGAGGTAATTGCCAAGGCTCGTCGGCAAAAGACCGAGGCCAACGACACAGAGAAGGCTATGCGACGACCATTCATCAAGCTTGAGATCGGTGAAGAAGAGTGTTGGGGTGCTGAGAATAGCAGCGCACAGAATGATCCCCGAGGTTAAGACCCGTGGGCGAAGATCGGGCGCATTGCGGGCAAGGACCGCACTGATGGCATAGCCAAGGGTTGCAGCGACAAGGGCCAGCTGCGGCAGGAGAACGGTGTTGGCCGCGCCCTTCAGGACCGATGGGCCCATCAGGATCAGGACACCGCTAAATCCGAGGAAAAACCCGGCAACCCGGCCCCGTGTCATTCGTTCGCCCGCAAATAAAGCCGCAAGACCAAGAGTCCAGATCGGCATCACAGCCATATAGACACCGGCAAGTCCGCTTGGCACAAATTGTTGCGCCCACGGAAAAAGGAAGAAGGGAATCGCATTGCCGATCGCGCCGCAGGCGAGCATGATCGCCCAGTCCGGATGGAACCGCATGCTGCTTTCGCGGCGGATAAGCAGGGGGGGATATTGGCGCCGTGTTGCAAGCGTGAAGACCACCAGCGCAATGGCGCCGATCCAAAGCCGCGATGTTGAAACCACCGCTGGTGGGATGGTCTCAACAGCGCCGCGGATCATCGCGAAGGATGACCCGCCGATAATGATCAACCCCGCAAGGCAGGCCCAGTCGAGGAGCGCCGGTTCACCCTCGGGTCTGTAACGACCGGATCGCGCGGGCGGTGGTGTCTGTTGCACGATTGGTTTTCCTCTACCTTGTTGGCCGGGTATACGGGAGGAATGATCTGTCAGTCTACAACGCCGGCAATGCCCTGGCTCGACCTCCAAACGCAGCGCTTGCCCGGTCTGCGTCCGGTTTCGGCTGATCGATGGCTTTTGCGTGACGAATGTTTCGAGGCGCACCGGGCCTTGCGCCGGCGTCTGGTAGCCGAGCGTCGCGGGTGCGTTTTTGCCTGTCTCCCGGAGGCAAGGGCGGCGGCTGCGACGCTTGCGAGGACTGTCTTAGATACCATTGGTGGCTCAACCCCGGGCACTGGCCTCGCCGGCGAAACCGAACCGCTCGTTCGCGCCGGACTGGAGATACAGGAAGATCTCCTGATCCTGACAAAAACGGGCGGTGAGCCCTGGCGGTTGACGGCCGGTCTGTTGTGCTTTCCGGCAAGCTGGACGCTGGCCGAAAAAATCGGACGCACCATCAGCGCGGTGCATCGGCCAGTCGCAAGCTATGACCCGGGTTTGTCGAGCCGGATGGATCGAATATTTGATCACCTAGCGGAAGAAAAAATTCTCTGCCGTGCAAATTCACTGGTTTATTCTGATCCAGTTTTGTTTTATCCCTTGCCCGAGGGAGAAAGCCGCCGGATCGATCCTGACAAGGATCTTTTTATCAGGATTGAGCGACAAACGCTGCGGCGGATCACGGACTTGCCGGCGCTTTCTTTCGCCATCCATACTTACCTGGTCCCGGCCCGGAATTTTCCCGCATGGGCGCTGGCGCGGCATCCGGCTGCCGATCTGTTGGCCCCTGCCATGATGCCGGTAAAGGCCGGATAGCAGAAACGGCCAAGGGCGCCTGTTTCCTGCAAATTCTGAATTCGTATTGACCCCTTAAGAATTCCGGCGCAGGAAGGTTTTGGGCCACGCCTCCCCAACGGGGCGCGCCCATCTGTGAGGATGGGAGTCACATATGACCACAGACATGCCGGACCAGGATCGGCTTATTAAACCTGGACATGCTGCTGGTGCCGTCTCTCCTGGCGCGCCAGACAAACCTGCCATTAAACCAACCCGGCCGCAGTTTTCATCCGGGCCCTGCGCCAAACGCCCCGGCTGGGGACTGACGAGACTGGATCGCTTATCGCTGGGACGGTCTCATCGCTCGGAAATCGGTAAGACACGCCTCAAGGAAGTAATTGATCGTACCCGGTCTGTTCTTCAGATACCAGATGAGTATCGAATTGGCATTGTCCCTGCTTCCGATACCGGAGCGGTTGAAATGGCCATGTGGTCGTTGCTTGGCGAGCGCCCGGTTGATGTTCTTGCCTGGGAAAGCTTTGGTCAGGGCTGGGTCACCGACGCGGTCAAACAGCTGAAAATCGAACCGACAGTTTTAACCGCCCCCTATGGCGAGATCGCCGACCTTGACGCCGTCAATCCTGACCATGACCTTGTGTTTACCTGGAACGGCACGACGTCCGGCGTGCGGGTGCCGGATGCTGGTTTTATTGCCGAGGGTCGCGCAGGGCTGACCATTTGTGATGCGACGTCAGCCGTTTTCGCGCAGGCGCTGGAATGGAACAAGCTCGATGTTGTCACCTTTTCCTGGCAGAAAGTGCTCGGCGGGGAAGCCGCCCATGGCGTTCTGATCCTCAGCCCGCGCGCTGTCGAGCGGCTGGAACGATATACGCCGCCATGGCCATTGCCGAAAATTTTCCGTCTGACAAAAGGCGGTAAGCTGATCGAAGGTATATTCCGTGGTGAGACAATCAATACACCATCCATGCTTTGCGTTGAAGATGTAATCGATGCCTTGGCATGGGCTGAGGAAATTGGCGGTTTGAACGCCATGTGTGCTCGATCAGACGCCAGCCTTGCCGCGATTGCCGACTGGGTTTCGACAACACCATGGGTCGACTTTTTGTGTTCTGATCCGGCCATTCGGTCGAACACGTCTGTTTGCCTGACCATTACTGACCCGGCCTTTACCGGGCTTGAAGAAGCAGCCCAGCGCGAGCGGATCAAGGCCCTTGTTTCCCGCCTTGAAAAGGAAGACGCCGCCTATGACATTGGCGGCTATCGGGATGCGCCGCCGGGCTTAAGGATCTGGTGTGGGGCAACGGTCGAGCCTGCCGATGTAAAGCTGCTTTTGCCATGGCTTGACTGGGCTTATGCCGCGACCATGGCTGGTGCTTCGTAGACAGAAATTCAAGTAAATCAAAATTCAACAAGGAGGGGCTCATGCCCACAGTGCTGATTTCCGACGCGCTGAGTGAAACAGCTGTAAATATCTTCCGTGAACGCGGTGTTGAGGTTGATTATAAACCGACCCTCGGCAAGGACAAGGAAAAGCTGTTGTCAATTATCGGCGATTATGATGGTCTTGCTGTTCGATCCGCAACCAAGGCGACGCCTGATGTGATCGAGGCGGGCGCAAACCTCAAGGTTATCGGTCGCGCCGGAATCGGCGTTGATAATATTGATATTCCGACGGCAACCAAAAATGGCGTCGTCGTGATGAATACGCCATTTGGCAACGCCATCACCACCGCAGAGCATTCGATCGCCATGATGTTTTCCCTGGCGCGATCCATCCCGCAGGCCAGCGCGTCAACCCATGCCGGTAAATGGGAAAAGTCAAAATTCATGGGTACGGAACTTTATGGCAAATCCCTTGGTCTGATCGGTTGCGGCAATATCGGCTCTATTGTGGCTGACAGGGCAAACGGGTTGCGACTTCGGGTGCTTGCCTATGACCCGTTTCTTTCAGAACAGCGGGCTATTGATCTCGGGGTGGAAAAGGTCGAATTTGATGACCTCCTTGAGCGCGCCGATATCATTACCCTACATACACCGCTTACGGATAAAACACGCAATATCCTTGGCGACGACGCGCTGAAACGCGTGAAGAAAGGCGTTCATATCATCAATTGCGCGCGTGGTGGGCTGGTTGATGAAGATGCATTGAAAAAGGGGCTTGATTCCGGACATATCGGCGGCGCGGCGCTGGACGTTTTTGCGGTTGAGCCGGCAACGGATCACCCGCTGTTTGGTTATGAAAATGTTGTCCTGACCCCCCATCTTGGAGCCTCGACACAGGAAGCTCAGGAGAATGTAGCCATTCAAATTGCCGAACAAATGGCGGATTATCTGGTGCGCGGCGCCGTAACCAATGCGCTGAACATGGCTTCGGTTTCAGCCGAAGAGGCACCGCGTCTGCGCCCGTTTATTACGCTCGCAGAGCGTTTGGGCCAGTTTGCAGGTCAGTTGATCCGCAGCAGTATAAACGGAATTGAAGTGATCTATGCAGGCGATGTGGCAAAGCTGAACACCCGGCCCATGACTGCGGCCGCTATTGCGGGTGTTCTGAAGCCGATACTTTCAGATATCAATATCGTCAGTGCACCATCGATTGCAAAGGAGCGCGGTGTTGCGATTGCAGAAACCTATCTTGATGATGTCGAGAATTTCGACTCGATGATCCGATTGCGTATCGTGACAGAAAATCAGCAACGTTCTGTCAGCGGCGCACTTTTCGGGGCGGTACCCCGGGTGACCGATGTGAATGGGGTTGCCATGGAGGCTGGTTTTGGCAAACACATGCTGTTCGTTACAAATGAAGACAAGCCTGGCTTTATCGGTGCGCTGGGCACGGCACTCGGTAGCGCCGGGGTCAATGTGGCGACCTTCAATCTTGGACGGTCAGAAAGCGGCGGTGAGGCAATTGCCCTGCTTGCGGTCGATGAACCGGTGGATGGGCCAACCCTGCGCGAGGTGCAGGCGCTGGCGCATGTGCGTCAGGCCATGCCCCTTGTTTTTTGAGCAATTGCACAAACGAGAGTTGGATCCCGGCTGTTGCGGCCCCGTGAATTGGCGTAAGCATGCATGAAAGTGCGTGTATTTGCCCGGACCTTGCGCATGCCCTGTGATATCTGTCGTACCGGATAAGGCGCAGGAGCTGCCCCGGAAGTGATGGAGACGGATCATGATCGTAGGTGTACCGCGAGAAATTAAGAATAGCGAATTCCGGGTCGGCCTTACGCCCGGCAGCGTTCGTGAATACAAGGCTCGTGGTCATCGTGTCTTGGTCGAAACCGGCGCGGGCACGGGCATCAAGGTGGCTGATGAAGACTATGAAGCGGCTGGCGCGACGATTGTTAACGACGCAAAAACGGTGTTTTCGCAAGCCGAGATGATCGTGAAGGTCAAGGAACCGCAGCCAAGTGAGTGGCAACAGCTGCGCGAAGGCCAGATTCTGTACACTTATCTTCATCTTGCGCCGGACCCGGAACAGACAAGTGGGCTGATCGACAGCGGTGTAACTGCGATTGCCTATGAAACCGTGACGGATCCGCGCGGCGGTCTGCCGCTATTGGCGCCGATGAGTGAGGTTGCGGGTCGGCTTGCAATCCAGGCAGCGGCCTATGCGTTGACGGCTCACCGGGGTGGCCGCGGGCTTCTTATGGGCGGGGTGCCCGGCGTGCTGCCAGCAAAGGTATTGATTGTCGGGGGCGGTGTAGTCGGTACCCATGCTGCCAAAATGGCAATCGGGCTTGGTGCTGATGTGACTATGCTTGATGTCAATCTGCATCGGCTGGGCTATCTTGACGATATATTCTCAGGGCGGATCAAAACCCGATACTCGACCTATGAAGCACTTGATGAGGAAACCGATGTGGCCGATGTGGTCGTCGGAGCCGTGCTGATCCCCGGCGCCAATGCCCCGAAGCTTGTCACCCGCGAAATGCTCCGGGGCATGAAAGAAGGCGCTGTTCTTGTTGACGTGGCGATTGATCAGGGAGGCTGTTTTGAAACCTCCCATCCAACGACCCATGAAGACCCGACCTATGAGGTCGACGGCGTTCTGCATTATTGTGTGGCCAATATGCCCGGTGCCGTGCCGCTGACCTCGTCGCATGCACTGAACAATGCCACCCTGCGCTATGGGCTGGCCCTTGCGGACCAGGGGCTGGATGCCCTGCGAGAAGATGTGCATTTGCGTAATGGGCTCAATGTGCACCGCGGGCAGGTGACTTATTCCGCCGTTGCCAACGCGATGGATCTGCCCTTTGTACCGGCAGAACAGGCGCTGGGATAAAGGCGGCCGGATCAGCCCGGGTGTGGCGCGTGCGTCAAGGATACGCTTCCGGGCCCATGGTTTCTGACTAAAACCAAAAGGGCGGCCCTGTCCAAAAGGCCGCCATATGCCGCGTCTGCGAAAGATTTGATTGGAAACACAATTGCAATCCCTCGGTGCTAGCAGCATATTGCCCATTTTTCGAAGGATATAGGGGAATATGTCTGTGACGGTGTCGCTACGTGATATTGAGCAAGCCGCAGACCGGCTTGCCGGCCATATCATGCGCACGCCGCTGGTGCGCGGCGAAAAGCTGTCTGCCATCACCAATGCCGATCTCTGGCTCAAGCTTGAAAACCTGCAATATACTGGCGCTTTCAAGCAGCGCGGGGCCCTCAACAAATTGTTCAGTCTAGACAATGAGGCGCGCGCCGCTGGCGTGATTGCTGCATCGGCCGGCAATCATGCCCAGGGGCTTGCCTATCATGCCCGCGAACTGGGCATCCATGCTGTCATTGTCATGCCGTTGACAACACCGGACGTCAAAATCCGCCAGACCCGTGATCTTGGCGCAGAAGTTGTTCTGCATGGGCACAGTTTTGATGATGCCAAGGCTTTCGCCGAAACGCTTCGGCAGAAGCGTGGTCTGACATTTGTACACCCGTTTGACGATCAGCATGTCATTGCCGGGCAGGGGACGGTTGCGCTTGAAATGCTGGCGGATGGCCCGCGTTTTGATACGATCCTGGTCCCGATTGGGGGAGGCGGGTTGATTGCCGGTATGGCGACAGCAATCAAGGCGCGTGACCCGCATGTAAAAGTCATCGGTGTCCAGAGCAGCCTGTTTCCCTCGATGATAAACGCAATTGACGGAACCTCCCATGCGGTCGGCGGTGACAGTCTTGCCGAAGGGATTGCCGTGCACGAGGCCGGTGCCTTAACGCGCAAGATTATTGCCGAGCATGTCGACGAAATCGTCATGGTTGACGAGCGCCCGCTGGAGCGCGCCCTGAGCCTGATCATGAATGAGCAGAAACTGCTTGTCGAAGGCGCTGGCGCGGCCGGACTCGCGGCAATCCTGTCCGACCCGGACCGGTTTCACGGGCTGTCGGTTGGTCTTGTTCTGTGTGGCGGGAATATTGACCAGCGTCTTCTTTCGATGATCCTGATGCGCGATCTGGCGCGTTCGGGTCGGCTCGCGCGGCTGCGTGTGCAGCTTCTCGATATGCCGGGCCAGCTTGTCCGTGTAGCCTCGATTATTGCCAACCAGGACGGAAATGTGATTGATGTCGGCCACCACCGGACTTATTCCGATCTGCCGGCAAAGATGACTTGCATGGATGTCACGATTGATACGCAGGGTCAGGATCATCTTGACAGGATTATCGGTAATCTGCGTGATGAGGGCTATATTGTTGAAATTGCTGTCTACTGATAGAATGCTTGATTGATTGAGGCCGCGCCGGCAGGCGGTTGATGGATGGGAACCACCAAGGCGCGTAGGCATTTGCGCACACTGATATTATGCGCCGATGGGTTTTGTCATTCGCGCGGATGAGTATGCGTAGTCTGTCCGGCTCTGCGTCGGCTGGCTCTGATTGAACGAAAATCCGACAGGAAGACGCCGTTTTTCAGACGAAGCCCAATCAGCAAAATGCCGCTGACCACAAAAAGCAACGAGACTGCAGAAAACCCGCGCAAAAGGTCATTGTCGATATCATCGCGCTCGTCATAGTCCATGATGTGCAGCATCCAGAAAAAATCAAATATCCGCCACAGGCGGTTTCGTCTGGAGATCACCTTGCCGCTTGTGGGCGAAATATAAAGCCGCGTCGCCCAGTCATCGTCGATGGCCACCTGCCAGACGGGCAGGGGGCCGCGATATTCCGGCGGCGTGGCTGTCAAAAGCAGCGCATGCCGGATCACGGCCTCGCCGGCATAATCGCGCTGAGCGATCAACCGTGCATCAATTTCTTTCAGGGGGGTAAGTTTTTCGCCAGTTAATGCATCGAACATCGCGTTTGACTCCGGCTCCGACCCTTCAGTGAGGTAGACCGTCTTGCCGTGCAGGTTCTCGAGTGTCACCTTGATTGCACCGGGTGCACGCGCGATCACCCCTCCGGGTGCGATGAAATTCTGCGAATATAACTGCGTCGGAAGAATGAGACTTGTCCGGCTCTCGCCGCGTACATCCGCCAGAGTAAACCAGGCCATGACAGCACCGCTTAAAAGCCAGAGGAAAACCTGAACACCGACAATTATGGCAAGCCAGCGGTGGAGGCGACTTGTCCATCGCAGGAATGGTCGTGCGCGACTTTTGTCGCCCGCACCGGCGCTGACAGGATTATCAGCGGTCAACATCGGGCATTGCGAGGGCAGAGGCGGGTGTTGGCGACCTCAGGATCGTTTCAAAAGCTGCCCAGCGGTCGGTGCCGGCTTGTGTCCGGGCATCAATATGGGCCGCAATTAGATCCTTACCAAGATTATAATTTATGACATAGCCTCGATAGGTCTCAATAAAGTCTACGGATTTTTCCGCCCGTTCGCGGTTCACCAGCTGATATTTCATGGCCAGCGCAATGGCTTCCTCCCGGTCGATCTCACCATCAAGATAGGCCCGCGCAATATGATTACGCGCATGGGCAAGCCGGGCCTCAAGGGTGTTCAGTCTTGCCAGTGTTTCAGCCATTTCCGGTTCAAGACCGGCGAGCGGAAACAGGACATTTCGTTCAAAGGCAATCTTTTCTTTTTCGGGGAAAGCAAGCGTAATCCCGTAATTGGCGGATCCTTCAGCGGTAATTGAAAGCGGGCTGAACAGGGGGTAGACAGAATATTCGATCCAGCCCTTGTCCTTTAGGACATCGCGTTCAAGCAGCACATTCCATGTGTGGTGGCCCGGATAGCCTTCATGGCATCCCAGATCGACAGCCCTGTCGATGACGATGGGCAGATCGGTGTTGATCTGGATCAGGCTTTCATAGCCGCCCTGATACCAGTTATAACCGCCCCATGGCTTGCCTGTGACGAACTCAAGCCGGAAGTTTTCCTCTTCAGGCAGATCATAATGGTCAAGCGTGCGTTTACGACATTCGGCGATGGCGGCGTCGAACACGGTTTGCAGTCTGTCTTCGGGAATAGCCAATGCTTCGCGGAACGCGGTCACCCGCTCACCAAGGGAGCCATCCCCCGGCAAAAGCGCGTCAATTTCGAAAAGCACCGCATCAAATTCGGCAAGTTCATAGGCCGGCGCGACGGCATCATAAAGCAGGCGGGTTTCTTCATCGAACGGATAGAACTTACCCTCGGTCATCTCGATTCGGGTGCGGGCCGCCGTGATATTTTTGCGCAGCATGGTCCGGCGCATATCATCCTTACCGGCAACCGCGTTTAGATCGTTGGCAAGACCCATTGCATCAATCTTGAGCTGGATCAGGGAACGCGGGGTTTCCTCGGCAGCGATTTTCCAGTCTTCGGGGCCATGATAGGCATCGACGAAATTGGCGTCGTGCTGGCCGATACCAAGGGCAAGTCTGACAAACCTCGCTGCAATCTCGTTGACCTCGTTTTCCACCAGCGCGGCCTTTTCCGCATCTGTCATCGCGGGGGTTTCGTTTACACCGTTCTGATCCTGGCCGCATCCGGGCAAAATCAGGATCAGGCAAGAAACAATCAGGGCGGTGGTCAGTCTCATGGTGGCAGGGCCTTTCGCCGGATCGCCAGACATCAATCGTCAGACATCAATCGTCAGACATCAATTGCTACGAGGATAATCGGTTTCGCCGTGCCCGTCACCAGAAACGGCGCCCCTATCGGGCCGCCGCATCCTTATGGCGATCCTGAACAATCGCTATGGGGGCGGGAGAGCGTTCAGGCGGGGGTGCCGTGGAAAGTCGATGACCCAAAGGCGCCCAGCTTGACGTCGCCACTGATATCTCCGCTGTCGTCGACCTTGCCGGTGAAGTCGAGTTGAACCGGCATCGGCGCGGTTACGTTTGCCGTCCAGGTGAGGCTATCGCCCTCGACCTTGCCATTCTCAATATCCACCGCGCCCATCGCGCCTGACATGTTGCCGTTCAGGTCGTTGCCGTCCTGTTTGAGGGTGAGTTCACCGGTCTGGTCGCCCATCGGGGTTTTGATCGTCATGTTCCATTTGCCGTCAACAGCCATGTTGCGTTTTTCCTCTTGTGCTGGCCTTAGCGGCCTGTTGTCCCTGCCGCAGGGGCCTCCTTGCCCTTGCGGTCGTGTCACATCCTAAACGTGTCGCCCGCTGGTGCAACCGCCCGGTGCAGTGGGTCAGACTGGCTCAGCCTTCACCATAACCTTCGGGATTTTGCGATTGCCACCGCCAGTGATCGGCGCACATTTCGTCAAGGCCTCGGGTGGTCTCCCAGTTTAGCAGCCTGTTGGCCTTTGCGGGATCAGCATAGATTGCGGCAACATCGCCGGGCCGGCGCGGGACGATCTTATAGGGCAGGTCGCGCATGGCTGCCCGGCCGAACGCGTCGAGCGCTTCGAGGACGGAAACACCCTTGCCGGTCCCAAGGTTGAAGATTTCGACTCCGGGCCCGGTTTGTACACTGATAAAATCGAGAGCTTTGAGGTGCCCTTCGGCGAGATCCATCACATGGATATAGTCACGGACACCCGTGCCGTCCGGCGTCGGATAGTCATCACCAAAAACGCCGAGCTCGGCGCGTCGGCCAACGGCGACCTGGGCAATATACGGGAACAGATTATTGGGCACGCCATTCGGATCCTCACCGATAAGGCCGGACGGATGTGCTCCCACGGGATTGAAATAGCGCAGGTGACAGACCTTCCACTGCCCCTCTGGCGATTTGGTCAAATCACTGAGCATCTGCTCGATCATGTGTTTGGTATGGCCATAGGGGTTTGTCGGGCCCGTTTGCCCGTCTTCGTTGACCGGGTTGGGATTTAATTCGCCATAAACGGTTGCCGACGACGAGAAGACGATGTTTGTTGCCTCGGCTGCTTTCAGGGCTTCCACGAGGGTGAGTGTGGCATTGATGTTGGTGAAATAATAGCCGGCAGGATCGGCGACCGAACCGCCGACGGATTTCAGCCCGGCCAGATGAACGGCTCCTTCCGGCTTGAATTCGGCGACCGTGTCGATGATCACTTGCTTCTGATCTGCCGCGGTAAGATCGGCTTCAAGCAGGTGAAGGCGTTCAGGATCGTTCAGGCCGGTAATCTGGCGGACACCGCCAAGGGCGCGGGGCGAAGAGTTGTCAAAATTGTCGATAACAAGCAGGTCAAATCCGGCTTCAAGCAGAACCACGCAGACATGGCTGCCGATATAGCCGGCACCGCCGGCAACCACCACGCGTCGGTTCTCCATGGTCTCTCCTATTCGACGGTAACCGATTTGGCGAGGTTTCGCGGCTGATCCACGTCTGTGCCTTTTGCGGTGGCGGTAAAATAGGCAAGAAGCTGGACCGGGATTGCATAAAGGACCGGCGCCAGCGACGGGGCGCAAGCGGGCATTTCAATTGTCGCCCAGACGCCGTCCGATGCCTTCGCAAGGCCTTCGGCATCGCTTATCATCAGGGTACGGCCGTCGCGGGCCATGACTTCCTGCATGTTGGAAACCGTCTTTTCAAAATGCCGGTCCGAAGGGGCGATAACAACAGTGGGCAAGTCCTTGTCGATCAGCGCAATAGGCCCATGTTTCAATTCGCCTGCGGCATAGCCTTCAGCATGGATGTAAGAGATTTCCTTGAGTTTGAGCGCGCCCTCAAGGGCGATCGGATAGTGCACACCGCGTCCGATATAAAGCACATCGCTGGCTTCGGCGATCTTTCGGGCAATCTCTTCGATATGGTCGGACTGTTTGAGGGCACTCGTCACGAGCCGGGGCAGTTGAAGAAGGCTGGTAACAAGTTCTTGTTCATCCGCCCTCGTTAGGACCTCGCGCTGTCTTCCGGCTGCGATCGCGATTGCTGAAAGGGTAACCAGCTGGCAGGTAAAGGCCTTGGTCGAGGCGACCCCGATTTCGGGCCCGGCAGCCATGGGAAAGACAATATCGGCTTCGCGGGCGATACTTGACTCACGAACATTGACAACGGTTGCAATTTTCTGGTCGCAGTCTTTTGCATTTCGCAACGCAGCCAGCGTATCGGCGGTCTCGCCCGATTGTGAAATAAACAAAGCGCCACCGCCGGGCGCATAGGGAACATTGCGATAGCGCAGTTCCGAGGCAAAATCGATTTCGATCGGCAGTCGCGCCCATTCTTCAAACCAGTATTTTGCAACAAGCCCGGCATAATAGGCCGTACCACAGGCAGAAATCGTCAGCCGATTGAGGGAAGCAAAATCAAACGAACCGGTCGGCAGGCGGATTGTCCCGCTTGCCGGTTCCACATAATGGCCAAGGGTATGGGTGATCACTTCCGGTTGTTCGTGGATTTCCTTGGCCATGAAATGACGGTAGCCATCCTTGTCGACCATGGTATCGGAAGCGGTTGAAATGACCCTGTCGCGCGCTACGACCTGGCCCATCTCGTCGAAAATCTTCGCCCCTTTCCGGGTCAGGACGGCATAGTCCCCGTCCTGAAGATAAGTGATATGATTGGTGAAGGGCGCCAGCGCATAGGCATCCGAGCCGACAAACATCTCACCTTCCCGCTCGCCCTGTCCGTGGCCAATGGCAAGCGGGGGGCCCTTGCGGGCACACAGCATCAGGTCATCTTCGCCCGGCAAAATGATCGCGAAGGCAAAGGCACCGCGCAGGCGTTTCAGCGCCTTGGCCATCGCCTCATGCGGTGCAAGGTTTTCTGTCTGCAGATAATGGCTGATCAGTTGAGCGCAGACTTCTGTATCGGTCTGTGATCGGAATACCACGCCTTTTGCTGTCAGTTCATCGCGCAACCCGGCAAAATTCTCGATGATGCCGTTATGGACAATGGCGATCCTGTCGGTTGTGTGCGGATGCGCATTCGCTTCGGTGACACCACCATGGGTCGCCCATCGTGTGTGGCCGATGCCGGTTCGGCCCTGAAGCGTGTCTTCTGAAAGAACAGCGCCCAGATTGGCGAGCTTGCCTACAGCGCGGCGTCGGCCCATCACGCCGTTGTTGATGGTTGCGATCCCGGCGGAGTCGTAGCCGCGATATTCAAGTCGCTTCAGCCCGCGCAGGATATCGTCCGCGCAATCGGTGTTACCGAGAATACCGATGATCCCGCACATAGAAAAATCCCGAATTGTCTCTTGTCAGCATAGAGCATTTTCAAGCGAAGTGGGAACCGGTTTGTGTGAAGAAAATGCGGCAAAACAAGAGGCTAGTGGTACGAAGCTGACGCTTCGCACCCCTGCGCATTTTATCGATGGATCAACTTATCCAGCCATTTGAGTGAGATAGAGTTCGTTATACGTTGAATGGTACGGACTCAAATGTCTGGGTTGATCCACTAGCGCATCTGTGCTGACTCCGGTTGACTTGAAGATGCGCCAGCGTGCCATCCTTAACGTGCTCTGACCGGTCCGCCAAGCACAGCGCGAGCCCAAATCTCAATGGCCCGTGCGGATCATATCGGCTGCCTTCTCGGCGATCATGATTGCGGGCGCATTGGTATTGCCGGAGATAAGCCGCGGCATCACCGACGCGTCGATCACGCGCAATCGCTCGATGCCGTGAACCTTGAGCGCGGGGGACACAACGCTCTGGCCGGCCGGACCCATACGGCAGGTTCCAACCGGATGGTAAATGGTGTCGGCCCGGCGTCGGATGTCGGCGATCAGTATTTGCGTCGCGGGGGCGCCGGGCAGGTAGAGGTCGTGGGTCTCGTGGGTTGCGAAAGCCGGTGCTGAAAACAGCCGGAGGACAAGGCGTGCGCCCCGGACCAGACGCTCGAGATCATCCTCGTCTTCCAGATAGTTCGGGTCAATCAGCGGCGGGGCCAGCGGCTGCGGCGAGCGCAGCCCCACATGGCCACGCGATTTTGGGCGCAGAACACAGACATGGGCCGAGAACCCCGCCCGCCAGTGCCGCCGGCGGCCATGATCGTCGATCAGGCTCGGCGCAAAATGCAGCTGGATATCGGGCTCTGGCTCGTCCGGCGCGGTTTTGAGGAAGCCGCCCGCTTCGGCGATATTGGTCGTCAGCATGCCCTTGCGATACAACAGATAACGCAAGGTCTGCGGGATCGCGCGCACAAAACTATCGCCGCAAAGATTAACCGTGCCCTTCAGGGGGCCAGCCCTGAGAACAGTATAATCAAGATGATCCTGCAGATGACGGCCGACATCCGGCAGATCGAGGATCGGGGAGAGGCCATGGGCGCGGAGATGGTCGCCAGGCCCGATGCCCGAGAGCATCAGGAGGTGCGGGGATTTGAACGCGCCTGCGCAAAGGATGATTTCGTTTTCCGTTGCGATTGTCCCCGAGAGGCCGTCGCGGCGATAGGCAAGGCCACAAGCGCGCTTTCCCTCGAACAGGATTCGCTCCACCGCGACATTTGTTTCCACCCTGAGGTTTGGCCGGTCGCTAACCGGTTTAAGATAGGCACTCGCCGCCGAACAACGCCGGCCATCCCGCTGGGTGACCTGGTAAAAGCCCACCCCTTCCTGTGAAGGGCCGTTGAAATCGTCCGTCATAGGCAATTGCAGTTGGCGGGCCGCTTCGAGAAAGCGCAAGGACCAGACGCTGCGCCAGGATAGATCGCCGACACGGAGCGGGCCACCGACGCCATGCAGCGCACTTGCACCGCGACTATTGTCTTCGGCCTTGAGAAAATAGGGCAGGACATCATCCCAGCCCCAGCCGGTTGCCCCGTCTGCCTGCCAGCGCTCATAATCGGTCGGTGTGCCGCGAATGTAAATCATGGCATTGATGGCGCTCGACCCGCCAAGGGTTTTGCCGCGCGGCTGAAACCCGCAACGATTATTGAGATGTTTTTGCGGCACGGTCTCGAAGGACCAGTTCTCCGGGGCAAGCGGTGACATGACGGCAAAGCCCGGCGGCAGATGCAATAGCGGGTTTTTGTCCGGTCCCCCCGCCTCCAGCAGGAGAACCCGCGTACCGGGATCTTCGGTTAGCCGATTGGCAAGGACGCAGCCCGCTGAGCCTGCGCCGATAATGATA
>CAYSMJ010000004.1:0-17015 GCA_964432075.1 uncultured Caulobacterales bacterium | reverse complement strand
ACCCATGGCGCCTCGTCAGAACAGGGTGCGCAGGGTGCGCAGCAGTTTTTCGGTGGTATCGGTATAGGGTGGGAAAAGCCGGTCGCTCTGGCTAAGACGCGATTGCCGGAAGACCGGTTTCAGGTGGCTGAACCTGTCAAAGCCGGCCTGCCCGTGCAACTGGCCAATGCCGCTTGCGCCAACGCCGCCAAAGGGCAGGTTTTCCTGGGCAAAATGCAACAAGGTGTCGTTGACCGTCATGCCGCCCGCGTGGGTTTCGGAAATGATACGGGCACAATGGCTGTCATCGGAGCCAAACCAGTACAGCGCCAGCGGTCGATCGCCCTGATTGATACGGGTAATAGCTTCATCAAGATCTGTATAAGGAAGGATTGGCAGGAGCGGGCCGAAAATTTCTTCTTCCATGACCGGACTGTCAGACGGTGGATTGATGATCAGGGTCGGGGCGATTTTTTCGTGGTCGTTGCACACGATGGTTTCGCCAACCGTGATCACCTGCGAGCCATCCCGTGAAGCACGATCACGAAGGTTATTCAGGCGTATTGCATGTCGTTTACTGATGATCGCCGTATAGTCATCGGAGGCTGTTGCGTCGGGAAAGAGTGTCTCAATGGCCTGTTTGATCTGTGTCGTGATGGCTTCGATTTTATCGGCGGGTGCGAGGACATAGTCCGGGGCGATACAGGTCTGGCCTGCGTTAAAAAGTTTGCCATAGGCGATTTTTGCGGCGATGCCCGCAAAGCCATCATCATTCACGGAAAGGTCAATGATCGCCGGTGATTTGCCGCCAAGCTCAAGGGTGACCGGTGTCAGGTTTTTTGCCGCGGCCTCATAGATCTTGCGACCCACGGCGGTCGATCCGGTGAACAGGAGATGATCAAAGGGCAGGGCGGAAAAGGCCTCGCCCACCGATGCATCACCTTCAATGACCGCGCAATCGGCCGGGTCAAACCCGCCCGCAATCATCCGTTTCAGGAGCGCACTCGTCTGCGGGGTAAACTCGCTGGGTTTGATCAGAACATGATTGCCGGCGGCAAGGGCACTGGCAAGCGGGCAGACGGCAAGCTGGAACGGGTAATTCCACGGCGCAATGATCCCGACAACACCAAGCGGCTGGGGATGGATGGCTGAACGACCGGGCTTGAGCCACAGGGGCGTGGAGACATGTCGCGGGCGCATCCAGTGTTTGAGATTTTTTCGGCAATGACGGATCGCCATCAGGACGGTATTGACCTCGGCCGCGAGCGTCTCGATCCGGGCGCGGTTGCCAAAGTCGGCGTTGATCGCGGCGATAAGATCATTCTCATGATAGGCAACAAGGCTTTCCAGCGTCGCGAGCCGCGTTTGCCGTATTTCGTGGGAAACGTCCGGGTTCGCGCGAGACTGTGCAAACTGGGCGGCAAACAGCGTCTCCAGGCGGCCAACGGCGTCTGTTGGCGTGTTTTCGGCGGGGCTATCGGTGAGTGCATCAAGGGCCATCGCCATCTCCTGTCTTTCTATCACCCCGGGTATGACCCGAGATGGCTGTGAATTCCAGTGTGTCCATATCCAGTGTTTCGATATTCAGTGTTTTGGGCGGCCCGTCTTGCGGGCGCAGGGCGGACCCCTTAAGTCGTGGCGACGAAAACACGACCAGAAGGCAACGCCATGAAGATTATCGCCGTTTTTGTTAACCAGATCATCGGGCTTTATATCCTTGTGATCTTTGTGTCGGTGATCATGAGCTGGCTGATTGGCTTCAACGTCATCAACCGCCACAACCAGTTTGTGAATATTGTCTGGCGTACTTGTACGGCCCTGACCGAGCCCCTGTTGCGGCCAATCCGCAATTTTCTGCCTAGCATGGGCGGGCTCGATGTTTCGCCCATCATTCTGCTGTTTGCGCTCAATGCGCTTCAGATTGGCCTCAACCACTATATCTTTCAGCCCGTCATCAATGCCGGCTATTAAAGATACCGGAAACTTGCGCCGGGCTTTTTCTCCGGTCTCTCATGTTGTGTGCAGACAGCTACTTCCCTGGCGTTGCCCGTCCCCATGTTTGTTCTGAAGATCTGATCCAGGCCTTTTCCAGCGCTCAGGGGCATGGATTGGGCAGGCGCGCATGGATTTCACTGATACGCTTTTCAAGTGCCGGGGTTATTTCGATTTCCAGCGACTGGAAAACCAGATCGAGCTGCGCCTGCGAGGTGGCCCCGAAAATATTTGATGTGACGAAAGGTCGTGTGGTGACAAACTGGTTCGCCAGCGCAGACGGATCGAGCCCGTGCTCGCGGGCAAGCGCCCCATAAGCCCGGATCGCTTCCTCCGCACCCGGCGTTTCATACCGCGACATCCGCCCGAACAGCGCCCCGCGCGAGCCTTCGGGTTGTCTGCCGTCCAGATATTTTCCCGACAGCGCGCCCTGCGCCAGCGGGGAGTAGGCCAGAAGCCCGACCTGCTCTTCATGGGCGATCTCGGCAAGACCGTATTCAAAGGTGCGATTCAGCAGATTGTAGGCATTCTGGATCGATTGCGGCCGCGGCCAGCCGCGGTCTTTGGCAAGCGTCGTAAACTGCATCGTCCCATAAGGCGTTTCGTTTGACAGTCCGAAAACCCTGATCTTGCCTTCCTGCACCAGATCGTGGAGGGCCCCGAGAGTTTCCTCATAGGCAATATATTCCGGTTCGTAGTGGATATAGCCGGTGAGGGATCCGCCAAAATTCTGCACGCCACGATCGGGCCAGTGCAGCTGGTAGAGGTCAATCGTGTCTGTCTGCAGGTTTTTCAGGCTGCGCTCGGCGGCGTGAAAAATCTGGCTGCGAGACAGATTTGTTGGGGCACCGTCACGGAACCAGGTCATGGGCGAGCGACCGCACACCTTGGTTGCGATCAGAACCTCGCCGCCGGCGCCCCGATCCCGGAGCCAGCGGCCAACGATCCGTTCTGATTCGCCCTGGGTCTCAGGCTTTGGCGGGATGGTATAGAGTTCGGCGGTGTCAAACAGATTGATCCCGCGATCGCGGCAGGCATCCATCTGGCGAAACGCTTCGGTCGCGTCAGTCTGTTCGCCATACATCATCGTGCCAAGGCATAATGCGGAAACCTCAATCCCGGTGCGGCCCAATGGACGCATTTCCATAAACTGTCTCTTTCCGGGACAGAATTGTCCCCGTGGTTAAGATTCTGGTTATCTTTACGAATGAAACTCGCCTTGAAATTGGCGTCATTGCCTGCCACGTTAAGGGGCAAGAAGGGATAAAACCATGAATTTTGATTGTTCCGCAGCGGTGAAAACCCTGACAACAAAGTCGGCGCATTTTGTGGATGGGCTTTTCGATTTGTCCGATCACCCTGTTTCGCCTCGCGTGGCTAGGGAAGCTGCCGGGTCGGAGCGCTGGGTTGCCCCTGTTGTCTGTGTTGCTGATCCACAAACCACGCCCCCGCGCAAACGGCCTGCAATGGCCGCCTCGCTGGCCGCGCTTCTGGCGATGACGGCGGGTTTCGGCGGTGTCGCAGCGAATGCCGCTGCACCCGGCGATGAACCGGCCATTGTCTATGAAATGTCGGCTGAAGAGCTTGCCTCCCTGTCTGCCCTTGCCGACGAAACCCAGGCGTCAAAGCCTTCAAAATGGCTTATTGGCGGTGCGATGGGTCTTATCCTTGCGGCGCTGGTCAAGCTGATCGGGGCGAATCGGGTTGCCAATATGGCGGCGGCTGCCGGACCGGCTTTGCGGAAATCAGCTGATGTGCTGGCCGCGGCGCCTCGGGCTGCGGCAAAAGCTGTCGGCTCTGCCGTGGCCTCGCCCTTGCGGTTTGTGTTTCTTGTTGGCGGGCTCGCCATGATCGGGTTTACCGGCGTTGGCATTTACAACCTTGAATGGGCCGGGGGCCTTGCGGTGGGCGCCGGGCTGACGGCGCTGACATGGCTTGGGTCGAGCAAACTCAAAAACGTCTTCCGGCTGAAACGGGCGAGCGTGTCGAAGCGCTGATCCGGGGCGGATCATCCCGGAAAAAGTCATTCCGGATCGGGATAGGAAGGGTCGCCATGGCGACCCTTTTTCAGGCTCGGCCTTTTTTGGGCTCATTGCCCTGAAACCAGAATTGCGTCTTATTTCCGCCCAAATGGCGGGCTATGCCGAGGGCGTGAAGAAACACTTTGTCAAATCGAAAGCACGACCTTTGCTGGCAGCATTTCTGGCTGCTCCGGCGGTTTTTTTGAGTGGCTGTGTTTCCGGTGCCAATGATTATGACCGCGCCGCCATTGGTGTTCCTTATGAGATCATCCCCGGTCGCCTCGTTGCGATTGAACCGGTGAACATTCGAGGGCGTCAATCCGGTATCGGTGCCGCAAGCGGGGCTGCCCTTGGCGGCGCACTTGGCTCACGTATTGGTGAGCGTCGCGACTATTATGGCGGGAACAAAACAAATGTTGCCGGTGCCATCGGGTTTGCCATTCTTGGCGGGCTTGTGGGCGCTGCGATTGAAGACGAAGCCACCGGCGGGCGCGGCTATCGCTACAGCGTTGAACTGGACGATGGGCGGGTGATTTCCGTTGTCCAGGGCGACCGCCAGCCGGTTGGCCCTGTTGGTGCTGGAGTTCGGGTCGAATATGGCCGCAATGTAAGAGTTTTGCCTGGCTGATTTCCGCCAGGCGACGAGGGGTGTTCCACGCTCTGCCCTGTAAAAAAAAGGCCCTTCGCCAGAACGGTGCGGGGCTTTTTTTTGTATGGGCTACATTGTCTGACAAGGGCAGTTGCCGCTTGCCGAACCGCAGTTGCATGGCTACGCATTATGGCGAAAGAATTGCGTTTGGTTCATGTCCGCTGTCTCCATTTCCCCTTCCATCCTGTCTGCCGATTTCGCCCGTCTTGGCGATGAAATCGAGGCGTTGACGGCAGCCGGTGCTGACGCCATCCATATCGACGTTATGGATGGGCATTTTGTCCCGAATCTGACAATCGGCCCGGCCGTGATTGAAGCGCTTCGCCCACACACGACACTACCCTTTGACGTCCACCTGATGATCGCGCCGGTCGACCCCTATATCGAAGCCTATGCAAAGGCCGGAGCCGATCTGCTGACGGTGCATCCTGAAGCGGGACAGCATCTCCACCGTACGTTGCAGTGTATCCGCGATAAGGGTCTGCGAACCGGCGTGGCCCTGAACCCGGCAACCCCGGTTGCCGCGCTTGATCATGTGCTCGATCTTGTCGATCTGGTGCTTGTTATGAGTGTCAATCCTGGTTTTGGCGGCCAGACATTTGTCACGGCGCAGCTGGAAAAAATCACAGTCATTCGAGCACGGATTGACCAGACTGGCCGGGATATCCGCCTTGAGGTCGATGGCGGTATCAAGCCTGACAATGCGGCGCAGATTCTCGGCGCGGGCGCGGATGCGCTGGTGGCCGGCTCGGCCGTTTTCAATCGCGAGACCGGGACTCTTGCCGATAACATCGCTGCGCTGCGCGCCGGCCGTGCGCGGGCTGAATTTCCTGCCAGGCGGCTTGATATCAGGGACGGCCACGGATGACCGAGAAGAAACATGGCACCGGAACCGGCCTGATTGGAACGGTCCAGAAGGTCTGGGGCCCGGGCCCGCTTCAACAAGCCAGGATGCGCGGTCCCTCGCCGGACAGGATCGCGTTCAAACCGCGTTTTCTCGGCGCAAAGGACACCGAGGTCGCCCGCGCGCTTCTTTCCGGGCGGATCAGGGTCGCGGGTCTTGCCCAGCCTGTCGATCCCGCAGGCGAAGCATTCTGGTCGATTGTGCCGGTACGAAATGAAATGTTTGTTCGGCTACACGCGTTTTCCTGGTTGCCGGCACTGCTGGCGCCAGGCAGCGTCCAGGATAGCGATCCGGAGTCCGATCTTCCTGATACCGCGCAAAGAGAGGCGCTGGCGCGCGCATTGTTTGACCGCTGGATTGATCATTATGAACGGTGGGCTCCCGATGTCTGGGCGCCGCTGGTGACGGCCGAACGGCTGACCCAGATTCTGTGTCATCAGGCGGTGCTGCTGGGTCAGCGTGAATTGACCGAACGGAGCCGGATTCTCAACAGCCTTGCCCGGCAAACCCGTTTTCTTGCGCAAAACGCCCACAAGGCAACTGCGGGAACGGACCAGTTGATGACCGCCATCGGCCTGTCGATGGCCGCCTTGTGTATTCCCGGGTGTGTGGGGGCGCTTGAGAATGGCCAGGAACTGGTGCGCCGGGAAATGCGTTTGCAGATGCGCTCTGATGGCGGCCATATCAGCCGCAATCCGTCGACCCAGCTGGAACTTGCCCTGCGTCTGCACATGCTACGCGAGACCTATTCGGGGCTTGGCCGCAATGTTCCGGGATTTGTGCGGCTTGGCGCTGAGCGGATGGGCGCCATGGTACGGTTTTTCCGCTTGGGCGACGGGCGGCTTGCAGTATTCAATGGGGGGTATGAGGACGATCCGCGCTGTGTCGAGGAAGTGCTCAATAACATCGATGCTGACAGCCCGGTCACGTCGGTTGCGCGGTACAGCCATTATCAGCGTGTGGAGGCGGCGCGGACAACGCTGATCGCGGATGTTGGTGATCGGCGTGAACCGTTTTCGCGGCGCGCTTTCGATGGCGCCTCGGCATTCGAATTTTCCGTCGGACGCTCGCGACTTGTTGTCAATTGCGGCAATGGGGAAGCGGAAGGGTCTAGCTGGTCTGACGCCCTGCGTCAGGCTGCGGCCCATTCGACGCTGAGCATTGAAGGGGGCGCAGTGCCCGAGCGCAGCGTGTTCTCCGCCAAGACCGAGCACACCAGAACCGAGGATATTGCCGGTTCCCTGATCGAGATTTTCCGGCCCTTTTCTGCCCGAATGCTGGGGGCAGACAGTGAACCCGACACTGTCGTTGCCCGCGCCCATGCTGCCGGTGATCCCGGCCATTTTCGCGCGCTTTATGTGGCTGCCGGCGGCGATGATATTCGTGGGGAAGATCGTATCACGCACCTGCCGACGATCTTGCAACCGCACTGGCGGCTGCGTTTTCATCTGCACCCGGGATTGAAGGCCTCGCTTGCGCGTGATAACCGATCGGTACTGATCGTTTTGCGTTCTGGCGAAGGGTGGCGCTTTCGCACTGACTGGCCGGTGCTGAGCCTTGAGCCATCGGTTTATTTCGGTGGCGGCAGCGGGCCGGTTCAAACCCAGCAAATCGTTCTCGCCTCGGCTCCCGCCGCTGAAATCGTACAGCCCGAGCCCGCTGATCCGACAATGGCTGTGAACACAGTACTAGACACAAAAAACTCCTACGATATCATGATTCGGTGGGCATTTCGTCGGCTCGATCACGCGCGTGGTTGAAATTGTGGGGGGGTGCGCGGGGATATAATGTGGGGGTTGAACGAGCGGTTTGCGCGCGAAACAAAATGAAAGCCAGCCCAACATAACTGGCTTGGAATGCACAGATTTTGCGCAATCCGCTGCGTAATCAAAACGATGAAAGGCGTAGGCCGGCAAGATGAGCAAAATCGGTCAATCGGTTCAAAAGACCCTGTCCCTCTTCCGCGGAAAGGGAATGTCTAATCATCCCGCCCGTTTTGCGGGGCGGGCCCTCTGCACCAACGATCTCGACCTGTCGTCGCTTCTGAACCGGTCGGCACGCAAAATTGACCAACGTGCTGCCCGGCGTCTGATCGCCGGCAAACGGGTCATGATCACCGGAGCCGGTGGGACAATCGGGTCCGAGCTTGCACGCCAGGCGATTGCCTTCGAGCCGGAAACGCTTGTTCTGGTCGATAATGCGGAGTTCAACCTTTACCAGATCGATCTCGAAATGCGTGAAGCGGGGCAGTCGGATCGGTTTGTTTCATCCCTTACCGATGTCTGTAACCAGGAGCATCTTGCGCTTCTGTTTGAAATGCACCAGCCGGAAATTGTTCTGCATGCAGCGGCGTTCAAACATGTCCCGATCGTCGAGCAGAACCGATGCGCCGGGGCCATGACGAATGTCTATGGGGCCAAGAATGTTTTTGATGCCGCAATCGAGGTAAAATCCGAGACGGTAGTTTTTGTTTCGACCGACAAGGCGGTCAATCCTTCCAGTTTCATGGGGGCAACCAAACGGATCGCCGAACTGTATGCCCAGGCGCTTGATGTGGCGCAGAACGATACCCGTTTTGTGACGGTGCGATTTGGGAATGTTCTGGGGTCGACCGGCTCCGTCGCGCCCCTGTTCATGCGCCAGATTGCACGCGGCGGGCCGGTGACCGTCACCCATCCGGAGATCTCTCGCTATTTCATGACCACGCGCGAAGCCGTCCAGCTTGTGCTCCAGGCGGCAAGTCTCGACAATCGCGAGGAGAGCATTCTGACCCATGACGGTCGGGTTTTTGTGCTTGATATGGGCGAGCCGGTCCGGATTCTCGATTTTGCCAAACAGATCATCCAAGCCCATGGCCTGACGCCGGGCAAGGATATCGAAATCCGCTTTTCCGGCCTTCGACCGGGCGAGAAACTCTTTGAAGAGATTTTTCTCGACACCGACAAGCTGATCAAGACGGGAGCTGACGGGGTCTTGCTGGCCTCACCGGCGATGATCGATTTGCCGCTCCTCAACCCGCGGCTTTGCGACGTCATTGATCATGCGCTCAATGGTGAGCAGGCAGCGCTTGACGAAGCCGTGAACCATCTCGTGCCTGAATTTTCGCCCCGCGAAACCGCAGAAAAATCGGAAAATCCGCAGCGTCCCTAAGGTCCGGCCCCTCGCGCCATTTCTCTTTGAACGAAAAAGCCCCGCCTGACAACAAAGCCCCGCCTGACAAAGAAGGGATGGCATGCGCACTGGTGTCATGGCTCTAGTTCGGTATCCCAGTAGAGGTAATCCTGCCAGCTATCGTGCAGATATTGCGGCGGGAAGGCGCGTCCACGGTCATTGAGTTCATACATGGTCGGGCGGACGGGCGTGCGGAACGGAAACATTTTTGCGCCCTTCGGCATCCGCCCACCTTTGCGGATATTGCACGGGCTGCATGCAGCGACGATATTTGTCCATGTCGTTTTGCCACCCCGCGAGCGTGGGATCACATGGTCGAAGGTTAAGAGGTCCCTGTCCCCATTGCCGCAATACTGGCAGGAAAATCCATCACGCAGAAATACATTAAAGCGGGTGAACGCCGGGGTTCGCGAATGGCTAACATAGGATTTCAGCGACACGACCGACGGCAGCCGCATTTCAAAGGAAGGACTGCGCACCGTCCGCTCATACTGGGCAACGACCTCAACCCGGTCGAGAAAGACTGCCTTCAGGGCATCCTGCCAGGACCACAGCGAGAGCGGAAAATAGCTGAGGGGCCGAAAGTCGGCATTAAGGACAAGCGCGGGACAAGCATCAGGAGAGATGTTTACGGCGTTCACCGGACTCTCCTCGGTTCAACAGGCACGCGAGGAATGATCAGCCAGTGCTGACCGGAAAACGATGCGGGGAAAACTGATCTGCGCTTGCTGAAACCACACTCTCCTATCGTTCTGGATATAGCTCATGCCTCGTAAAAAGCCATAACCGATTCCCCATGACAGCAGCATGACAGTTCACGTGCTTAATTTGTCACACCCTGCAAAAGCTGTGGAAAAAACATGGTCGGTCGATCAATCCGCGCAGTAAAGGCAAGCGGTTGATGGATGGGAACCCTCGACGCGCGTCGGTGTTTATGCGCCGAACGGGCGGCTGAAACTTTATCCGTGCGTTTTGATATTAGTCGGCAAAGGCCTTTTCGACGACAAAATCGCCAGGCCGAGCGTTTGAGCCTTCTTCCAGACCAAACCGTTCAACCAGCGCTTTTGTGTCTTGCAGCATGGCCATGGAGCCGCAGATCATCACTCGGTCATTCTCGCGATTGAGCGGCTCGACACCGAGATGGTCAAACAGGGCGTGGCTCTCGATCAGGTCCGTGATCCGCCCCATGGTCGGAAATTCGTCGCGGGTGGTGGAGGCAAAATAGGTGACCTTTCCCGGGGCCTCTTCACCGACAAGGGGATCATCCTTGAGCCCGTCGGTAATAAACTTCGAATATTGCAGGTCTGCCACATGACGGCAGGTATGGGTTACGATGACCTGGTCGAATTTGTCATAGGTCTCCGGATCACGCAGCAGGCTTGCCCAGGGGGCAAAACCGGTGCCGGTCGACAGCAGATAAAGCCGTTTCCCGGGGAGGAGCGCATCAAGCACGAGCGTGCCGGTCGGCTTTTTGCCGAGCAGAACTTTGTCGCCTTCCTTGACGTGCTGCAGGCGGGAGGTCAGCGGTCCGTCCTGAACCTTGATGGAATAGAAATCGAGACCGTCATCCCAGGCCGGGCTCGCCATGGAATAGGCCCGCAAGATCGGTTTGCCATCGACCATAAGACCCAGCATGACAAACTCCCCGGACCGGAAGCGGAACGCCGCCGGGCGGGTCAGGCGCAGGGAAAACAATTCGTCCGTCCAGTGCCGCACCGAAAGAACCGTCTCTGCGGTTACCGTTTTTGGCAGGGTCATATCGTCAAAGGCCATCGCGCCACTCCTACGGAATGCTGCAGGGCACCATTCCTGACATATAAAAGTCTTGAATAGGCAGGCGCCTCGCCGGGTGCAAGCGCTGGGCTGTCGCTTTTGCCCGGCAACTGGTCCGCGATACGCAGGCCCTCACCATGTCTTGAACAGGAGAGCCCGCTGCAGGCCGTCAGCGTCGTGCCGCACGCCGATCAACGAGGGCGCGTGCACGCGCATAGCCGACCTTGCCGCGCTTATTGCGCAGACCGATAAGGTGCAAAGCCTGGCGACCGCTGTGCGCAACCGCATAGACGCCGAACCTCAGCCAGAGGCTGATATTGACAAAAAGGAGAAACAGGGAGGGGTATTCGCGCGAAAAGTGCCTCCCAAAATAAAGCTGCATGCCGCGGGTCTTGTGAAACTCGATGCCAACCCGGCTGGCCCGGCTCGAACCCTTGTAGTGCGTCACCCGGACATGGGGATCAAAATAAACGGTACCGCCAGCCTCACGGAAACGCAGGCAGAAATCGATATCTTCCACATGCAGGAAATAGCTTTCATCCATGCCGCCGACCATGGCGTAATCCACCGCCGCGACCAGAAAACAGGCACCGGACGTTACGGGAACCGGCATGACCTCACCCGGACAGGGATCGGCATGGAGATTGAACCGCCGGAAATAAGGATGACGCGGCGCGATCCGGTATAGCCTTGTTATTTCTACAAAGGCCCGCCAGGGCGTCAGGACCGTGCGTCGCGATCCGCACTGTTCGACGCCATCAGGGTCGACAAGCTTTGCACCGATCATCCAGGGGTGTTCCCGGTCGATACCGTGACGGAGCAAGGTCGCAACGCCGCCCGTCGGAATGACGGCATCGGGATTGAGAAACAGAAGATAAGGTGAGGCCGCTTCGCGTGCGCCCATGTTACACGCGGCGGAGAAGCCGACATTGCCATGGCCGGAAAGGATTTTGACACGAGGGCCGGGAGCCTCGGGCTCGACGGCCTTTGCGACCGCGTCGGGCCAGTTGCCATTGTCGACAATAATGATCTCGGCAATGTCGGGCTGGTTTTTGAGGGACGCGATCGCGCGTGCCAGGAGCGGCCCGGTGAAATAGGTCACGACGATCGCTGATACGGGCACGTTCGGCACTGCGGACGGGTTGCGTTCGTCGGGGAGGGGGTCGATTTCGACTGGTGATCGCACAATTACAGCGGTGTCCTCTAAACCCCTGTTATGCCGATCAATTCTTTCCACAGATCCCCCAACATTCGATCACGACCACCAAATTATTATGTGTCATAGACGCCGATAGAGGCGATTGTGAAGGGTTATAACGCGAAAGTTTCGTGCCTTGCCGACAATTTGCGTTAACCATGGCCGAATCACCACGAAATTGTCACCAAACATTTAATTTCACGCCAGCCATTGCGTCGGTTGCGGCAGGTCCGGGGGCGAGCACAAGGCCGCATGACACCCGGTTAAACACGGCGCAGCTTTCCTGACCTTTGAGCGTGTGGCTGGCCCTGTCCGGGTGTTGGCCTCTGGCAAGAAAGGCGCAGGACCGAAATGCCAGCGTTATCAAAACAGAGATATCATCTCGGCTCCTCAGCGTGAGGACAACCGGGACGACGGATACGGCGTGTGGTCACGGCGTGTGATCTTTGTGCCCACCCCATATTCGGGTGCCTTCATCCGGCCTTACCCAATTCTCACATGAAAAAACGCAACGGGCCATCCTGGGGCAATTGCTGGCTCTAGTGTGCCCGAGATAGCGAGGTTGTTGCCAGCTGGCGAAGACGATCCGTGCCCGGACACTCCGGGACATCGTCGAGATTGCCAAGCGCAGCGCGGGTATAGTCGCGGGCAACATCAAGTGTACGCCGTACCGCTTGCTCGCGTTCCATAATTGCAACCGCCCGTTGAAAATCACCTTCGCCGATCTCACCGCGATTGATCGTCCGGGTCCAGAATGCTTTCTCGTCGTCATCGGCTGTGGCGAAACTGATAATCACGGGCAGGGTCATTTTTCCCTCACGAAAATCGTCGCCGACACTTTTGCCAAGATCCGCTTCGAAACCGGCATAATCGAGGGCATCGTCAATCAGCTGGTAGGCTGTACCAAAATTTTGCCCGAACTGAGCCATCGCCTCGGATTCGCGCGGGCTTGCGCCGGCGATAATGGCGCCGGTGTGGGTAGCGGCAGAAAATAGCGCTGCTGTCTTGGCGTTGATCACCGACAGATAGCGATCGATATCCGTTTGCAGATTATTCTGGGTTGTCAGCTGCATGATCTCGCCCTCGGCAATCACGCTGGAGGCATGGGACAGAATCTGCAGGACCTGAAGGCTGCCTGTTGCGACCATCAGTTCGAAGGCGCGCGAGAAGATGTAATCGCCAACAAGAACGCTTTCCTTGTTTCCCCAGATCAGGTTTGCGGTTTTTTCGCCCCGGCGCATCCGCGATTCATCGACCACATCGTCATGCAAAAGCGTTGCCCCATGGATAAGTTCCACGGCCGCTGCCAGTGGTACGTGTTTCTCGCCCCTGTAACTAAACAGACCCGCCGCTGCGAGGGTGAGAAGGGGGCGCAGACGTTTGCCGCCAGCCTGAACAAGATGTCCGGCGATTTCCGGAATCATGTCAACCGACGAGGCAAGCCGGGAAATGATTTCCTGATCGACCGCAGCCAGACCCTCGGCATTGTCGGCGCGTAATCCGGCGACCGCTTCTGAAAAAGCAGGGTCTCGATTGAGTTGGATCGCGGCAAGAGACAAGCGACTAACCTCAGTTTACGACGGACGATCGCGGACCGCTCCGTCAGAGACAGTGTTGACAGCCCATTTCGTCGCGCCGGACTCTTCTGACCTGACCGTTGCGCTAGGGCTGACCGGCGGACCCGGGATATACATGGTGCTGACACAAGGTCAAAGCGTCTCCGGGGGCTCGGCGACATCCTGACAGACCTATCAGCATGTAGGAAGCACCCAGGGCCGACAAAGACCATGACTTGCGTCATTTCGCGCCTGCCGGCGGCATCGCGCAACCTGAAATGGCAGACTTGTCATTTCCCGCATGCCGCGCCACCTCTGCGAGTATGAATAATTCCGTCACGACAGTTCTGTCTCCGCTTCGGCACGTTCCCTTCATCGGTCAGGCAAAACCGGTCGTGAGCCTTCTTGACCTGAATGGCGCGATTGGCACCGGGTCGCGCAAAAGCCTGAGTTTCAGCCGGCTCGAAAAACCGATCGAACAGGCCTTTAGCCCGCGTCACTGTCAGGCGGTGGTTCTGAGCATCAACAGTCCCGGCGGGTCGCCGGTCCAGTCGCGGCTGATTCATGATGCGATCCGGCGTCACGCCGACAGAAAAAAGATACCCGTTCTGGCGTTTATTGAAGATGCGGGCGCCTCGGGCGGCTATATGCTGGCGGTCGCGGCCGATGAGATCTTTGCCGGTCAAGATTCGCTGATCGGATCGATCGGCGTCGTCTCGGGCGGTTTCGGGTTTCCCGAGGCGCTGGAGCGTTTAGGCATTGAACGAAGGGTTTATATTGCCGGTGACAGCAAGGATTTCCTTGACCCGTTTCAGCCGGAACGACCCGCCGATGTTCACCATCTCCGCGATCTGCTCGAGGCGACTCACGAAAATTTTATTGATCTGGTGAGAACCCGTCGGGGTGATCGGTTGAAGCCGGGCCTTGACGATGTCTTTTCCGGCAAGGTCTGGACCGGGGCCGGGGCCCTTGAACGCGGGCTGATCGATGGGCTCGGCTTCAGGCCCGCCCTGATCGAAGAGCGGTTCGGCAAGGATGTCCGCATCAAACGCATTGATAGCCGCAAGTTTTCCTTGTTTGGCCGGTTGGGGGCGGCCTCGCGGATTGCGGGCATGGGACCGGGTCTGATCGATCCCGTTGCACTTGCGGCGGAACTGGAAGAGCGTCTTTTGTGGCAGCGGCTGGGGCGCTGATGACAGCCGGCCAAGTGGGCAGCCGAGTGGGCAACTGAGTGGGACGCGGATGGGCAGCCGGGGTAGGGGCGGTCCGGTCGAAAACCAGGCTCTGGCGCTTCGCACGACCGCGCAAACCGGCTATACTGCGTGAAATCGCGCTGCAGCCCGGCCGACGGTCGGTTCCATGGCACGCGAACGCCGAAAACAAGGACGATCCGATGGGACCTCTGGGACCGCTTCTCTCCACCATCATGGTTGCCATGGCTGGCGTTGCGCTTGGTCGCAGGCTGGAGCGCCGTCGACGTCATGAGAGCGATGAAACGCCCCGCTCCGATGATACGCAAACGCCGGTTATCGATGCCGAGGCTGACCCCGCAACCGGCATCTACCGGCAGAAACAGGGGCGGCGGTTTCGTGTCTGAGTGGGTCCGCCCGCGGCGGCGGTACCGGCGAGCCCCATTTTTGCTTGTGGCGGGGCCGCAATTGCCCGATAGCAGAACCGGGCAGGATGTAAGGGCCGGTTAAAAGAACCCATGCACGTCGGATCATGGCGTGCACGTCGGACCTGCGGGCACGCAGGGTTGCGCTGGGGTGGCTCCGGCGGCCTCGTTCCGCTGTCAGGCCCGAACAGGGAGCGAATGCCGCATGAAGGAGGCTGAGGCGCTGGATAAGGTTGCCCTGATCGATCTTGAGGCCTCGGGACTTGGTGACCGGTCCTTTCCGATTGAAGTCGGCTGGGCCATTGGCGAGGCTTCGCCAGCGGCGTTCCTGATCAAACCTCATGAAAGCTGGAGCCTGACTGCGTGGGACGAGGGCGCCGAGCAGCTCCACGGGCTTTCTTTTGAAACCCTTCAGAACACGGGAACCGATCCCGGGCTTGTCTGCAAGAAGCTCAATGACGTGCTTGCGGGCCGTATTGTCTACTCCGATGCGCCCGACTGGGACGGATTCTGGTTGTACCGTCTCCATAGCGCTGCCGGGATGCGCCAGACCTTCTCGCTCGCCAATTTTGCCGACCTGATGCCGCCGATCACGCTGACGGAAAAAATGGCCCTCGTTGCCGCCGCAAACACCCGCGCGGCCCATGCCCACCGGGCCACCGAGGATATCCGCCATATGCAGGCGCTGCTGGCGCTGGCCTGGACCCGGCATTAGCCCATTTTCACGTCAATCGGAGTCAATAAAGATGTGCCAGCCTGCTGTTTTGCCGCAGTTTCTTGACGCAAACTGGTTTTCACTTCGTTTGAAAGCGCAGAAAAAGGCGTTTGCAGACGGCGAAAATAGATTTTTCGGTTTGAGTCTAATGTCGATAGAAGTGCCTGTCAGTGTTCGTTGTTTGCAGAACATGCCGAAACGGGCTCTTCAAAACGGTCACCGCGCTAAATTTTACCAGCGGCTTTGATCCGTCCAGCGCTACCCCGGCGGGGCCGCCTTTGCCTCGCGTTTGCCTGCATGGGGCATGGTCATGGCCACGCACTAAGCCGAGGCAACGACGCAACGGATAAATATGTGAGGGGTTTGTCCTTTGCATAGAGTTTGCTAAGGAGCGCCGGGTTAAGCCACAGTAACGGTGCGGTGCGCGCCGTCCCGACCGAAACCCGGCAAGACCGATACGGCAAGAACAATACAGCAAGAACAATACAGCAAGAAAGATTGAAGGCGATGAGCGAAACTCCCGGCATGCCACAGATTACAGGCAAGCTTTTCCTGTTTGAAAAGCCCGAACTCCTCAACAAGGAACAGCATGGCCATCTGGGCGTCACGCCGCCGGACAATCCGTGTAAATTCTGTGCGGGCGTCGCGGCAATCCCGCTCACGGCAAGCGAAATTCCCTCCGCGGTCAAGGATTATCCCGTGGTTTTTCTCAGTCAGGAGGAGCCGGTCCCGCTCGCTGTTGTCGGCCTGATTGACCAGACCAATCTGTTTGTTGACGAGAACGGGCGCTGGCAGGAAGACTGCTATATCCCCGGCTATATTCGTCGCTATCCATTTGCGATTGCCAGCGAAACCGGCGGCGAGCGCCTCGCGATCGTAATCGATACCGCCTATCAAGGGGTTGTTCCGGGCGGCGATACGCCGCTTTTCAAAAATGGGGAGCCGACCGAGGCGACCCAGCAGGCGATCGAGTTTTGCAAGGCCTATGAAACCGACCGGCGGATGACTGACCAGTTTGTCAGCATGCTCAAGGAGTCCGGGCTCGTAAAGCCACAGGCAGCTCAGTATACGCCCAAAGGCGAAACCGAGGCGCGCGCGTTCGCGCAATATTTCGGTATTGATGAGCAGGCCCTGAATGCGCTCAGCGATGAGCAATATCTCAACTTGCGCAAATCGAACATTCTGCCGTTCCTGTACGCCCAGCTGATGTCGCTGGGGAACTGGCGCACCCTGCTGATGCGGCGGGCAAAGCGGTTCAACCTTACCGAAGATGATGTTTTCCGGCAGATTCGCGCCAACTGATCTTTGAGTATCGGTCTTGGTCACGCAAAGTCGGAACCGGTTTGCGTGAAGAAAGTGCGACAATACAGGGGGCTACAGCGCGTTGACAAAAGGTGTGATCGTCGATGGTTCCCATCCATCGACTTGGTTTCGAACGCGCG
>CAYSMJ010000003.1:23859-36187 GCA_964432075.1 uncultured Caulobacterales bacterium | reverse complement strand
AGCGTGCCCTGGGGCCCGCGCAAAACCTCCGCCTGCGCCACATCGAACAGAAGCACTTGAGTCATCACCGGCACCGGGAAGGCGACATCATCGACATAAATCCCGACGGTGGGCGCGTTGAGGGTCGCATAATCGCGGAAGCCGATACCGCGGATCGAGAAAGCGGGCTGGCCGGACCCAAACTGCTGCTCGATCTCAAGGTTGGGCGCGGCATATTCAAGATCGCTTATGGTTTCGACACCGCGCGCTGCCAAGTCAGCCGCTGAAAGCGCCGTAACCGCGATGCTCACCGACTGCTGGCTCTGATCGCGCCGCTGGGCGGTGACCGTGATCTCCTCGAGCAACGGCTCCTGAGCCGCCTGGGCCCCCTGAGCCTGGGCATTTATTGCCGCAGCGCTGGCCCCCAGAAACAATGACAGAAATCGCCCGCACCCCTGTTCGAAACGCAAGATTCTACGCATTCTCTAAAACCTGTGGAAAACCGCGAAAGCGGCTCGTTAGCAGAAAAGTCCAATTCCGTCACGTCACAATTCAGGGTCGGCGCGCGGGATATCCGGGGCAGCCCTCCAGAAAACCGGTCACTGCCGAACAAAAGCCCTTCGGATCATCCCAGTGCAATGAATGCGCCGCGCCGGGAAGAACAGCGAACGCCACATCGGCCATGGTCCGGAAAGGCTGCTCTCGATCATAGCCCGTTGGGAATCGGTCAAGCTCACCATGCAGAACAAGGGTCGGCGCTCTGACAAGGTCGGGGCAGTCCGAAACATCCGCTGCCAAGACTGCCGCAACCTGGGCGGCGAACCCTTTTGCGGTCTGCGCCTGCGGCATGGCGGCGGCCAGCTGCGCGGCGGCGACAGGGTTGCGCGGGTCCTCGAAAAATCCGGGGGCAAACAGCCAGGGGAAAAACAGACGGAACCACAAATCCAGCGGCTGGCCCTTCGCGGCCATCATGGTTCGCAGATCGGCCAGATCGGTCATCAGCTGGCGGATCTGCGGCGCGACTTTCGTCCCCGCTGCGGCAAGAATGAGCCGCGATATCAGGTCCGGATGGCGCGCGGCGATATCAAGCGCAATCATCGCGCCCATTGAATGACCAAGAACGGCCATCGGCTTGTCGGTCTGTTGCGCGATCAGGGCTGCACAGTCGTCAGCCATGGCGTTGAGATCAACCGCCGCGCCAGAGGGATCGGTTCGCCCGGTGCCGGGATTGTCGGGCATGATCAGTCGGAAATGCCGGCCCAATTCAGGGATGACCGGCATCCATGACCGGGCATCGCTGGCGAGCCCCGCGATCAAAAGAAGCGGCATACCCGCCGGGTTGCCTGCTTCCTCAATATGGTATTCGGTGGCGTTGAGATGTATTTGCGGCATGCTAACCGTATCGCTGAGGTTGTTGATCTGCCATTAAGGGGCTGATTCGGGTGTCCCTTATCGACTGAATTCAGGCTCGGGGACACCAGCATGGCATCGTCCCCAACCACAAGCCACCGGTCCGGCCTGTGGCAACAGGCCGGCGGTTCCCGACCCAATCCCCTTGCCTTTCCTGCCTTTGGCTTTCTATGACGAACCATGCTTGACCCCCGTGCAGAAACCTTCAGTGCTGACACCCTTGAAGCTGCGTCACCGCAGGCCTGCCCGTGGACCTGCCCGCCGGGCTATGTCGGCACCGTAACGGCGACGGGCGATCACATTGATGGCTTTGGCCATGTCAACAACATGATTTATCCGATCTGGTGCATGGAGGCCGCCTGGAAACATTCCGACGGCCTTGGCTTGCCTTTTTCGCGCTTTGCCGAAATCGGCACCGGTTTTGTTATTGCACAGCATGAATTTGACTATAAACGCGCCATGCTGGAGGGCGAGAGAGCCCATGTCGCCACCTGGATTGCCACCAATGACCGGCGTATGAGACTGACCCGCGCCTACGAAATCCGCTTGCCGGCCGCAAAAGGGGCGCTTCTTTTCAGCGGAAAAACGCTGTTTATATCGATCGATATGAAGACCGGACGCCCCTGCCGTATGCCGCCGAAATTTGCCGAAGCCTACCGTCCGGCCACAGAAAATTAAGGAAATATTTTATGCCATCTTTTGATATCGTTTCAGAAGTCGACCATGCGGAAGCAGAAAATGCCGTCGCCAATGCAATGCGTGAGATCGAGACCCGCTATGACTTCAAGGGGTCAAAATCAAAAATCGAATTCAGTGACGGAATCACTACGCTTTTTGCCGATGACGAGCTGAAACTGCGCCAGCTCCATGAGATCTTGCAGGGCAATATGCAAAAGCGCGGCATCGAAGAAGGCTCGCTCGACTATCAGAAAGCCGAGCCCGCCGCCGGGCAGTCGGTTCGTCAGCGTGTCACCCTGAAGAACGGGATCGACAAGGAACTGGCCAAGAAGATCACCAAGGCGATCAAGGGGGAAAAACTGAAGGTCCAGGTGGCCATCCAGGGCGAGGAACTGCGCGTGACCGGCAAGAAACGCGACGACCTGCAGGACGTGATTGCCTTTGTTAAGGGGATGGGGCTGGACCAGCCCATGCAGTACAAGAACTTTCGCGATTGACGCGATCGCCCGCCGACCCGCGCCGGCCTGACCGTGGCGTCTGGCGCTGTGGAAGCCACCATTTGGCCCTTCGTTTACAGGCCGATGGCGAATTGGTACGGTTTGGGCAACCAATCGAGAGGCCACTCATGATCAGATTTTCTGTTTTTTCATCCGCTCTATCCCTTGTGCTTGCTTCAACCGCGCTCGCCACAACACCCGCCTTTGCCCAGGACGCAGACGCCCGGGTGACCAAGGGCAATCTGGTGATGGAGAGCCTTCCCGAGATCCCGTCCGAGATCAGCGAACAAAGACGGCGCTATTCCAATTTCCGCGGCCATGGTTTTCTCGACTGGACCGATGGCGGCATTTATATCGGAACCCGGTTTGGCGAGGTCAGCCAGGTTCACAAGGTGGCCGAACCGCTGGGCATGCGCCGGCAGGTCACCTTTTATGACGAGCCCGTTGGCGGGGCCAATGCCGACCCCGATGGCGATGGATTTGTGTTTGCAAAAGATACCGGCGGGGATGAATTCTACCAGGGTTTCTACCACGACGCCGAAAACGGTGTGGTGACCCAATTCACCGAGCCGGGCACCCGGAATGGCTCCATTGTCTGGTCTGACGATGGCGACCAGGTCGCCTGGTATCGTGCCACTGACGGTGATCCGGATTATGATATCATGCTCGCTAACCCGGAAGACCCGGAATCCGTGCGCGTTGTCCACGAGGGTGAAGGCGCCCTTTACCCCACAGACTTTTCCAGTGACGGAACAAAGCTTGCCGTACAACACTATATTTCAGCAGCAAAAAGCCGGATTTTTGTTCTCGATCTGGAGAGCGGCAGCTGGACTGAATTCAATCCGGATGATGACGTTGCCTATTCGGGGGCGGTGATCCTCAAGGATGGCGACATTCTGACCGTCAATGACAAGGGTGCAGAGTTCAAAAATCTGATCCGCTACGATGCCGATACCGGTGGGGCAACGAACTATACACAGGATATCGACTGGGACGTCTCAAGCTGGGATGTTTCTCCGGATGAACGTCGTATCGTCTTTACCCTGAATGAAAATGGACTCGGCTCAATTCGTCTCCTTGATCTGAAAACCGGAAAAGTCACCAACGGCCCCGATCTGCCCGTGGGTATCGCCTCCGGCGTTACGTTCAGCCCGGATGGGAAACGGGTCGGCTTTACGTTCAACAGCGCAACAAGCCCGACAGACGCCTGGAGTTTCGATGTCAAGACGCTCGAACTGACGCGCTGGACGCAAGCGGAAACCGGTGGTCTCAGCCCTGACAATTTTGTGGCGCCGAGCCTGTTCACCTATCCCAATGCTGAGGGATCGGATATTCCTGCCTTTGTCTATCGCCCTGAAAACGAAGGGCCACATCCGGTTATCATTTCCATCCATGGCGGGCCTGAAGGACAGGCGCGTCCGGGTTTCTCAACACAATACCAGTATTGGGTAAACGAGCTTGGCCTCGCCGTTATTGTGCCCAATGTCAGGGGATCGGCAGGCTATGGCAAAACCTATGTTTCACTGGACAACGGGCTTGGTCGAAAAAAATCCGTAGAAGACATCGGGGCCCTTCTCGACTGGATCGAAGGCGAGGATGATCTCGATAAGGATCGTGTGATTGTCTTCGGTGGGTCCTATGGCGGCTATATGGTTCTGGCCTCCATGATCGATTATGGCGAGCGCCTCGCCGGGGGCATCAACATCGTCGGGATCTCTGATTTCAGGACTTTCCTCAAAAACACCAAGGGCTATCGCCGGGATTTGCGCCGGGCCGAATATGGCGATGAACGCGACCCGGAAATCTCGGCCTTTTTTGATGAAATCAGCCCCCTGAAAAATGCCTCAGAAATCAGCAAGCCAATCTTTATCATTCAGGGATATAATGATCCGCGTGTTCCCTATACGGAGGCAGAGCAGATCTTCGAGGCGGTCAAGGCCAATGAAACCACGGCGTGGTTCCTGATGGCGCTTGATGAGGGCCACGGCTTCCGGAAAAAGTCAAACCGCGACTTCCTGGCGGATGCCCAGACGCTGTTTCTGAAACAGGTCCTGAACCTGGAATAAAGGCCTGAGCCGAGGGTCGACCCGAGCCTCAGGCAATTTGTGTTTGGATCGTATTCGGGCATCAGGCCCGTTTGGCTTCCCAAGCCCATAGCCCGCCACACATTTACACCGGTATGGCGGGCCGCTACGGTTAGACGACATTATCAGGAGGTTTGTCCATGACGGTATTTTCGAGCGCATCGCGTCACGTTCTTGTCGCGCTAATTGTCGGCGGGCTGAGTATAAACCCGGCCATGGCCCAGGAGACCGATCCGCAAAAGCCGGCTGCCGAAAAAGCGGAAAAGGCGAAACAGGACAAAGCTGAAACCAAAACGCAACCCGCAAAAGCGACTGGTGAAAACGCCTCTGAAAAAGCCGGTCAAATCAAAAAAGCGGCGGAAGCAGACGGTGAGGCCGAGGTGGCCGCCAAGGCCGACAAGATGAGCGCAACGGCAAAGACTGCTCAGGATGAGATGGCGCGCAAGGTCGAGATGACCGCGGGTAATACGTCTGAACCATCGCCGGCCCCGATTATTGCAACACCCGCACCAACGCCAGCAGCTGCGCTTGCCGAACCTGCCCCGACGGGGTCCGCGCCCGGGAATATACAGACCGGGAATATACAGGCCCTGCGCAAGGCCATCGCCGCCGATTATGACAAAAATCTTGGCCCGCTGTTCAGGCATTTACACGCCAATCCGGAGCTGTCATTCCGTGAGACGGAAACGGCAAAACGTTTGGCATCGGAGCTTTCGGCTCTCGGTTTCGACGTAACAACCGATATCGGCCAGACCGGGGTGGTCGCCGTCATGAAGAATGGCGACGGCCCTGTCGTTCTTATGCGCGCGGATATGGACGGTCTGCCGATCAGGGAAGATACCGGCCTTGCCTATATCTCAAAAGCGACGCAGGAGGATATTGACGGTGTCGTCAAGCCGGTCATGCATGCCTGCGGCCATGATGTCCACGTGACTGCCCTTGTTGGCGCAGCCCGGCAACTCAGTCAGCGTAAGGATCAGTGGTCAGGAACCCTTGTCCTGATCGGTCAGCCTGCAGAGGAGCGCATTGCCGGGGCTTATGCCATGCTGAAAGATGGCCTGTACGACCGTTTCCCGAAACCGGATTATGCGCTTGCGTTCCATGTCTCGGCGGATACCCCGACCGGCAAAATTGAATTGCCCCTGAAAACTGTTGCCTCATCATCGGACACTGTCGACATCATTGTCAAAGGTGTCGGTGCTCATGGTGCGTCGCCGCACAAGGGGATCGACCCGATCCTCACCGCCTCGCATATCGTTGTTGCGCTTCAGTCAATTGTCAGCCGGACCATTGCCCCGCTTGATGCGGGCGTGATTACCGTCGGCTCGATTCATGGCGGGTCCAAACATAATATCATTCCCGATGAGGCACGTCTCCAGATTACGGTGCGCTCCGATGACCGCGAGGTTCGCGCCCAGTTGCTCGACGGGATTGATCGCGTGGCAAAAGGCGTCGCGATGGCCCAGGGCGTGCCGGAAGATATGCTGCCGGAGGTTATCCGCTCGGAAACCGAAGCCACACCGCCGACCCTCAATGACCCCGAAACCGCCCGGCGGGTGCGCGATAGTTTCGCAAACGCCTTTGGGTCGGACGTCCTGCTCGACAAGCCGCGCGAAGGCATGGGCGCCGAAGACTTCGCCTACTTCGTCCAACCGGAAACCGGCGTGAAAGGCGTTTACTTTTCCGTCGGAGGCACGCCACCGGGTGAGGTCGATGACGCCCCTTCGCACCATTCGCCCTTCTTCAAGATTGAACCGGAACCGGCCATTACGCTTGGCACCGAGGCCATGGTGCGCGGTGCCATGACCCTGCTTGCCCCTGACGCAGAGTAACGCAACGGAATTTGCCCATCATCTTCTGACCCGGTAGGGCTTGCGCGCCAGTGGCGTAAGCCCCATCGATAAATCAGAGCGCACAGGCCTTGTGTGCAGACCGAACGGGGCAAACATATGAGCATCATGGAAACTACTCTTCTTGATATCGTCAAGGATCACGCAGTCGGTCTAACCGATGAGCCGACCCGCGACACGCTGATCACCGATCTCGGGATCGACAGCTTTTCTGTTGTGGAGATCATTTACGAGGTTGAGGAAAAACTTGGCGTCGAAATTCCTTTCAATGCCAACGAAAACCCGTTCGGTGAGATGAAAACCGTCGGCGATCTTCTGGATGCCCTGAAGGACCTGACCAGCGGTGCCAACAATGAATCGGCCTGATCCGGAGCATCTGAGATGAGCGCGCGGGTTGTCGTGACCGGGATGGGGCTCGCCTCGCCCCTTGGGCACAGGCTGGACCAGTTTCGCGAAAATCTTTTTGGCGGGGTTTGCGCGATCCGGCCACAGACCTATTCGCAAGCCGAAGACCTCAGCCTTACCCTGCCCGCAGCGGCAATCGACGGTGCCGACGCGCTTTGCGCCGATCTTGGCCGCGACATGGCCCGGGCCGATCCCTATTCACGGTTTGCCATCGTCGCGGCGGAAGCGGCCATTGCCGATAGTGGGATCGATTTTTCCGTCGATGGTCTTGCCGCACGCACCGCGACCCTCATCGGCACCGGGATTGGCGGCCAGACCGCAAGCGACGACACCCACTTTGACTTGCTGCGCAAGGGGCGTCGGCCGCACCCCCTGACAATCCTGCGGATTATTCCCAACGCGGCGGCGAGCCATTTGTCGATCCGCCATGGGCTGACCGGGCCAAGCTTTGCGATTGCCTCAGCCTGTTCGTCCGGCGCGCACGCGATCGGCATGTGTGCGGACATGATCCGCAACGGCCACGCGGTGGCTGGGCTTGCCGGGGCATCGGAAAAGGTTCTGACCTATGGCGCGCTCGAAGCCTGGAAAGCCATGCATATTCTCGCATCCGAGACCTGCCGGCCCTTTGCGAAAACCCGCAACGGCCTTGTGATCGGCGAAGGGGCCGGCGTCTTGATGTTGGAAGACTTTGACCATGCGCAAAAACGCGGTGCCCGGATCTATGCGGAACTTGCAGGATTCGGCATGAACGCCGATGGCAATGACATGATCAATCCGTCGGCGGAAGGGGCCGCTGGTGCAATGGGGCTGGCCCTGCGCAATATTACCGTTGCTGATCCATCAGCAATTTACATCAACGCGCATGGGACCGGCACGCTGTTAAACGACCCGACCGAGACAAAAGCCATCCGAATGACTTTCGGGGCCGATGCGGACCGGTTGATCATATCCTCGACAAAATCAATGCACGGCCATTTGCTAGGCGCAGCGGGCAGCATAGAGGCCATCGCGGCCATTTCCGCCCTCAACGCCAATACCGTTCCGCCCACGGTAAACTATGACCAACCAGACCCGGCCTGCGACCTTGATTACTGCCCCAACAAGGCACAGGAGCGTCGTCTTTCCCTCGCCCTGTCCAACAGCTTTGCTTTTGGCGGTCAGAATGCCGTGCTCGCCTTTACGCAGGTTTAGCCGTTGGTTTTTCCGTCCACGGTGCGTGGAGCCGACGACGGGCCGCGACATAGACGCTGATCATCACAAAAAGCCCGATATAGCGGATCAGGTACAGGCCCATATCGTCTGGGAGCGTTGTAACTATTGCAGACGCCGTTGTCCCAAGCATCTCCATATCAGCGCCATGACTCGACATTGCTGACAGCGGCCAGACAAAGCGGTCAATAAAAAGTGCCCAGAATGCAACCAACCAGACACGGCGCCTTGATGTCACCAGCATTGCCGCAAAAAACGAAATGATGATGGCGCGCCAGATATCGCTGCCAGAAAACCCGAGTGTCACAATATAGATCAGATCATCCATGGGCTGGCTCCTTTCCCCCGCACCAAAACGAAACAGCGTTAAATTTGCGTAAAGGTCCCAGTCGACGAGCGCAGCTTTCGGGTGGCGCGCGGGCGGTTTCCTCTTTTATTGTTTGGAAAAAGACCCGGAAAAGCAGACTATGACCTTATCCATCAAAAACAAATCATGGCCAGCACCCATTGACCCGGTTGATCTCGACAGTCTGAAACCTGTTGCAACCGCGATTGATTTCCTCGTGGCAGCGGCAGAAGCCGGGGACCAGCCCGGCCTTGAGGAAACCGCCCGGCACTGCGGGCTTTCACAAGCGCATTTTCAGAAACTCTTCCGGGCGGGGGCGGGGGTCTCGCCCAAGCGCTTTTTGCAATATCTGACAGCAGGGCGCGCCATTTCGGCTCTGGCAGCTGGCGCGCCGGTTCTGGACGCCGCGTTCGAGGCCGGGCTTTCCGCGCCATCGCGGCTGCATGATCTCATGGTTCACGCCGAGGCCATGCCGCCGGGCTCGATCCGTCGGCGCGGAGCCGGGGAAACCATTCGCTGGGCGCGGGTTCCAGGTCCGTTCGGACTGACGCTGATCGGCGTGACGACAAGAGGAATTTGCTGGTTATCGTTCGAGACCGTCGATCCGGGTCGCGGCCTGCGCGAAATGAATGAGACCTGGGCGGCGGCAGATTTCATCGAAGACGAGACAGCCGTTTGCGGCCCGGCCGAACAGGCTTTTGCCTTTGCCACCGGTCGCAGCGACTTGCGCCCGGGCCTTCATGTTCAGGGCACGAATTTTCAGCTCAAGGTCTGGGAAGCGCTACTGCGCATCCCGGCGGGCACCTGCGTGGCCTATGGCGAGGTCGCCCGCGCACTGGGAGCCCCGAAAGCAGCGCGCGCTGTGGGCAGCGCAGTCGGGGCAAACGCGATTTCCGTGTTGATCCCCTGCCACCGGGTCATCCGCGCATCCGGCGCGATCCAGCAATATCGCTGGGGGGCCGAGCGCAAAAACGCGCTTCTTGCCATGGAGGCCGCGAGCCTCTCCCCCGGCATGGCCGACGCTGTCTGAAACCATATGAGCCCTTCTATTCCGATTGCATGCGGATGGCTTTGCAGAGATGTCACTGTCGCGCACACGCACGCATGGCGTTAGTGGATCGACCCAGACATTTGGGTCCGTACCGTTCAACGTTTTAACGACCGCTATCACACTCAAATGGCTGGATCATTTGATCCATCAGAAAAATGTGTATGGGTGCGAACCGTCAGATTGCCACCACTAGAGCGCGTTCACAAAAAGTGTGATTGTCGATGGTTCCCATCCATCGAATTGGTTTCGAACGCACGACCCCTGGAAAATCTGGACAACGTTTTGATTCAACAAAGAGGTAACGCGCTCTACCGCATCTTCAAGGCAATCGTAGTCAATAAAGATCCGCGACTTGAAATCCTGAAGATATTCCGAATGCCGCAAAACAGGGCCTCACCAATTTATTGCACCCGGGCGATCATCTGAATAGAATCATAGCGCCTTTCGGGCGCAGCGAAGACCGTCGTCATAAAATAGACCAGATAGACGCCAAAGCCGCCCGAGGTCCCGCCGTCGAGTGACTTTGCAATAGCATCCTGCTCGCTGGCCCAGCTTTCTGTAAACTGACGAAAATAGCCGTAATATTCCGTTGTCTCGATTAAAAACCCGGCGGCCTCAAGTGTCTTGCGCAGACTATTCTCGGTAAAGAATGTCAGGTGGCGCGGTACGTCCAGCCAGGCCCAATGGCGGCCAAAGGTCTTGAGGCCGAGGCACCGATTATTTGGGACCTGAACAACAAACCGCCCGCCAGATTTCAGGTGGTTGCGCACAGATGTCAGCGCGGTGACCGGGTCGATGCAATGCTCAAGCACATGTGTCATCACCACAACATCGAAATGGCAGCCTTTGAGTTCTGCCGGCATGTCTTCCGCCGTGCCCGGATGGATATCGAGCCCCATCCGGGTACCGACCTGCCGGGCTGCCGGGTCGGGCTCGACACCGGTCACCTGGTGCCCCAGTTCACGCAGGGCCTTGAGATTGGCAGCGTTCCCGCAGCCGATCTCAAGGCACGACAAGGCCTCTGTTCCTAGCGCTGCCCGCCACCAGTTTTTGTCGGGGTAGAGATTATTGTCGAAGCGCCAGGCGAGCTTTGCAAGCAGCTTCAGGCCCGGTCGCCCGCGAGCCACAGGGTCACCATGGCCACCGGGGCCGTGGGTATAATAGTCGCAGACCGCATAAAATGCCGCCACCTCCTCTGACGAGGGGCGCGGGCTAACAAAACCGAGATCCCGGGCCTTGTCCCAGTAGACCTTGAATGCGGTCTCATCGCCCGATCGCCGCCAGTCGCGGATATCGAAAACGAGGTCAGCGCCACGAGGGTCAGGGAAAAAAGACAGCATGGATATTGGCCGGAAGGGAGATTTCGTTGGTGATAGGGCGGTTGCCGGCATAGTTCTACCGCTAATCGTATCGATTCGTGTGCCTGATCCGGCCCGGCGTTGCATGGCGCAGCCAGTTCATTATATGCGTGCGCAATGTTTCTTCCCGCCGGAGCGCCCGAAAGCGCCAGACCGGCCCCTCCCGGAGCCCTGACCCATGCGATTTCTTCCAGCCGTGGCCATTAGCCTGTTTTCTGTTGCTGCGAACGCCGCCCCCACGCCCGTCGCGGCGCCAAACCCGATTGTGCAGTTTGTGCCGTTTGTGGCGATTTTCGTGATCTTCTATTTTCTGATCATTCGTCCCCAGGCCCAGGCCCGCAAACGGCATGTGGACATGGTGGCGAATGTCCGCCGCGGCGATGTGGTTGTCACATCGGGCGGCGTCGTTGGCAAAGTGACCAAAGTGCTCGAGGGCGACGAGATCATGGTCGAAGTCGCCGACAATGTGCAGGTTAAGGTTGTCAAACAGACCCTAAGCGACGTGCGCACAAAGCCCGAGCCTGCAAACGACAATAAAAATAAGTAAGCCACGGGTGCCCGGCCCCGGGCGCCCGCATTTGCCGGACTTTTCATGCTTCAGTTTTCCCGCCTCCAGACCGCGCTTGTTCTCGGAACCGTCCTGATCGGTCTTCTGTTTGCGTTTCCGAATGTTCTGAACGAGACCCAACGGGCCAAAATTCCGAATTTCCTGCCAAGCGGCACGGTCAATCTCGGGCTTGACCTCCAGGGTGGGTCTTACCTGCTTCTGCGCGTTGATACTGACAAAGTGCTTGGGGATCGCCTGTCCGGCATCACTCGCGATATCCGCGAGGCATTTCGTGACCGGAACAAGGAAGGCGGACGGATTTTTACCCGAGGCTTCAATATCAACCGCGCGGACAGGTCCCTGACCGTGCGGCTGCGCGACTCCGAACAAACTGAAGCCGCCCTTGACCGTGTTCGCGCGGTTGCCCGGCAGGGGACCGGTATCGGCTCCGTGCTTTCCGGCGGCACGGCGGGGGTTAGCGGCCCGGCCTATTCCGTCGCCGGGGACGGCAATGCCATCACCGTAACGATGACGGAGGAAGCCGTGCGGCTTTTTTCACGCGAAGCCGTCACGGATTCAATCGCCGTGGTCCGACGCCGGATTGACCCGGCCGGCAATCGGGAGGTTCTGATTGCACCGCAAGGCGATGACCGGATCGTCGTGCAGGTGCCGGGCGACGACGACCCGGAGGCCCTCAAGCAGATCATCAACCGCACCGGCCAGCTGACCTTTCATCCGGCGGATTTCTCGGTCGAGATCCCGCCGATTGTGGATTATGACGCGCTGCCTGTTGATGAAGATTCCCAGTGTCGGGAGATCCCGGGCCTGCCGCCCAATCGGATTGTCCGGCAGTTGACCGAGGAAGAGGGCGGCCAATTGATCCCGCTTGAGGCAGACCCCCTGATCACCGGCGA
>CAYSMJ010000003.1:0-23849 GCA_964432075.1 uncultured Caulobacterales bacterium | reverse complement strand
CGGCGACAATGTGGAATCGGCCTCCGCCAGCCCGAACCCGGACGGCGGCGGTTTCCAGATCAATTTCTCGTTCGACTTGCGGGGCGCGCGGGTCTTTGCCGATTACACGCGCCAGAATGTCGGCGAAACCTTTGCCATCGTCCTCGATTGCAAGGTGATTTCCGCGCCGAATATCATCGGGCCGATCACCGGCGGCTCGGGCCGGATCACGGGCAATTTCTCGCCGGACGAAGCCGTGCGGATTTCCACCCTGATCCGCTCCGGCGCCTTGCCCGCGCCCCTTCAGACCATAGAGCAACGATCGGTCGGGGCCAGCCTCGGCCAGGATTCGGTCGAAGCCGGAACCCGCGCGGTCATCATCGGCTTTATGGCGGTTATTTTTTACATGCTGATCAGCTATGGCCGGTTCGGCATTTATGCGACCGGCGCCCTGGTCGCCAATGTCGTCTTGATTGCGGGCGCATTGTCCTTATTCGGCTCCACGCTCACCCTGCCCGGGATCGCCGGGATCGTGCTGACCATCGGGATGGCCGTTGATGCCAACGTCCTGATCTTTGAGCGGATCCGCGAAGAGCTGAAAGGCGGCAAGGCCCCGGTTGCCGCAGTTGAGACCGGGTATAAACGCGCCTGGTCGGCCATCCTCGACGCGAACGTGACCACCTTTCTTGCTGCGTTGATCATGTTCCAGCTTGGTGCCGGGCCCGTGCGCGGTTTTGCCGTGACGCTGGCTGTTGGCGTTGTCACCTCCGTTTTCACGGCCTTTGTGCTGACGCGGCTGTTTGCCGGGCGATATCTGTTGTCAAAGCGGCCCAAAACGCTGTCGCTGTAAAGGTAGGGCCGGAGAAACCCCATGAAACTCAAGCTTGTCGCCGACCATACCGAGATCGCCTTCACCCGCTATCGGTTTATCGCCATGGCCATTTCGGCGGTCCTGTTGCTCGCCGCGGTGGGGCTGTTGTTTACGCTCGGCTTGAACCTTGGTGTTGATTTCAAGGGTGGCGTTGTCGTCGAGGTTGCCGACGATGAACCGATCGACATCGACAGTGTCCGCAATGCCGTCGGGGGACTTGGCCTTGGTGAGCCGCAAGTCCAGTCGATTGAAGCCACCGGCGAGGGGCCCGGCGGTATTGTCGTCACCGTGCAGGAACAGGACCCCGATGAGCTGCCAGAGGCCGCCGCAAGACCGGCCGGCAAGGCTGAAGTTGGGGCTGAAGTTGGGGCTGAAGTTGGGGCCGAAATCGGGGCTGATGGCAGGGGTGATCCGGCGGAAGCCGCGCAACAGATCGCCCTTAATAAGGTCAAGGCGGCCTTGCGCGATCTCCTCGGCGACGGGGTTGATTTTCGCCGGGAGGAGGTTGTCGGGCCGACGGTCTCCGGTGAGTTGATCCAGGCCGGGATTACCGCCGTCCTGCTCGCGATTGGCATGATGCTTGGTTATATCTGGCTGCGGTTTGAATGGCAGTTTTCCGTCGGAGCCATTCTCGCGCTTGCCCATGACGTCCTGCTGACGCTTGGCATTTTTGCCCTCACCCGGATCGAGTTCAACCTGCCGATCATCGCCGCCCTCCTGACGATTGTCGGCTATTCCATGAACGACACGGTCGTCGTTTATGACCGGGTGCGCGAGAACCTGCGGAAATACAAAAAAAAGCCCCTGGCAGACCTCCTCGATTTGTCGATCAACGAAACCCTTTCGCGCACGGTCATGACCTCTGTCACCACCTTGCTTGCGCTCGTCTCGCTTTATGTTTTGGGCGGTGAGGTCCTGCGCGGCTTTACCTTCGCGATGATCCTCGGTGTCATCGTCGGGACCTATTCCTCGATCTTCGTGGCAAGCCCATTTTTGCTGGCCCTCGGCGTCAAACGCGACTGGTCGGCCGAAGGCGCCGTTGCAAAACAGGGCGCGTAGGAAAAACTCTGGCCTTCTTTCGCGCTAATGGCGTGTACAGGCGGATATCCTGACTTGCTGTTCTACGGATTGAGGATTGTCATGCGTACTGATGGATAACCCGGTCGCAGACGGACAAACCAGCTTCCAAACGCGCTTTTCTTGAGCGAGACCGGATCACCCGGCTTTGGTAAAGTCGGGCGCTTTGACTGGCTCTGTTTCCACAACTCCCCATTATCGAGCAAGACAAAGAGCTTTCTCTCTCCGTTGAACCAGGCTTTCCGCACCTTTGCCTCGTAACGCTCGCCTTTTTCGCGCGGTGTTAAGGGCCCCCGCAGCCTCTCTTTGGCTTGCTCTTCCGTCAGAATAATCACGCGCTGTTCGCTGTCACGTCGCGGGGCAGCAGGGGCAGCGCTGTCCTCTGCCTGATCACGGTCTGCCGCCGTTTGCGATCGCGTCGACGGCTTCTCCGGCGATGTCGGGGTCGCTTCAGGGCGGGTCCCCTCGGCGGGCGCAGGCTTGATAATAGTTACAGGCCCTTCTTTTACAGAAGCATCACCCTCTTTCGACTCCGGGTCGGCGGCGCGAGCAAGGCCTTCGAAACAGTCAAGCCGGTCCCGCTCGCCTTTAATCCGGTTGCAGATCTGAAGCGCTTCCTCAATCGAAACGGTCTCTTGCGCCGCAGCCGCTGAAATCGCCGCCAGTGCGATGGCACAGATCCCCGGGATCAAACCATCCAGGCCCCGACGAAATAAGTTTTTTATGTACACGATCAAATTCCATTAAGATGCGAAGGTAAGTTCTATTCAGTCCAAAGGGGGCGAACAAGGGGTTTACCGCGAATGCAGGTCGTTTGAACGCATGTCACAATTTTGATGCATATTTGTCACGATTACTGCAATTTTTCTTTCCGACCAGCCCTAGGCCCTCAAAACTATTGAAAACGAAATTCTTGTCTGCCTACGATCCACCAACGGTGAAATTGACTTTTCCACTAACAGCGCGTGGTGCGCTGGACATTTCTGGATAGAAACCACTTTAGGGGCTTACCAATGAAAATGAAAACCGAGGATTTGCGGCGTTTCGGCTTTGCTGCCACACTCACTGCGGGCGTATCCGCCCTCGCCATGGCGGTTGCAACACCCGCATTAGCACAGGATGAGATCCCTGAAACTGTTGATGAGATCGAAGAACGTGAAGATACGGTTGTCGTCGTCGGTTCGCGGATCCAGCGTAAGGGCTTTGAGGATATTTCCCAGCCCGCACTGGTTGTTGACGCAGAGGTTTTTGACAGTCGTGGTTTCGTGAATGTCGCCGATGCGCTTAACGAAATCCCGGGCTTCGGAGCGGGCGTTGACGGTATCACGACCGGATCGGGCCAGAACGTTGGTCAGAACTTCCTTGATCTTTTTGACCTTGGCACGCAACGAACACTTGTTGTTGTAAATGGGCGCCGATTTGTTCCCGGCAACCCACTTTCGGCAGATCCGATCGGCCGGGTCGAGGGCTCGCAGGTCGATATCAACAACTTCAACCCGGCGATGATTGAGCGCGTCGAGGTGCTTTCGATTGGTGGGGCGCCAATATACGGCGCGGACGCGATTGCCGGTACAATTAACCTTGTGCTTCGTGATGATTTTGAGGGAGTGAGCCTGTCGGGTCAATACGGTGATTTCTTTGATTTCGGCGCATCGTCCTACAATGTCAGTGGTCTTATCGGCGCTAATTTTGCCGACGGCCGAGGCAATGTCACCGCTTCAATCCAGTATCAGAACCAGGAAGGGGCCGTCACGAATGACGTACCCGGTCTTGCGAACCAATTGACCGGTTTCGCCAATGGATCCGACCCGTCGATCGTCGGGCCTGAAGGTCGTTTTAACATTCTCGAAGGCCCCAATGGGTTTCTTCCGGGACCTACAGGCGGGATACCATTTCCGGGTTTCGGGATCGGGGTGTTCACCGATCCAAGTGGCAATATCCTGACCTTTGACGGCACCGGTGGCCTGACCCCGACCTTCGATCCCGGGACGCGGATCGGTTCGTCATCGTTTTTCTTTTCGGGGGGCAACGGGTTCGATCTTACCGATTTTCAGGAAGCGATTGTTCCAACCGAGCGATTCGTATTCTCAAGCACTGGTCATTATCGAATCACGGATAATATCCGTGCTTTCTTTGAAACCAACTTTCTGAACTCCTCTTCCGCTGACCTGATCAGCCAGGCCGGCACAGCGTTCAACACAGCCTTCCTTGGCGCACAAGGGCAAGGTGCGTTTGCTCTGCCAATCACGAACCCGTTTATTTCGGATGCCGATCGTCAGACGTTGATCGATGCCGGAGCCGGTGAAACAATTTTCCTGAACGGGATCAATCTTGGGCTTCTGCCAAATGCCGGCGCCAACTTCGTCGATACGACAACCTTCCGGGTCGTTGGCGGTCTGCAAGGGAATTTCGAAGCCGGCGAACGGAACTTCAATTGGGAAGTCTCCATGAACTTCGGTCGTACCGACCAATCCCGTAACATTGCGGAAACGATCGGCAGCAACTTCTTTAATGCGGCGCTCTCGACCCGCCTTGATGCGGCTCAGCTCGCCCAGCTGCAAGATGCTGATAACGTTGCCGCTATCGTAGAGACCGTTGGTGCCTCGGGTGCGTCAACGGCACTTTTTCCTGTGATCAGAAACGGGGCGTTAGAAAATATCACGGCCGGCGACGCCATGATTGGTGATATCATCTGTTCCGGATTTCTGAATGCGCCGGGCGCCGTAGATCAGGATCTGGATAACGGATTCGGTATCGTTGATCCGTCCGATACGGCAACGCCAAGTCCGCTTTCTGGCTGCGTTCCTGTGAACCTGTTTGTTGGCGCCCTGCCCACGCAACCCGGTTCAGCACAGGCCCAGGCCATTGACTATATTTCGGGCAACGCGCTTTCCAACGGCGAGATCAATCAGACCGATTTCCTCGCCTTTATTAGCGGTGATCTGTTTGAACTGCCCGCTGGCTGGATCCAGGCGACCGTCGGGTATGAGCGCCGCAAGGAATTCGGTTCCCTGACAACCAGCGGTTTTTCTGATGGCTTTTCACGAGAACCGGCTATTGCAAGTTTTCCGCAGGCAGAAGTTCTTTCGAATGAGTTGTTTGGGGAGATGGTAATCCCCGTCCTCAACAGTGAAAACAGCCTGGGAGTCAATAGCCTATTCGGCTTTGACTTCCTTTCTTCACTGGTATTTGAAGGGTCGTACCGTCACATTCGTCCCTCTGCAGACTTCATCGGCGACGATGCAAATGCACTCAATGATCCGGTAAACACCTTCAGTGCCGGAGGCCGTATCAGCTTTCTCGATGATGACCTGACATTCCGCGGAAACTTTACCCGGTCAGTGCGGCAGCCTTCTATCGTGGAACTTGCATCGCCTGCGGCTCAAGCATTTGACCAGACAGGTGACCCTTGCGATAATGATAATATTGACCAGGGTGGCTCCGAGCGGATTGCAAACTGCATCGCCGCCGCTCGCGCTGCCGGCTTTACGGAGGCTGCCGTCGGCGACGGTTTCGATATAGCAGGTAACCCGGATTTCGGGCTGATCCTCGCGCCGGGCGATGATGTTTTCAACACGCCATCGGTAAACGCCGCCGTTCCGCTGTTAACGGGTGGTAACCCGCTGCTGACTTTCGAAATCTCGAACTCGTGGACAGCAGGGTTTATCTATCAGCCGTCCTTTGTGCCGAACCTCACGATTGGTGCCGATTATATCAGCATCAATCTCAGGGATGCGATTGCCGAACCGGATTTCAGCTTCTTTACACAAACCTGTTTCGACGATGGCCTCGACTCACCCGAGTGCGAAAACTTCACCCGGAGCCCAATCGATACCGTGCCGCCGGATGGCTCGGTCATTGGCGGCTTTGATATTGTTGCAGGTCGGTCAGGGTTTGCAAACAGTGAAACCTTCCAGTTTCAGGCGCTACAAGGACAGATGCGGTACAACTTTGACGTCGCGGACGCTGTTAACTTTGTTGGTCTCGGTGAAAAGGGAGATCTTGGCGCGGTCCGTGTCAACACGACCTTCTTCGCCCCAACAATTGTTCGCGATTCTACTGTTGCGTTGCCGCTTCAGGACAACGGATTGTCAATCAACACTGTTGGCAGCACGGCAGATCCTGAACTCCAGATCGTTGCCGACTTCGGTTGGAAATATCGCGGTTTCGATTTGTTCTGGCGGTCGACTTATTTCGATAATGCCAACCCTTGCCAAACGCGGATTTCAAGTGATTGTAGCGATATTCCGGATTTTGCTTTCGTGATCCAGCGGGATGTCGAGCATGACATGTCCGTGGGATACGAACTGACGGATTATGCAAGCATTCGGGCTGGTGTGAACAACATCCTCGATAACGAACCCACTCTGGAACAACAGGCCTTCGGCGGCGGCGGCAATGTGTTCGGCCGGAGCATCTTCTTCCGTCTGAATATCCGAAACTAATATTGAAATCCATTGGACGCCTTGTTTACGCAGGGCCTTCACATAAAAAGCCCCGCGAAATGCGGGGCTTTTTTTTGACTTGTCGTAGGACTGGACTTTTAATTCGCCTTGGCGAGGTTTTCGTTGGCGAAATCCCAGTTGACGAGATTGTCGAGGAACGAATTCATATAGGCCGGGCGGGCGTTCTGGTAGTCGAGATAGTAAGCGTGCTCCCAGACATCCATGGTCAGAAGCGGGGTGACGCCCTGCTGGGTCAGCGGCAGTTCAGCATTGAGCGTTTTGCGCACTTCGAGCTTACCGTCTTTGGCGACCAGCCAGGCCCAGCCGGAACCGAACTGTGTTGCCCCCGCAGTGGTGAAGGCTTCCTTGAACCTATCATAGGAGTCAAAGCTCTCATTGATGGCATCAGCGATCGCGCCCGTCGGGGCGCCACCACCATTCGGTTTCATGGAGTGCCAGTAAAATGTATGGTTCCACACCTGAGCAGCATTGTTGAACAGGCCCTGTTTGTCGTCATTGCCGGCAACATCGTGAATGACTTCTTCCAGAGATGCGCTTTCATGGGCCGTACCGCCGATCATATCGTTCAGCGTATCAAGATATTTCTGGTGGTGTTTGCCGTAATGAAAATTGAGGGTCTCCTCGGAAATATGCGGTGCGAGGGCATCGCGGGCATAGGGAAGATCAGGGAGGGAAAATGCCATGGTGGTCTCCTTTCAAAGGGTGATGGTCCAAAACAGGGCCGTGACGCGATTAACCAGATGGGGCAATCCCTGCAACCACCTCACTTGCGTCATAAGGCGACAGTCTGGGCGGGAACAGACGTTTGGTATGCACTGGTCCGCTTGATACACTACGATAGCGTCGCACAGACGGTTCCACCCGGGTGACCCTCAAGCCCGGCCGGACACCGCAGACCCGAAGAGACCATGATCCCGACCGATCGCACCTATTGCCTTGCTCTGCTCGAAAGCGACGACCCGGACCGGTTTTATGCCGTGCGCTATGCCCCGGCGGCGGCCCGCGATGTTCAAATCGCGCTCGGGGCCTGGCGGGTGGAACAGCGTCGGATCCCGAAAGCAGTTTCGGAACCCGGCCTCGGCGAGATCAGGCTGCAATGGTGGCGCGATGCCTGGGACGAAATCGCCACCGCCCTGCAGATGACGGCCGGGCATTCGCAAGAGAAAAAGCACGAAGAGATCAGCCGTTCGGTGCGGGCCCATCCGGTCGTGCGGGCGCTTGCCCTGGCACTTGCCGCCAGCCCGACAACGGATCCGACTGAAAGCTGGGGCCGCGCGATCGCGACCGGTCTCGACGCCGCAGCTGAAGCCCGGGCGCAGTTGTTCTACGAACCGCGCTTTCATCGTGCCGATCGATTCCTGAACTGGGCCCTTGCGGCGGAACGTCCCTTTGACAAAATCTTCGCGTTGATTTCCGACCAGCAATCTCGCCCCGACATCGTGATCGACGCGCAACCTGAAGCCGATCTGATCGGGCTTTGTGTTACGGCGACACTGGGACCGGTCATGATCCCGGCCAGCGACCAGCCTGCGCTTGCTGACCTGATCGGGAAACGCTTTGGGCCACTGCGACGGCGCTTGCGCGAAGCGGAACCCGAACAACTCGCCCACATTCTGCCGGCGGCGCTCCTGCCCCACCGGCTGACACGGCTCCGCGAGGCCACAAACGCCCCACCGCGTGACCCGGTCCTGAGGCGCCATCTGGTCTTCGCCAGAGCCTTCCTGACCGGGCAACTCTAAACAGCCCCGGCGCTGCGGCGGAAAAGCGGTTTCCATTGCCGATACCTTCAGGCATAACCACCTCAATTTTCTTTACAGTCGAGGAGTCCTTCGCTTGCAGAACCCTGCCGCAACCCCTGCCATATCGACCGCCCGGCCGGTCGCGACACCGCGCGATTATTTCGACCTGCTCAAACCGCGGGTGATGTCACTTGTGATCTTTACGGCTTTTGTGGGGATGATGATGGCACCGGCACCGATGAATCCGGTCCTCGCCGGGGTCGCGCTTCTGGCTATTGCCGTGGGCGCTGGCGCTTCCGGCGCCCTGAATATGTGGTATGACGCGGATATTGATGCGCAGATGCAACGCACAAGGCGGCGACCGATACCTGCTGGCAAAGTGGATGGAGCGGAAGCGGCGGCCTTTGGGGGCTTTCTCGCAGCCCTGTCGGTCGCACTGTTGGCCCTCGCGACCAATTATATTGCGGCCGGGCTTCTTGCCTCAACCATCTTTTTCTATGCTGTGATCTATTCGATGTGGCTCAAACGCGCGACGCCGCAGAATATTGTGATCGGCGGGGCGGCAGGGGCGTTGCCGCCGGTGGTCGGCTGGGCTGCGGTTACCGGCGGCACAGCGCTTGAGCCGTGGGTTCTGTTCACCATTATTTTCTTATGGACCCCGCCGCATTTCTGGGCACTGTCCCTTTTTGCCGAAACTGATTATGAGCGCGTTGGGATCCCTATGATGCCGAATGTGGCCGGGGAACGATCAACCCGCCGACAGATTTTTGGCTATTCCCTCCTGCTTGCCGCCGCCGGGGTCAGCCCTGCTTTTCTCGGGATGACCACACCAATCTACGGCGCTATTGCCGTCATCCTCGGGATCGAATTTATCCGCCGCGCCTGGCACGTCCTGATAGTGCCTGAAGGCGGCAGCACGCATCGGTCTGACCGGGCCTTGTTCCGGTTTTCAATCCAGTACTTGTTCCTGATCTTCGCCGCCCTGTTTCTTGAGAGCCTGTGGGGCCGCTTGCATGGCTGACGAACAGAAAAAGGAGACCGGTCCCCGGCCTTCCGAGGGCGAAAAGGGTCCGACCAATGAATATCTGCGCCAGCGGGCGCGGCGAAATCTCGCGATCGCGATGATGGTCGTGGGGTTTATTATTCTTATTTATCTGGTGACGGTATTGCGTATTGGCGGCTCGGTCGCGGAACGCAGCTTCTAACCTCGGAAGGTGTATCCTCTTGACTGACCCACACAGCAGCATCCGGAACCAGCGTCTTGCGGCGGGCATTGGCCTATTTACCGTTGCCATGGCCCTGTTCGCCATTTTTGCTGTGCCGCCCGCCTATCGGCTTTTCTGCCAGGTCACCGGCTGGGGCGGGACCCCGCAACGGGTCGAGGTCGAAGCCCGTCAGGTCCTCGATCGCCGGATTACCATCCGATTCGATGCCAACAGCGCTGCGGATCTTCCCTGGCGGTTCAAGCCGAAACAGCTCGATCAGACCATTCGTGTCGGACAGACAAGCCTCGCCTTTTATGAATCTGAAAACCTTGCTGGCGTGCCCGTTAGCGGACAGGCAAGCTTCAACGTCTCGCCCGCGAAGGCTGGTCAGTATTTCCGCAAGATCGACTGCTTCTGTTTTACCGAACAGACTTTGGCCCCCGGGCAAACCGTCGAGATGCCAGTGGCCTATTATATCGACCCGGCGATCGAACGGGATCGCAATATGGACGAGATTGAAACGATCACACTGTCCTACATGTTTTACCGGCTTGACCGGGATGAACAGACAGCCGCGCTGGAAAAAAAGGCTGCGACGCAATAGCGCAACGGTAATCCATATGCCGATCCCCGTTGGCATTTGATGACTGGCTTTGTAAAAGCGCGCTATAGCGAACAGGCGTGCCCAAAAGCACAAAGAAGAAAGAGACGCAGGATGGCTGGCGAAGAGGTCAAACACAATTACCACCTGGTCAATCCGAGCCCCTGGCCGCTAGCCGGGTCTGCGGCGGCCGTTTTTCTGATGGTCGGCGCAGTGGTCTGGATGGAAGGCGATAGCGGCCTTTTTGGTATGAAAGGGCCGTGGCTTTTCTTCCTGGGTCTTGCGGGCGTCCTGCTGGTCATGGCCGGCTGGTGGCGTGACGTGATCCGCGAAAGTCTGACTGGGGAAAATACGTCTACGGTTGTTCGGCTTGGGCTTCGCTATGGCATGCTTTTGTTTATCGTTTCAGAGGTCATGTTTTTTGCAGCGTGGTTCTGGGCGTTTTTTGGCGCCGCCTTGTTTCCCGGCGGGATGGAACCGCTTGTCGGCGCAGATGGCAGCGCGATCCTCAACGATGAAGGTCTGCAAGCCTGGCTTGGCAATGATGGCCGTCAGCTTGCAACGGGTGGCACCTGGCCCCCACAAGGGGTGACCCCGCTTAATCCCTGGCACCTGCCGCTGATCAACACGCTCATTCTGCTTTTATCAGGTACGACAGTCACCTGGGCCCACCATGCCGTTCAGCATGGGGATCAGAAAGGCCTGCAACAAGGACTGATTGCCACCGTCGCCCTTGGGCTTGTCTTCACATTCTTTCAGTTTCTTGAATATCGTGAAGCCCTGGTGGGAGGGCTCTTTACCTTCTCCGGTGGTGGTATTTATGGCGCGGCATTTTTTATGGCGACGGGGTTCCATGGCCTTCACGTGGTGATCGGGACAATTTTCCTGATCGTCTGTCTGTTCCGCGCACAAGCCGGGCACTTCACACCGGAACGCCATTTTGGCTTCGAAGCCGCCGCCTGGTACTGGCATTTTGTCGATGTGGTCTGGCTGTTCCTTTTCGCTGCCATCTACGTTCTCGGTAATCAGGGGCTTTTGTCCTGACGGCGGTACCGGAGAGTTTGCATGACTGGCGCTCAGCGTTGGATATTTCGCATCACAGTCGCCGGGCTGACATGTTTTCTTGCAGGCTGCTTTTTCAGTTACGACCCAATTTTAACCGCGGAAAACGCGCGTGCAAGACCGCTTGTCCAGGGGCTCTGGGATTGGTGTGAGGTCTCAGGGGGCAATTCAGAGCCGTCCTGTGAAACAATATCAATTGCGAGGATGGCGGATCGTGAATATCGATTTCAACCGACCACATCTGACGCGGAAAACGCAGAAGAGCCGCTCATCTTTCGATTCCGGAAAATCGGCCCCGGTGTTTGGCTCGGTCAGGCCAAAGATGTTGAGGATGCGGGTGATACTGACGATACTGATGAAAACAATCCCTATTTCTTTTATCGGCTGGAGCGGAAGGCGCGTCGTGACTTCCGCTTATTCTGGCTCGACTGCCGGTTGACACCGCCGGGTCTTGTGGGCCGCTTGCTGGAAGAGGGCCAGATTGAAAATACAGAGCCCGGTCGGGCGTTGGCTGAAAACGGGAACCCTGAGTCCTGTCTTGTGAAAACGCTCGAGGCCGCAATCGATGTCGCGCGAGCAGCAACCTATGAGCGCGAGACGGTTTCACATATTCGGTTGCGCTGGAAGCAGGCTGCACCATGATCTATTATCCGCCTGTCTCACCAATGGCTGCCGGCCTCGGTTGCAAATGCCCGCGCTGCGGGCAGGGCGATTTGTTTTCGGGATATCTCAGCGTTTGCCCGACTTGTTCCGCGTGCGGGCTTGATTTGAGAAAGGCCGATTCCGGCGATGGGCCCGCAATATTCGCTATCTTCATCGTCGGCTTTCTGGCCGTGGCCATTGCTTTTATCTTACGGTTTGGCCTTGGTGCCCCTATCTGGCTTGCCCTGCTTTTCTCCATGGCCGCCTCTTTAGGGCTTATCTTTGCGATCCTTCGCCCGCTGAAAGCAATGATGATCGCCTTGCAATACGCAAATCGCGCCGAGGAGGCGAAAGGCGATCGCGCGACCGAGCCGGTCTTCGGCGAAGACGCTGATCCTCGTTGATATGCAAGACATATTCAGGTTTTCTCCCAGGCTCACCGTCGCGACACTGATTGCGCTTGCCCTTCTTGTCGCGCTTGGGAGTTGGCAATTGCAGCGCCGGGTCTGGAAGCTGGACCTGATCGCGGCCGTGGAGACCCGGGCATCCGGAACGCCGCGGGCGCTTGGCGAAACGATTGCCGATTTTGAAGATGGCAAAGCGGTTCGCTACACAAAGATCATCACCACCGGAACCTACGATCACAACACTGAATTTCATGTTTTTGGAACAAATGAAGCACAGCCGGGATATTTCATTTTTACACGGTTTGCACCGACAAATGGTGAAAGTCCGTTTTTCATAAATCGCGGATTTGTGCCGGAAGACAGAAAACCGGCAACAAGCCGTGTGGACGGTCAGCCTGATGGACAGGTTTCAGTCACGGGCCTGTTCCGATATGCCGAGAAAAAACCCTTCCTCGCCCGTCTTGTGGCCCCGCCCGATGATCCCGGCACCAACCGCTGGTATTCGCGCGATCCGGCCAAATTCGCAACAAAGCTGCCCCTTGAGACAGCAGTTGATTGGTATATTGATAGTTTGGGAACGGAAACTCAGTCACTCTTCCCGCGTGGGGGAACGACAAGGCTTGCCTTCAACAACCGCCATCTGGAATATGCCCTGACATGGTACGGGCTTGCATTGACGCTTCTGAGTGTTTTTCTGGTCTATTCACGGCGGAAACGCTGAGCCGGCCGACGGCTCCACCGTCAGGCGATGTGGGCTTCCTCGTCGGGCAAGTATGGTGGAATATCGCGTTCATCAATCACGCGATTGCGGCCACGATCCTTGGCAAGATAAAGTGCCTTGTCGGCACGTTCGACCAGCATGTGCGGGCTTTCGCTTTTGAAATATGAGGCAATCCCCATCGACATGGTAATCACCCCGAGGTCCTCATTTGTCTGACGTTTTTTCAGCCTCCGGGACTCAACAGCACGACGTATCCGGTCAGCCAGCATGAACGCATTCTCAAGGCTCGTGCCCGGCAAAAGAATTGCGAATTCCTCGCCGCCATAGCGGGCAAGCATGTCCTGTCCCTTGATGTTTGCGTTCATGACCTCGGCAACAAGCCGCAGGACCTGGTCACCGGTCTGATGGCCCCAGCGGTCGTTGAACTTCTTGAAATGATCTACATCCGCCATGATCAGCGCCAGCGGTCTGCCGGAGTCACGTGTTTCCTCGATCAGCGACACGAGCGCCTGATCAAAAGACTTCCGGTTGCTGATCCCCGTCAGCGGATCGGAAAGCGCCTCACGCTGGATCGACTCAACATTGCGTCGAAGATTGGTAATTTCAGTGGTCGAAGCGGCTAGACTGTTTTCCAGCGCCAGATTTTCATCACGCATTTTGCGGGTGATGCTAACGACACTTTCGAGAAGTGTTCCGACGGCTGGATAATCCTGTGCGGTTTGTCGGATCTGGTTTGAGATATCGCCAAGCTCGGTCGAACGCTGGTGGGTCGATTCTCCCTGCGCCTCGATCACCTCAAAAAGATCGTCGATTTCAAGTTGCAGCCCAGTCGCAAGCTCATCAATGTTTCGTGCCAAATCAGCACGGCTGATATGGATATGATAAAGTGTGTCGACTTCGTCAGAGGTGATCTGGCCCTTAACGTCAAGAAATTTCTGAAGGTCACGCGACAAGGCAGGGGCACGGCCATCCACATGACTGTAGATGACCTCATAATGGCGCGCCGTCGCTGCAAGCCCGAGGTCTTTCAGCATTGCAAGCGCAAGCTTGCCGACCCGGTGCGACTGTTCAATATTACTCATGCCGATCCCCGCCCGGCTCCCCGTCCGGATGCGTTGGCAACAAAGCCGTGAGGAAAAGGGTAGGACAACGGAGTTAATTCCCGCCTAATCGGCGAAGAGCGGGTCAGCTAATTTCCGGGGATCAGCCCGCCGGGGGCGCCTCGCGTGTCAGGAAGGCCGGCACATGATCGCCCATGCCAACGACCGGGTCCGCATCGTCCCGGTCCCGCCGACGCCGGCCCTGCCGCGGCTTGTCTGAAGCCTCGCTGTGAGGCTGCGCGTCGATTGTGCGACTTTTACGATCGTCCCCTTCATCGCGATCGCCATCGCCATCGCCATCATGGTTGCGCGACTTTGTCTTACGCCGGTCTGATTTTCTGTCTGGTCGGTCAGAACCGGCCTTACGGCCTTTCCGGTCGCCTCGGGCCTTGGCCTGTTCAACAGCAGCGTCGATATCCTCAACCATATCGAGGGCCTCGATCGAGTCCTGGTTGCTGACCGAAAGAATAGCCTGGTAAGCCTTGTCGTCCTTTGGACAGACCAGCATCAGGGTCGTGCCGGTCTTGCCCGCCCGCCCGGTTCGTCCGATCCGGTGGACATAATCATCTGCATGAATCGGCACATCGAAATTGAACACGTGGGAGACAGCCGGAATATCAAGCCCGCGGGCCGCCACGTCAGAGGCGACAAGAAAACGAACGTCGCCGGAGCGGAATTTATCGAGGGTTTCCGTACGGAAGGACTGTGTCAGGTCGCCATGGATCGGCCGGGCAGAATAGTCATATTTCTGCAGGGACTTCGCAACGGTATCGACAGTCGACTTGCGGTTGCAGAAAATGATTCCGTTTTTCACATCTTCCGCATTAAGAAGCTTGCGCAGGATCATCCGTTTGACACGATCGTCAGAGGTCGGCAAGTTGACGATTTTCTGGGCAATGGTGCTTGCCGTCATGGCCGGACGGGAAACTTCGACCCGGGCCGGGCGGTGGAGAAAGGTATCCGTGATCCGCTGGATCTCCGGTGGCATGGTCGCCGAGAAAAACAGGGTTTGCCGGGTCATCGGTGTAAGGTTGAAGATTCGTTCAATATCCGGAATGAACCCCATATCGAGCATGCGGTCAGCCTCATCGACAACCATGACCTCAATGCCGTTAAGGAGCAGGCGCCCACGTTCGAAATGGTCAAGCAGGCGCCCTGGCGTTGCGATCAGGACGTCGACGCCCTTGGTCAGCTTGGCGTCCTGGTCGCCGAAAGATACACCGCCGATCAGCAGCGCCATCGATAGCTTGTGATATTTGCCGTATTTCTCAAAATTGTCCGCAACCTGGGCTGCGAGTTCGCGGGTCGGGGCGAGCACAAGCGAGCGCGGCATCCGCGCCTTGGCGCGACCCTTGGACAGGCGTTCGATCATCGGCAGGGTAAAGGAGGCTGTCTTGCCGGTGCCGGTCTGGGCAATACCGAGGACATCACGGCCCGACAGCGCCTCGGGGATGGCGGCCGCCTGGATTGGCGTTGGTTTGGTGTACCCCGATTCCTCGATGGCCTTGAGGAGCTTTTCGCTCAAAGCGAGGTCACGGAACGTCACATCCGGTTCCGCATCGGCGGGGATGGTCTGGTTTTCCGCACTGGTCCCGGTCCCGCCGGGGTCGTCGATGGTTGCCGTTTCGCTCTCACCAAGCTCGGAAAGATCGATAATCTCGCCAGCCTCGTCTGACTGGCTTACAGGCGTTATATCCGCCAAAAAGTTTTCGTTGGTCATAGGTCCTGAAGAAGTTGGGGTTTCTCGTCCGGATTGGCGGGAAAGCAATGCCCAGCTCGGTCGTTTGCGCGGATGGCGCTACTGGCAATTCCGCGCCCTGAGGAAAGATCTATTCCCCTGAACCCGCCGCACTGCGCAAGGGCAATATGTCGGGATCATGGGGTGCAACGGATCACGACACACAAACGACGCGCGCCGAACTTCACTTTGTCCACAAATCCATTCCGGCCGGAAAAGCCGTCGTCAAAGGTCAAACTCGCGCCCCGCTTTGACGACCCTGACAGTTTGGCGGGAAGCCTGTATGCCAGTTTCTAAAGCGATGCGCAGCGGCATCAGTGTCGCGTCGGGGAGCCAACAGCGTTGGCGGCTCAAACCCGGGAAAAGCGTCTTATTGTGGGGCCTCAATAAAAGACCGATCGCGCTTTTCGCACCGCAACACGACAACGCGCTAATCGACTCGGTAATATTTGTCAAGGTTCAAGCCCCTGAAGCTGAGAATTCGAGCCCGGCTCATGGCGCGGGCCTGTCAGTGCGGTTGTCGCTGCGCTGACGCAACCCGTCATTGTTCCGGATGATCGGCCTTCCATTGCATCGCCATCAGGACGCGTCGCTCGACGGCAGGGTGGGTATAGAACAGCAATTCCTGCCAGCGCGCAGGGCGCGGGTTGCGATATTCCGCAGTTTTCACAAGCGCTGTGGCGAGGGCATCAGGCTCGTTTACCGTACGCAGGGAGTACTGGTCGGCCTCGGCTTCGCCCATCCGCGTCAGGGCATTGGTGATCGGCTGGGCGAAAAACCCGAAGAGCCCAAGCATAAACAACAGGACGGGCAGACCGGCGGCGTCGGCAATATCCCGGCTCACTCCAAACAGCCCGGCAAACGCGCCATAGGTGCGGCCCGCGATGAAGAACAGGCCAATGGCCAGCACCGAATAGACGCCGAGACGGTGCCAGACATGGTTCAGGACATAATGGCCAATTTCATGGCCAGTCACCGCCCGCACTTCCGCCAGATCAGCCTCGCCCAGCGCCACATCAGAGATCGCGATGCGTTTGGAGGCGCCGACGCCAGCCACATTGGCCGTGAAATTGTTTGATTGGCGCGAGCCGTCATAAACAAAGATACGGTCCACCGGAATTCCGACCTCGGTGGCCATGCCCTCCAGCGCATCGCGCACCTCGCCCTCAGGCAGGGGGGTGTATTCATTGAACAAGGGCTGGACATACAGGGGGACCAACAGCATGAACAGCGACAGAAATCCGGCTGTGAGCATCCCGCCCCAAAGCCACCAGAAGCGCCCGGTCAGCCGGATCAAGCCATAGAGCGCCGTAAAAAACACCGGCAGGGCAATCGCCGAAAGCCCAAGCCCAATACCGCTCTGCGCGAGATAATCCCCAAGCGGCTGGCTGGTGCGGCCGAACTGAAACTCACGCCACCAGTCGGTGTAAAGCGTCCATGGAAGGGTAAGCAGGGATGAGACCAGGACAAAAACCACGCCAATCAGAAAGGGTCCGATCAGCGAGCGATTGCCAAACCGGCCTTCGATCCGCCCGAGAAGCCCCATCCGAACGATCACCAGCGTGACCAGCGCCGACACGCCCAGCCCGGCGACAGCAATCCAGTGATTGCCGATCGTGTACTGCGCTGCCTTTTCCAGAGCCGCCGGCCCAAGGCTGTCCACATAGGCTTTTGCCGCCTGTTGCGGGTCAAAGCCCGCCATTTCATGCTGCATCTTGGTTCCTTGGTCCACACCCGCTGTGCACCATTTGTATGCCATCCTGCAGTCTTGGCGCCAAGACCGAACCGCCAGTCTTAACCCCTCCGCGTGTCGGCGCAGCAGACGATGCCCGGAAGCATTGTTTTTGTCGCATTGTCGTCTTGCACGCCGGTATCCGCTTTGCTCGAAATTGCTTTGGCGACGGCTCAATTTGTCATCGCGCAAGGCCATGTGGCATATTGGTCTGAGAGCCACGCAGGACGACCCATGACTTCGTCAGACCGAATTCGCACCTATCCGGAATTTTTCCTTTTCTACCTGCGCGAGCATGCACGACCCGCAACGCGGGCGTGGCATTACCTCGCCGCATTCGCAACGCTTGGCGTGGTTCTGTTTGCCCTGACCGCGGGGCCGCTCTGGATCCTCATCTTTGCGCCGGTCGCGGGCTATGGCCCGGCCTGGATTTCCCACGCCTTTATTGAGCGCAACCGCCCGGCCACATTTCGCTACCCCGTCTGGTCGCTGGTTTCTGACTATTGGATGACCTGGCTGTGGGTTACAGGCGGTCTTGACAGAAAACTTGTTGAAGCTGGCTTCGCTGGCGAAGAACAGAGGCTGTAGCGTCTTCGACAATGTCAGAAACGCTATAGTGATGAGAGCAAAACACAGTCCAAAAAAACCAGTGATTTGCTCCCGGTCCTTGATTTTGCGTGACCTTCAGCGTCAATGCGCCTTCGCGTTGGACCGGCCGGCTTTCAGAAACGTGGCTGCAAGGGACGGCAACAAAGCAAATGTAGGGTCAAACTCGTGGTAGTCGCAGGTCAGTTCATCGCCTGGATTGATGTCCATTCGGGCAAACCCTTCGCTTTTTGATGTAAAATCCGTATTTGGTGTTTCCGAGTGGTTCATGAACCGGCCATTGTCGATTTCGATGATCAGCTGCTTCGGGTCCTCCCGATACGGATAGGCATACCGGGTCAGAAATTCCTGCATCATCGGGCCCTGCGTTTCCACCCAGTCACGCGTGACAACCCGGTCAAAGGCTGGATCAAACACCCAGATTTTCGCTCCTGCCGAGATCGGTTCGGCTGCGAACACCCCGACACCCTCCACATCGCTCGCAGCGACATAGGTTCTCACAATCAGCATTTTCGATAGTCTCCAGCCGGACAAAAGGGGACGGCAGCCCCGCGCGACGAACGGCTCGTTGGCGCTGTATGAGATTATCAAAACGCGATCGATTTCAAGCAGAATTTTCCGGGGGGGTTAAAGATCAACAGGCGGCGTCTGACCCGTGGCTGTGGCTTGTTCTGCGTTGAGACCGGCGCCCGGATCTGCGCCAAGCAGATGCTGATTGCTTGCTCGGATCGTAGCCGCAGCATCGTCATATAGAAACGGCAGGAACGCATAGCGCACACCGCGCGTGACGGGCACCACCTCATGCAGAAGCGAACAACCGAAAACCAGACCGGCGCCCAGAGGCGGTTTGTAGGTCCGTCGGCCAAATTCCGGGAAGCGCAATTCCCCGCCATCAAAATCAGCATTAAGATTGATTGTAACGGCAAAACGGCGATGCGCCGTACCTGCTGTCGTATTATCCCGGTGCGGACGAAAATGTCCGGACTCATCGGCACGATAGCAGGCCACGATATAGCGCTCCATCCGTGTAGCCTGAAAATTGGACCAACGAGCGATCTGCGGCACAAGTCGGCGGCTGATCCGGGATTGGATCGAATCGAGAGTCTCATCCTCTTCAATGATATAATCCGACCGTCGCTTATGCGTGTAGTCAATCAGCCCGACGGTGCGGCCGTCGACCTCCCGCATAAAGCCCGAGTCGGTTCCACCATGAGCCGTATAAAGATCGGTCAGCTTCTTACAGAAAGCCGGCTCAAAGACATTGGGCACAATCATGACCGGCGCCGGCATCTCAAATCCGTGGAGCCGGTCGGGTGGCGGTAAACGGTCGAGCAGCCGATGCAGGCTGATAAGATCATTGTGGTCATCGGTAAAACTGATGATCTCATGGATGCGATATTGCGGATCGAGGATGACCCAGGCTCCACCCGGGGCTGTCTCCAGCCGGTCAGCTTCGGGAAGCTGGTCTAACCCAAAGGCGGTTGTGAGCCGCTGGTCGAAATCGCGAAAATAGCGAATGCCGGGGTAGCTTTCCTCAAGAACGCCTTCGGCTTCGTTGGCCTGATTGGTGCTGACGCCAAAAAAACAGGCCCTTTGGTCATCAAAAAAAAGCCGCCGCGGCATAAGAAGCCCCGAAAGTCTTCGTCGCTCAGCTGTGACGTTTCCCAAAAATCCCAGCACGATCCATCGCCCAGCCGCCGTGTCGAGCGCATACCGATCATTGCGTGCCGTTCGCTGGATCACAGTCGGGGCGGTATCCCCCGATTTTAGCGGCATCTGCCGCGCATTGTGATAGGAAGACATGAAACCAAGCATCCTTGAAAACAGGTTTTGGTCATTGTCTTACCGTAAAATCTATTTTCGCTGTCTGCAAGCGCCATTTACTGCGCGTCCGGTGCTCCTAGACCGCATGGACGCTGCGCTCCGGTTCTCGAAAACGGCGTTTTCGACAGACGGCACCAATTTTCGGTTAGACTTTTATTGCCGCCTCAGGCCGGCTCCTCCTCGTTATCGGCGGGTTCTTCGTCAGTCTCCGGAACATCAAAAATCTGGCCAGGATAAATCAGGTCCGGATCCCTGATCTGATCGATATTGGCTTCATAGATGATCGTATACTGATAACCGGACCCATAGGCTGACCGGGCGATCCGCCAGAGTGAATTGCCGGGCTGGACGATGACCTGTCCGTCACGCAGGGCAATCTGCTCTGACGAGGCGCGTTCAAACGGCAATTCGATTGCATATTCCGGCTGGCCATTCTCGCCGAGTTGGACGACCAGCAGGGAGTAGATGCCGGGCGCCATTGCCGTTGCAAGCACCCACCGGCCAGTGCCGTCGGCTGTCACTGTATTAAGCAGCGCTCCGTTAGCAAAAATCTGGACCTGTCGGTTCGGGTCTGCGCGACCGGCAAAAATGACACTTTCTGAATCATCATAGTCGATCGATTCAAGGCTGAGGGGACCATAGCCATCGACCCTGTCATTCGGGGTCTGAATAACTTCGGTGGCGCCGCCTGCGGTCGTGCGCACCACGAGCGGTCGCTCTCCGTCTTCGGGACCGTAGACGACGATGGTCTCATCGGACTCAATCACCATTCCGTCAGGTGTGGTCATGCGCAGGGACAATTCCAAAGTCCCGCCATCAAGCGGGGTCTCGGTCGAAACAACCCAGGTTTCGTCCGCTTCCACCGGCACATTGGCAAGCCCTGCGCCGTTGGCGAGGATCTCCATGCTTGCCCCCGGCTCGCCGCGCCCGGCAATGACGGCAAAGCCATCGCGCCCGACCCGGACAAGATCAAAACTGGGCGGGATTGGTCCGACAGGGTCCGGGAGCGGGATGGGAACGATGTCCGTGCCCGCATCGGCATTGCTGTCGGTGGAGGGGCCGGTCTCCTCCTCGACAGTAACGTCGTCAATCAGCCCGAACCGCTCCACCGCCTTCCAGGCGATAAACGCAAACGCCAGCAACAGAACCAGTAATATGATAAAGCGCATGGAACCCTCCGCAAAAGCGCTGCTTTCTTCAATATCTCACACCCCTGACAATAGGTCAAAAGTACGACAAAAATTTACCCGGTTCCGTCACGGTCATACCGCTGCCCCGGCATCATCAGATCCGATGCCGAGAAGTGGCCCGCAGGGTCTCGGCGTGATTTTCGATTCAAAGATCAGCCAACGCGGTCTAGACAGAGGGTTTGGTATGGCAGACCGGTGTTCCCGGCCGAAGCGAAAGCAACGCCGTTTCAGGCTCACAAGAAGGAAGGTCAGAACAGATGAGAAGTCTTTGTGTCTATTGCGGTTCAAGCCACGGTGACGACCCGGCCTTCACCGATTTTGCCCAGCAACTTGGCAAAACGGCTGCTGATCGTGGCTGGCGGATCGTTTATGGTGGCGGGCGTATGGGCCTGATGGGCGAGACCGCCCGCGCAGCACGCGACCATGGCGGGGCCGTCTTCGGCGTGATTCCAAAATTTCTGACCGAGATCGAAGGGGTACTCGACGGCGTTAATCATACCATTGTCGACACCATGCATGAGCGCAAAATGCTGATGTTTGAGGAATCCAATGCCTTTTGCACATTGCCGGGCGGCATCGGCACGCTGGAAGAGTTGATCGAAACCCTGTCCTGGGCCCGGCTTTCGCTTCACCAAAAGCCTATTATCGTCGCCAATATAAAGGGTTTTTGGTCTCCGCTTAATGAGCTTTTGAGACACATCGTCGATCGGGACTTCGCCCCGCGCTCCATGTTGGAAGCGATCCGCTTTGTTGACAGTATTGACGCCGTCTTCGAGGCCGCCGAGGCCGGAACCTTGCGGAGCAAAGCCTGAGAAACGAGGCCAACGGTGGAAAAACGCTCCCTCAGCCTCGCCGGTCACCGCACAAGCCTCGCTCTTGAAAAGGAATTCTGGGCGATCCTTGAAGAGATGGCAACGCGGCGCGCGATGAGCCTCCCCGCGCTGATCAGCGAGATTGACCGGGACCGGATTGAATCCTGTCCCGGGGCGGGCACCAACCTGGCCTCGTCCGTCAGGACCCGCGTCGTTCGCTGGCTCGACAACCAACGGCCCGACCCGGCGCTCTGCTGATCTCAGGCGACTGTCGGCAAGGCATCGCGTCCGAGAACGATCTGCGCATACAGACGAGCGCCCTCTTCTCCGTAGCCGCGCAATATCGGCCCTGCATCATCAAGCTGGGCAACCCCGCAGGCGCGGGCGACGAGCGGACGGAAGCGCGGGCGAACCGGCGAAATCTGCGGTGATGTCCATCCAGACAAACCACGAACGAGGGCAAGCTGATACCAGAAACGCCGCGCACCGATGAGGCTTCGGGCTGTGGCCGGATCAATCAGCCCGTTCTCGGCGAGCCTACCAAGCGCATCGTCTGCCGCCTCGACCTGCAGGATCGGGTGGCTGCCGGCGTGACGATACACAAGGACGTTGATCATCATTTCAAGATCAAGCCTTGTGCCCTCCCGATGATCGGTATCCCACAAGGACACGGCCTTGCCGCGCTGGTTGTTACGGATCCGGTGCTGGGCCCGGGCGCGATCCAGATCGCGCAGGGTCAGGCTTGTGCGGCGGTTATTGCTGACGACTTCGCGAAGCGCTGTCCGGGCTGCCTCGCGGGCAAGGGCGCTCCCGGCCACAATTCGAGCCCTGGCAAGGCTGATCTGATCAAACGCCACAGCCTCGGTGCTGGCATAATGGCGCCAGGCCTCAAGGGTTGCGATCCTCGGGCCGGAAAGCCCCCCCGGGCGCCGGCCAAGGTCCACGGCCAGCGGAAATGCGCTGCCTGAAACACAATTGAGGGCATCAAGATACGCGACAGCGAATTTTTCGGCGTTCGTCTTGTCATCTTCCGTGGGGTTTTCAGCGGTCAGAACAAGCCCGATGGCCGCACGATCACCAGGCAGAGACTGCCACTCCCCGGCACAGGCAAATACGGAGATATGATCACCGATACTATTGCCGGCCTCGGCTTGCGCGATGCGGACAGCCTCGAACGTATACTCCACGGCAATTTCGTGGGCCAGTTCAAAGATCGCCGCCCCCACCGCAAAATTGATTTCGCCCCCTGCGAGCGCCAGCGCGGCCCGGGCAAGCACCATCTCCCGCCACTGACCCATAGCGCCCGCGCCTGCCACGGGCTCGGGCGACGGATGCCCTCCGAGCCAGATGCGGGCATGGGCGCCGGGCGTTGCCTCAGGCAGGTTGCTCGGCTCCGCAAGGAAAGCCTCCACCGCATCAGCGCTTGCGGCAAGTGGCGAAACCGCATCGGGAAAACAGCCCAGTGCAGAGACCAGCCGCTCACGAATCGCAACATCGGAATTTACCGTCTCAAAGAGTTCGTTTTCCTCATTTGCCCTCGCCAGAATAAGATCGAAAAGACGGATGGCCTTTTGGGGATATTGGGTTTCGCCAAAGGCGGTCAGCAAACCGGGTGCGCGCGCCGAAAATCGCGTTGGGACCTCCGTCCTGGCGTCCGCACCTGGCCCGTCACCTTCAGCCTTATCGTGCGCAGCGCGGTCTGCCGGGGACAGAGAACGGCTTTCCGCCATCCACCGCTCCACCAGCGCCGCCACATGCGCGCCATCTGGAAAGCCCAGCGCTTCCAGCTTTGCATCATCGCCCGGTTCACAACCCGCATCCGATCCATGATACCGCTCAAAGGCGCGGCGCGGCCCAAAAAGAATCTGCATCCGTGCACTCGCGCATTCTGCCGCCAGCCCGGCAAGGCTCGCCTTGAGATCGCGATCACTTTCAAAGCCCATCAGGGCCGCGAGGGGACCGGTCGCCTCGCCCGCCTCCTTGAGATACCGCAGCCCCTCTTCGCCCAGCCCCTGAAAGGAATACGGAGAGGTCCGCGGCTTGAACGCGCCCCCGCGTAGCATCACCGCCCCCGACT
>CAYSMJ010000002.1:48996-56234 GCA_964432075.1 uncultured Caulobacterales bacterium | reverse complement strand
AGCCTGTCTATCGGCCCGTTCAATCTGATGACCCGGACCCATGGAGATCGGGACGCGGCCAGAAAAATGATCCGTGAAGAGATTGCCAGCCTTGCATGGCTAAACGAAGCGGATGCGGGCAAGCCGCGCACATTTGTTGCTGTGGGCGGGGCCTGGCGGGCGATCGCGCGGATGCACATGGCCCTCCGGGATTATCCGCTGGATGTGCTGCATGGCTACCGGATCAATGCAGACGATGCGATTGATCTGTGTCGGCTGATTTCCAACCAGAGCATGAATGCGTTGGAGCGTATGCCCGGGGTTTCGCGGCGGCGGCTTGATACGCTGCCCTATGCTGCCATGGTACTCGGTGAACTGATTGATAGATATGGTTTTCATCAGGTCCTGCTTTCGACCGGCGGGGTGCGCGAGGGGCTTATGTTCCGGGCCTTGAGTGAAACCGAACGGGAGGCTGATCCTTTGCATGCGCTCGGGTATTTTCTGGCCGAGCAGGTATCACCTGCACCATCGACAGGGCCGCTGATGTTTGATTTGCTGGCGCAGCTTTTTAATGACGAAGACGACGATCTGCGTCGTCTTCGCTTTTTCATCTGCCTACTGAGTGATGGTGCTGCCTATTTTCATCCGAATTTTCGCGGCGATCATGCCTTTCAGATCGGATTGTGGATGCCGATCACCGGTCTTAGCCACCACGAACGTCTGATTACGGCTTTTTCTCTGTTTCACCGTTATGAAGGACGCAGCCGGTCTGAACGCGAGGAAAAACGGCTACACCTTTTGTCTGAAGCCGAGCGCGATTATGCCCTGCGGCTGGGCCTTGGCCTGCGGTTTCTCAGCGATCTTTCGCCAAAGGCGGCCGGGCCACTCAAACGGGTTGCTCTTGCCCGCGAGAAAGGCAGGCTCGTGTGCCTGTTGCCGCCTGATGTTCACGGGCTTGATGGTGAGCTTCCGCTGCGGCGTCTGACGGCCTTTGCCGGGGCTTTTGATCTGGAGCCCGAGATCCGCCTTATCGGGGATTAGCCTTGCGGGGTATTGATCAGGTCAATTTTGCGGCCATTGAGACCGAGGCAAAGCTCACCGCGTTTGAGTTTGAGTGCGGGCTCGCCAAAAATCTGAAAACGCCAACCCTGAAAAACCGGCATTTCAGGCAGTGGTTGGCCCGGCGTGATTTCCGTTAGCGGCAATTGCGCAATGGCCTCAATGTCGCTGGCATTGGCAATCAACTTCGGCGCGACCTTATGCACTTCACACTGGCGTTTAAGGAGCACCCGCAGGAGATCGACCACATCGGCCGGGGGCGGGGATTTGCGTTCCGAGCGGTCGATTTCGGGCAGGGCATCCCGATCAAGGGCCACGCCTTCGCAAAGGGCGCGCAAAAGCGCCTGTCCGGCGTCCGATCGTTCGAACCCTTTGGCTACCGATCGCGCCCGGCTCATTTCCTGTGCCGTTTTCGGTCTTAGCCGGGCAAGTTCAAACAGGCCATCATCCTTCATGATTCGGTTACGGGGCAGGTCGCGATCCTGGGCCTGTTTCTCGCGCCACTCGGCAAGTTTGATCAGGGGGCCAAGTTCCTTTGGGCGGACATTGCGCAGTTTTAACCGCGTCCAGGCTTCCTCCGGTTGAATATGGTAAAGGCCCGGCGCTGTGAGTGCATGCATTTCTTCTGCAACCCACTCATCGCGACCATCGCACGACAGCATTTCCAGCAGAACCGGATAGGCATCGCGCAAATGGGTGACGTCACTCAGGGCATAGGTCAATTGCGCGTCGGTGAGGGGGCGCTGGGCCCAGTCGGTAAACCGTGATCCCTTGTCAATCTGTGCCCCAACAAGATCCCGCATCAGCGGCTCATAGCCGATCTGATCGCCAAAACCGCAGGCCATGGCCGCAATCTGCGTATCGAAGATGGATGTCGGAACGGCGCCCATCAGCTTGTAGAAAATCTCCACGTCCTGACGGGCGGCGTGGAACACCTTGATCGTGTCCGGTTTGGCCAGCACCTTGAGAAATGGCGAAAGATCAAGCCCATCGGCCAACGGATCAATGATCCCTTCGACCCCGTCTCCGGCCGCCTGAACCAGACACAAAATCGGCCAGTAGGTCTTTTCGCGCATGAACTCCGTATCGACAGCGATATAGGGTTGCGCAGCGAGATGCTGGCAGAACGCTGTAAGCTCTTCCTGTTTTGTAATCAATTCCATCGCACGGCACTAGCAGACTGTAATAGTTTCGTCACCTTGGCAGGTCGGGCCTTGTTGCCACGGACTGCCGCTTGACACCGGCCCGCCATACAGGTCTTGAGGGCGCTTGAAAGGAACCGCTATGGAAATCAATGTCGCACTTGTGGGGGCTACGGGAAATGTCGGGCAGGAGATGCTGTCCATACTCGATGAACGTCTGTTTCCGGTTGGTCGGGTTCACGCCCTTGCGTCCCGCGCCTCAATGGGCCGGGAGGTTTCCTTCGGCGACCGCACGCTGAAATGCGAAGATCTGGAACAGTTCGATTTTTCCAAAGTCGACCTTGCCCTGTTTGCCGCAGGCGGGACGATCTCCAGGGATTGGGCCCCGAGGGCTGCACGGGCCGGCGCGGTGGTGATCGACAACTCATCCCATTTCCGAATGGATCCGGACGTGCCGCTGGTCGTGCCGGAAGTCAATCCGGACGCTGTTGCGGGATTTGCAAAAAAGAACATCATCGCCAATCCCAACTGCTCAACGGCTCAGCTTGTTGTTGCGTTAAAGCCGCTCCATGATGCCGCAACCATCCGCCGCGTGGTTGTATCGACCTATCAGTCCACGTCAGGCGCCGGCAAAGAGGCCATGGACGAACTTTTCAATCAGACCAAGGACATTTACGTCAATGATGCGCCGACGCCGTCGCAATTCACCAAGCAGATCGCCTTCAATGTGATCCCGCATATCGATGTCTTCATGGAAGACGGGTACACGAAAGAAGAGTGGAAAATGATGGCCGAGACCAAAAAGATCCTTGACCCAAAGATCAGGCTTACCGCTACCTGTGTTCGGGTTCCGACTTTTGTCGGTCACGCTGAGGCGATCAATCTGGAGTTTGAAAATCCGATTTCGGACGATGAGGCATGGGATATTCTGCGCGAAGCGCCAGGTGTGCTCGTTGTCGATAAGCGCGAAGACGGCGGTTATGTGACACCGGTCGAGTGCGTCGGTGATTTTGCGACCTATGTTAGCCGGGTTCGTGTGGACCCGACCGTGGATAATGGGCTTGCTCTTTGGTGCGTGTGTGACAATCTGCGCAAAGGGGCGGCTCTGAACGCTGTGCAGATTGCCGAAACACTGGTCAATCGGGGTCTTCTGGGGCAGCGCGGGTGAGGGGTGACGGCGTTTCTGACCGGACGGACCTGACATCAGGGCTGACACCGTCAGTGCGCGCGGGTCTTTTTTATGCCGTTTGTGCCTATAGTCTTTGGGGGATGATGCCGGTCTATCTCAAGGCGGTAGCGGCAATTCCGGCGCTTGAGATCGTTGCTCATCGGATCGTCTGGTCGGTTCCATTCGGCGCTGTACTGATCACTGCACGCAGCCAGTGGCATGATGTACGCCAGGCCCTGACCGATAGCCGGGTGCTGATGGTGCTCGCCATCGCCGCAGTGTGTATTTCGCTCAATTGGCTGATCTATGTCTGGGCCGTGACCCATGACCGGATTCTTGAGGCCAGTCTTGGCTATTATATCAATCCGCTCATGTATGTCGCTGCGGGTGTACTGATATTGAAGGAAACCCTTTATCCGCTTCAGCGGCTTGCTGTTGGTCTTGCTAGCGCGGGCGTCCTGGTGCTGACGATTGGTGCCGGGGTTTTTCCCTGGATATCGCTGGCGCTTGCGGCCCTGTTCACGGCCTATGGTTTTATCCGTAAAACCGCTGCGGTTGGCGCGATGCCGGGGCTTTTTATCGAAACCCTGCTGTTGTCGCCACTGGCATTATTCTATCTGATCACTCTTGGCACATCGGGCAGTTTCAGTTTTGGCCAGGAAAATCCCGGCAGTGACCTTCTTCTGGTTCTGGCCGGGCCGGTTACTGTGCTGCCGCTTCTGTGTTTTTCCCTCGGCGCGCGGCGGCTGACGCTGGTGACGATCGGGATTGTTCAATATATCGGCCCGACACTGCAATTTTTCTTTGGCCTGTATTATCGCGAGTCGTTTTCGCTCGCCCATGGCGTGTGTTTTGGCCTGATCTGGATCGCACTCGGCGTTTTTTCGTGGGACACGGTTCACCGAAACCGGGCCCGGACAAAAATGGTCAGGGCGCAAGGATAGCCTCGGCCATGGCCAGCCCGCTCTGGAAAGCGTTACCCGCGCGCGAACCGAGGGTCCAGTCGCCACCGGCAAATAGGGTCTTGTCCGTTGTTGCAATATAGGGCCTGCCGAGCGGCGTCTGCGTCAGGGCATATCGCCAGCGATGGGCCGCGCGAAAAACAGATCGGGGCAGGGGCGTCCCAATCGTTTCCCTCAGATTTTCCATAAGGCAATCACCCGCCGCATCGCGCTCCAGTTCAAGATTGGCCTGCGCCCAGCCCGGTGTTGAATGAACCACCCATCGGTCCGGCGTCTGTTCGCGTCCGGGTTTGGCGCTGTCGCGGATCACCCAGGAAAGATCCGGATGAGGATTGTGCAGCGCAACGGTGCCGACGGGCAGCGGTGTCTCAAACGCGGCCATCAGGGTCCAGCAAGGGGCCATCGCCACGGCGTTCAGCGGTGCGTCAAGTCCGGTTCCATCGAGCAGCGTTTGTGCCTGGAAACTGGGGACTGTCAGAATGCAGCGCTCAAAGCTGCCGAGGGGCTCGGTTTCAGCAGTTGAAAGCACCCATTTGCCACCGTTGCGGGTCAGGCCGGTGACGGTCGTCTGCAGCCTGATCTTCAGACCGCTTGCTGCCGGGTGAACGAGATTGCTCATGCCGGGCAGACCAACAAAACCCGCCATGCCCGATAACGGGTCCCAGGGCTCGGCTGCTGCCGCGGCGCGGGCGTCATTGAGAAAGGCAGAAAAGCCCTCTTCGTCAGCTTCCACAAAAGGCGTGCCGTGGTCGAAAGTCAGCCCTGTGCGGGAATGGCGTGTGGAAAGCCGCCCGCCAAGGCCGCGACTTTTCTCAAACACCCTGACATTATGCCCGGCATCGGAAAGACGGCGTGCACAAATGATACCGGAGAGCCCGGCGCCAATGATGGCGATCGGGTCGCTCATGCCGCTTTGCCCAGGCCTTCAATGAACCGAACAAAGATGTTGAAGCTGTCCTGTGGGCCGGGGCTGGCCTCCGGGTGATGTTGCACGGAGAATACCGGCTTATGCCTGTGGGCGATGCCACAATTTGTCCCGTCAAACAGGGAGACATGGGTTTCCGTAACGCTGTCGGGCAGGCTTTCGCGATCAACCGTAAATCCGTGGTTCATGGAAACGATTTCGACCTTGCCGCTTGCCACATCTTTTACGGGATGGTTGGCACCATGGTGACCCTGATCCATTTTCCGTGTTCGTGCGCCAAGGGCGAGGGCCAAGAGCTGATGGCCAAGGCAAATCCCGAAAATCGGCATGTCAGCCTCAATCAGCTTGCGAATGACCGGCACGGCGAACTCGGCGGTTGCAGCCGGATCGCCCGGACCATTGGAAAGCACGACGCCGTTGGGGGCCATTTTGAGAATGGTGTCAGCCGGCGTCTCGGCCGGCACGGCGCTGACTTCGGCACCGGCTGCAGTAAGGCGCCGCAAGATACTCCGTTTTGTCCCATAGTCGATGACAACAACATGCGGGCGCGACGCGTCTTGTGGATTTACATGGCGAAAGCCCCCTTCCGGCCGCCAATCGGTTTCATCATTACCGTATGGAGCTGTTGCTGTGAGATTGCGCGAAAGATCCCGGCCCGTCAGCCCAGGCCAGGCGCGCGCTTTCTCCTGCAGGGCCAGGATATCGAATTGACCGGCCGGATCGTGGGCAAGCGCTGCATGGGGCATGCCCTGTTCGCGGATAAAATTCGTCAGTGCCCTTGTATCGATGCCCGAAAGCGCGAGAATACCTCGACGTTTCAGCCAGCCGGACAAGGCAATCTGGGCCCGAAAGTTTGACGGGTTGGTGATAGCAGCCCGGAAAATTGCGCCTCGTGCGGCCATCATGGAAGCGTCTGAGGCGTTTTCCATGTCGTCATTATTGACGCCCACATTCCCGATATGGGGGAAGGTAAAGGTTATGAGCTGTTCTGCATAGGACGGGTCCGTGAGGATTTCCTGATAGCCGGTCATGGCTGTATTGAAACAGACCTCGCCGACTGTCGTGCCGGTGGCACCGGCTCCGGTTCCATAGATAATTGTGCCCGATGCGAGAACCAGGCAGCCGGTCGGCTTCGGGTTGGTGGCTTGACACAGGCGCATAGATTAATATCTCTCCATTCTCCGCGTGTCCGGGAAACCTATCGGATCCTGGCCGGATTCTTTGGCGGCGGGAAATTAGACAAATCTCCGGGGCATTAGAGAACCCGGCAGGAAGGGTCAACGGAAAACAGCGTATTTGCTGCATCGGTAATGGCGGGCACTGGCTTCCCGCCTGACCAGGGTCTGGCGGTATGCCATTTTATCCACAAAATTCGACCAATGAGGACAGCCATGCGCAATGAGATCAATGAGGCGTTGAAGACCGCCATCAAGGCGCAGAACGACAAAACCCGGGTATCCACCCTCCGGCTGATGAATGCGGCGATTAAGGATCGTGACATTGCGGCGCGAGGCGAAGATCGGTGCGAGGGGGCTACGGATGAGGAAATCCTCGCAATCCTCACTAAAATGGTCAAACAGCGGGAAGAAAGCTCGAAGAGTTTCGAGGAAGGTGGTCGTCCGGAACTGGCCGAACAGGAGCGTGCCGAAATCGCCGTGATTCGCGAATTTCTGCCGCGCCAGATGGAAGAAACCGAGGTGCGTGCGGCTGTTGACGAGGTTGTTGACGAGCTTGATGCAACGAGCCTTCGCGATATGGGTAAATGCATGGGGGCATTGAAAGAGCGCTATCCGGGCGCCATGGACTTTGGCAAGGCGAGCAAATTGCTCAAAGATAGCCTGTCAAGCGGTGCCGGTTCGACCTGATTGTGTCCGATCGTCTTGGTGGCGCCCCATCCATGACAATCCGGCGCCGGCTTCTTCTGGCAATCGCGGCTGGCCTGTTGGCGGTCCTTGTTCTTGCGGGCCTGTGGCTTTGGGACCCGCTTGAGCGCACCATCGACC
>CAYSMJ010000002.1:38803-48986 GCA_964432075.1 uncultured Caulobacterales bacterium | reverse complement strand
GTGTGCCACATATTTTTGGGCTGCACGATCAGGACGCTGCGTTTGGCCTCGGTTTTGCCCATGCCGAGGACGATTTCGAAACCATTCAGGAAACAATCGCAGCGACACGGGGCACGCTTGCGCGCTATCGCGGGGCCGGTGCAGCCCCTACGGATTATCTTGTCCGTTTTCTTGATGTCTGGGAGACTATTGATACGCGTTACCCGGACGATGTACCTGAATTCGTCCGTGATTATGCGCGTGCCTATGCCGATGGGCTCAATCTCTATGGTGCCCGTAATCCCGATGCTGTCTGGGCGGGCCTGATGCCCTTCCGGCCGGAAGATGTCATCGCCGGGTTCATCTTCAAGATGCCTTTTTTTTACGGGCTCGATGGGGTGCTGCTTGATCTGTTCGGGAATGACTATCAGCAGGCAATTGCGCTTGATCCGTCCAATGGGCGTGCTGCGTTTACCTCGGGGCCGAGGACGATGGGCGAAAGGGGGTCGAATGCCTTTGCCGTTGCGCCGTCGCGCACCGGCGACGGGTCAACCTTGTTGCTGATCAATTCGCACCAGCCCCTGACCGGACCTGTCGCGTGGTATGAAGCCCATCTGAATTCGCGCGAGGGGCTCGACATTCTGGGTGGGACCTTTCCCGGCGCTCCGGTTATCCTGCATGGTTTCAACCGTACTCTCGGCTGGGCCAACACGGTCTCAAAACCCGATCTCAGTGACACTTATGTTCTGAAACGAAATCCCAATGATCCGGAGCAGTACCGACTGGACGGGGAATGGGTCAATTTCGAAAAGCGTACCGCTGCGTTCCGGGTCCGTCTGTTTGGCCCGTTTGCAATTCCCATCCGCCGAAAATTGCTTGTCTCAAGGCATGGGCCGGTGATTGAGGCATCGCATGGAACCTATGCTGTGCGTTATGCCGGTCGCGGTGAGATTCGCCAGCTTGAACAATATCTGGCCTTCAATCAGGCACGCGATCTCAGTGATTTCGTCCGTGCCCTTGAAGTCAATGCCTTGCCGAGCCTGAACTTTGTTTACGCTGATCGCGAGGGCAATATCCTTTTTTGCCATAATGGCCAGTACCCTGACCGGATCCCGGGTTGGGACTGGTCGCGTGATCTGCCCGGTGACCGCGCCGATCTGATCTGGGACGGGTATCTGGCGCCATCGGCGATGCCCTATCTTGTCAATCCGCAAAGTGGATTTCTGTTCAATGCGAATAATTCCCCATTTGTTGCAACCGATGGATCGGATAATCTCAAGGCGGACGATTTTCCAGCCTTTATGGGTTTGCAGGAGAATATGACAAACCGGGCGCTGCGGATTGGCGAACTGACGCGCGCGCGCCGGCCGATTGACAGGCGCCGGCTCTTGCAGATCAAATTTGACAAGACCTATGCGGAAGGCTCGCTCGCCCGCGAGATCGTTGCCGAGGTGCTGGCATCGGCTGACCGGTCCGACCCGCAGTTTGTGGCTGCACTTGATCACCTTGCGGCATGGAATTTCTCGACCGGAATCGAAAACCGTAATGCCGCTCTTGGCGTGCTTACCGTCCTGCCGGAGGTAACGGCCCCGTTTACCCGTGCGCCTATCCCGCCACGTGAGGACGCCTTCCGCGCCGCCGTTGATCTTCTCACCAATTCCTATGGACGGCTTGATATTACGTGGGGGGAAGTCAATAGGCTTGAGCGGGGCGAGCAGTCATGGCCCGTTGGCGGTGGCCCGGATATTCTTCGCGCAGTTTATCCGGTGGAAATCCGGGATGATGGAAAACTGCCAATGAGTGCGGGCGACAGCTGGATCGGGCTCGTCAGGTGGGATGCGCAGGGTCAGCAAATTGCCGAGATCGTCCATAATTTCGGAAGCGCTACGCTGTCTGCGACATCGCCCCATTATGCAGATCAGGCACCAATGTTCGTGCGTGAACAGTTTCGCCCGGTCGAAATGGATTACAATACGCTTATGAAAACAGCTACGCGGCGCTATTCACCGCTAGAGGCCAAGTGATCGATGAACCGCTGACCTATTCGAAATGCCGCGACATTGCCCTCAGCCTTGGTCTGCCAAGGGTTGAAGATGCCGTTTCCTGGGGCCAGCCCTGTCTCAAGGCCCATGGCAAGCTCTGGCTGTTTTGGAGCCAATCCGAAGATGCGCCAGTCTTCAAAGTGCCGTTCGATGAGCGTGACCACCTTGTGACAAGCCAACCGACGCGGTTCTTTTTCACTGATCACTATAAAAGCCACAAGCTTGTTCTGATGCGTCCTGAAAACCCCGATATTGCGTGGATGCAGGACAATCTTAACCGGGTCTGGCGTGCCATGGCGCCAAAACGATTTCTTAAGGCGTTCGATGCCGGTGAATTCTGAACCGGCTGAATAGCCGGCTCGTCACCGGGGCTGACACGGACTATGCTTTCGCGTCACAGGCAAGGAGAACTGCGCATGATGAAAGATCTGTTTTCGCTGGAAGGCCGGACGGCCATTGTCACGGGTGGTTCGCGCGGGATCGGGGAAATGATCGCCCGCGGGTTTGTCGAGAGCGGTGCGCATGTGTTTATCACGGCCCGCAAGGCGGAGATGTGTGAAGAAACGGCAAAGTCGCTTGATGCAATCGGCCCTGGATCATGCAAAGCGCTGCCGCATGATCTTTCAACGCTGGACGGCATCGAGTCGCTTGTGACCGCATTCAAGGCGCGTGCTGACAAACTCCATATCCTGGTCAACAATGCCGGTGCGGCATGGGGAGCCCCGTTTGAGGCGTTTCCCGAAAGCGGATGGGATAAGGTCATGGCGCTCAACGTCAAATCGCCCTTTTTCCTGACCAAGGCTCTGCATCCGATGCTGCGCGAGGCCGGTGCGCTGGAGCGACCCGCGAAGGTGATCAATGTTGCCTCGATTGACGGGATCAAGATCAACCCGTGGGAGACCTATTCCTACCAGGCCTCCAAGGCGGCCATGATCCACCTGACCCGGCGTATGGCAGCCCGATTGATCAACGATAATATTGCGGTCAGCGCGATTGCGCCCGGTGCCTTCCCCTCGCAAATGAACAAGGCAGCGCGCGATCATGGCGATACGGTTGGCAGCATGATTCCGGCAAAACGGATTGGCCGCCCGGAAGATATGGCGGGAACCGCGGTCTTCCTGGCGTCCCGGGCTGGTGATTATGTGGTCGGCGATACCCTTGCTGTGGATGGCGGTGTCGCCTATGCCGACCTTGGAAAGGCGTGGGGTTGACGTAATTTTCGGGTTGCATTTTCATTGTGCGCCCGGCATCACAGCAGATCAGGGTGGATATAACCCTGATGGCTCGGGGCGTAGCGCAGCCTGGTAGCGCATCTGGTTTGGGACCAGAGGGTCGCAAGTTCGAATCTTGCCGCCCCGACCATTTTATCAGAGTTCAGCGATCGGGTTGTGCGGGACCAAGAAAGTTGCGCCAAAACGCGTTCGATGGCTTTTACAGCCGAAAAATTGGATTTGTTACTTCCATTTCTCTTGTAAAGCATTTTCAAGCGAAGTCGGAGCCGGTTTGCGTGAAGGAAATGCCGCTAAACAACTGGCCAGCGCATCTTTATTGACTCCATTTGACTTGAAAACCCCTTATCTGAAAACTCAAATTTCAATTACCTCGGTTAGCCGTCTTCGCTCTTGTATGCCGCAGGGTTGCGATGCCCGTGCGGAATGGGGGCATGTTTCTCTATGGATATATACCGGCTACGGAAAACCCGGTGGCAGGCCTTGTTCGGTTTGCCTCGCTTCCGGGAGCGTTCGGGCTGGGCCCTGTTTCCAAGCGGCATGGATCGGAACCGATCCTTGCAGCGCAGGCAAGTGGTTGATGGATCGGAACCATCAAGGCGCGTCGGCGCTTACGCGCCGGACGTGCAGATGAGGCATCATCTGCGCACACTGGTATGAGACGGGCCGGTGTCGCGTTCGTTTTTTGCCGCGAGCATCCGGCTTTCGGTTCTGAGTGCGATGAACAGGCTGACGCAGCAGGTCAACAGAATAAAGGTAAAAGGCAAAGCGGCAATGATCGTGCCGGCCTGGAGGGCACGTAGCGCTTGTGTTCCGCCGCCGATCAGCAGCGCCGAAGCCGTCAGCCCCAGCATCAGTGCCCAGAATACCCGTTGCGCAACCGGCGCTGTGGTCTTGCCGCCGGACGTGATACTGTCAACAACGAGCGCGCCGGAATCTGCCGATGTCGTAATAAAGATCAGCAGAAGGAGTATAGCGACTGCAGACGTGAATTCGGCGATGGGCATATTGTCCAGCAGCTGGAATAAGACGAGCGAAGCATTACTGACGCCATCAGCGAGTTCTCCGGTGCCACTATCATGCTGCATAAACGCGGCTTCACCAAAGGCCGTAAACCAGACTGCGCCGATAATGAAGGGCGCAAGCAAAACGATCGAGATATATTCCCGTATCGTGCGACCTTTTGATATCCGCGCAATAAACATGCCGACAAAGGGTGCCCAGGCAATCCACCAGGCCCAGTAAAAAATCGTCCAGTCATGAAAAAATGCGGTATCGTCGCGGCCGACAAAGTTCGCCAGTGCCGGCAGGTCGGCAACCGAATTGACAAAATTGTTTCCCGCGGTCGGAAAGACAGAAAGGCCGGCGCCAAACGCAATCACGAAGACCAGAAGGATAAAGGCTGTCACCATATTGATATTGCTGAGAAGCTTTACGCCTCCATCCATGCCGCGAATGACCGATATAACGGCTGCGCCAGTAATCACCGAAATCAGGATCACCTGGTGTGTGGCTGTTGGTGTAAACCCAAAAAGATATGACAGACCACCCGTTGCCTGTGTCGCGCCGACACCGATTGATGTTGCCAGCCCGAAGACGGTCGAAATGACCGCAAACAGATCAATCACATGCCCCGGCCAGCCCCATATACGGTCTCCAAATAAAGGATAAAACGCAGATCGAATCGTCAACGGTAACCCTTTGTTATAAGCAAAAAAGCCGAAAGCAAGACCAACAATGGCATAGACACCCCAGGGAAACAGGCCCCAATGAAAAAGCGAGGCGCTCATGGCAAGACGTTTTGCGGTGTCTGTTCCGGGTTCGGTGTTGAATGGAACACCTGCCCAATCGGTGTAATAGGCCAGCGGCTCGGCAGCGCCGTAAAACATATAGCCAATGCCGACACCGGCGGCAAATAGCATGGCGATCCACGACAGGGTGCCAAACTCCGGCCGCGCATCCTGACCGCCGAGGCGAATAGCGCCGAGAGGTGTGACGGCGAAGCCGATGGCACAGGCGAGCGTAACCATTGGTGTTGCGGCGAAAAGCCAGTCAAACACCCTCAACATGCCGCTTTGCGTGGTTGTCATGGCCGCATAGGCCGTTTCGGGAAAGGACAGGGTCGCAGTAGCGAAGACTAGAATAAGCCCGGCGCTGAGGAAAAATACCGGGTTGTGCATATCAAACCCGAACATCTCGACATTGTCGCACCCGATTTCATAGTCAGTATCATAGTCAATCGCGCCGTCCTCGGCGTATTCAGTTTGCTCGCTCATGGCTGAATGCGACCCCGCATGTTTTTATTTTGCCCTACGCTATTTGACCGGGCCTTTTCTGTCGAATTATCGGCTGTGCGCTTGCGCCTGTCAGGTTGTCACACGTCAGAGATTACACCCGTCATCGCGCCAGTCGGCGTCCACAGGGTTAACGGGCGGGATGCGCCCGAGAAAGTGCATTGGGATAAGGGGCGGCCACTCATGGTTACGGGTTACACCCGTAGCAGCCGCATCGTACAAAAAGGCAAAATCCAAAAGCTGTTCAATAAGCCTGGCTTCAGGGCGCAACCTTCCAAGGAGGTATTGCATTTTTCCCTCGGCCGATATGCTGACCACGCAACCTTCTGTGCACGCCATCAGACACCGCTGTGTTTCAATTCGAACCTTCTTGTTGTTGGGATATTGTGCAAGCGCATGCCTGATTTTCGAGAGTATTTCAGCGCCTGCGCCGATGCCGGCTTCTCCACTCTTCGATGTATCCGTGCAAGTCGCACAGACCGTGACATGCACCGGTTGATCTGAATGATCAGGCAATTACCCGTCCTGTATTTCGTCGCTTATTACGATCCGGACGTTCCGTGTCAGACCGCAGCCGATCTGTCAGACCATTCCGAAATTCAATTCTGTCGGCGGGCATTAACCGCCAATAATCGTATCAGTAATATATCGCGATAACGCCACAAATGCAACCATTTGAAGTCTCGTCAGCGATATGGTTTATTCGACAGAACAACGGAGGCTTTGTTACTTGATATGGCGTGGCGATTTTTTGGAAACAAATCCAGCACGACCAGCGTCGCCTCGGGCACGGATACAAATGTCGACCTGAAGAAATTATATAAGCGGATCCTGACCCCGATCGATATGCGTCATGCGACAAAATCGGGGAAGGCGATTGGCGTCGCTGCGGAATTCACGAAGGCGTTTCGTGCCGAGTACTTTATGATGACGGTGTCCTACCCTTTCGGTACACACCTTACGGATGATCCGGACGCCAAAGAAGCTGAATTCAACGAATATGTTTCCCGGATAAGTAAAAAGACGGGTTTAAAAATCACGCCGGTTTTCCGACTGCACGAGACGGCCTCCACAGTCATTACGCAGGTCAGCAAGGAATTCGAGATTGATATGATCGTGATGGCTTCACACGATCCGCGAATTACTGATCATATTTTCAATTCGAATGCTTCTGAAGTTGCGCGGCATACATCCTGTTCTGTGATGGTTGTGCGCTAACCTCGTTCAGGTTTTGATCAGCGCTTTATCGGGGGATCGTTCGCGGAATTTGAACCGAAGTGGGAACCGGTTTGCGTGAAGAAAATGCCACAAAAAAAGAGGCTATCGCATCATTTTTGACTTTGATTGACTTGAAGATGGGCTAGTCAACCAGTGCCATTCTTGGCCTTTGCATTTCACCACGACTGGCAGATCCAAACGAAAATAGTTGGTCCGCTCGATTGTTCACTCGATCGTTCGATTGCTGTCGTGTGGCTTAAAGCACGATATCATTCTGCCTGCAGGCAGCGGTAAGTGTGTTTTTCATCAGCATAGCGATTGTCATGGGGCCAACACCGCCCGGGACAGGCGTGATCGCGCCTGCAACAGGTGCAGCACTTTCGAAGTCGACATCGCCAACCAGCTTTGTCTTGCCTTCTCCTTTTTCCGGTGCATCCACGCGATTGATACCCACATCGATCACCGTAGCACCTTGCTTGATCCAGTGCCCTTTTATCATCCGAGGGCGCCCGACCGCGGCGACGACAATGTCTGCTTCGCGCACAACTGACGCAAGGTCGCGCGTTCGGCTGTGGGCGATGGTGACTGTACAGTTTTCGGCCAGCAACAACTGTGCTGCGGGTTTACCAACAATATTGGAGCGGCCGACAATGACCGCATGCAGGCCGGAGAGGTCATCGCCCAGCGCATTTTTAACGAGAATAAGAGCCCCGGCTGGTGTGCAGGGAAGGAGCGCTTTGTCCGTCTGCCCGGTTCCAAGCCTTCCCACATTGACGGGGTGGAATCCGTCCACATCCTTCGCGGGATCGACAAGGTCGAGAATTTTCGATGCATTGATATGATCGGGTAGAGGAAGCTGTACGAGGATGCCGTTTACCCCGGTATCTGTGTTGAGCATCTTTACAAGGTCGATCAGCTCGTTTTCATGCGTTTCTGCGGGCAGGGTATGTTGGATCGACCGAAACCCGATCCTCTCTGCCATCCGACCCTTGTTTTTTACGTAAATGGCGCTGGCCGGATTATCGCCGACAAGGATGACGGCAAGACAGGGCGGGCTGCCCGTTGCCGCTTGGTATCGCTTTGCGTGGTGCGCGATATCGTCAGCAAGGTCTTGCGCGACGGATTTTCCATCAATGAGGGCGGCACGTGACATGAATAATGTTTCCCAAACTTGGCGCTCAGGAGCAAGTGCTGAGGATCGTGATTACCCGATTGACATCGCGGCAGGTTTAGCCATAGGCTGACTAACTGATTAGTTAGTCAGATTCAATCGGTTTGGTCGTCGCGCGAACGCCTGGTGGATCGAGCCAGACATTTGAGTCCGTACCGTTCGTCATTTAACGACCGCTATCTTACTCAACTGGCTGGACAAGTTGATCGATCAGAAAAATGCATAGGGGTGCTAAACCTCAGATTCGCACCACCAGTAAGGAAGATCCAAAACATGAAAGTTTCGGCCGGCGTCAATGGAGATACCCCCCAGGCCATAATTAACGGCGTCCTATCCGTCATGGCCAATGATGGAATTGCAAATCTTACCACAAAGATGGTGTCCAAAAGTGCCGACGTTTCAACTGGTGCAATCCACTATTTTTTTGAAACCAAAGAGAAGTTGATCTATTCGGCGTTCGTCTACATGGTCCGATCTCTACGCGACGAAACGATCGCCATTCGCAACTCTGAGCCCGATCCGCTTGAGCGAATCGCGCGTTCTCTGGAGGTGCATTTCAGCCCGTTCCATTTTGTTGAAGATGTCTCGATCATCTGGCCACAATTCTGGGCCTATTCCGGTGCAGACAAGAATGTTGCCCGGCTGATGCACCTATTTAGTGCACGGATGATTTCTAATAATGTCGCGGACCTGCGTGAACTCGGCCTTTCGTGGCCTGAAGCGCGTCTGAAGGCAATTGAAATCAGCGCTCTGCAACGGGGGCTGTGGATTGAACGCCGACTGGCGTCGAGCGTTGAGCAAGAGGAATGTTGGCATATTCTTGAAGCGTCGCTGGCGATGGTTGCGCGCCGCGTAAATCGTCCGGCGCCAACCTTCGATAGATTGCATCAACAGCAACAAGATAACAGCAAATGTTTGGCTTGATCAGAAAGGTGAATGCCCATGAGCAGTCAATTCGGCGAAAGGTCACTGCCTCGTAATGCACGTGCTGTGGTTATTGGCGGAGGGGTTGTTGGTGTTTCGACCCTGTACCATTTGGCAAAAAAGGGCTGGAGCGATGTTGTTCTGCTTGAACGAAAGGAACTGACATCAGGCTCAACATGGCATGCCGCTGGGCTGTTGCCGCTTTTCAATATGAGTTACTCCGTTGGCCAACTGCATAAATATTCTGTCGAACTTTATGGTCGGATTGCTGAAGAAGTGAATATGGATGTCGGCTTGCGTACGGTTTCTAATATCCGCCTTGCAACATCGCGCGACCGAATGGATGAATATCACCAATATGCGGGCGTTGCCCAGACGATTGGTGTGGATGTTGAATTTCTGACACCTGAAGAAGTCATCGAACTTTGGCCCTTCGCTGTGGTGGACAACCTTGTGGGGGCAATTCGTCATCCTGATGATGGATATGTTCAGCCTGCAGATCTTACACAAGCCATTGCCGCCGGTGCGCGTTCTATGGGTGCTCGCATACACCGCTATACAACAGTGACTGATATTCGTCAGCTAGCGAATGGCGACTGGGCTATTGTTACCGACAAAGGTGAAATAAGCTGTGATCATGTCATATCGTGTACGGGTAATTTTGCCCGCCAGACAGGAGCGATGGTGGGTCTCGATATTCCTGTTATGCCGGTTGAACATCAGTACATTGTTACCGAACAGCATCCGGACATTCAGGCGCGCCGAGGCGAGGGACTGCCGGAGCTTGGTGTCCTGCGAGAGTCCGATGGTTCCTGGTATATGCGCGAGGAGGCGGGCGGCCTCATACTTGGGCCCTATGAGGTCGGCGCTCCGGCCTGTTATATCAATGGGCCTGATGCGCGTAGCGAATATGAGCTTTTTCAGGAAGAAATTGACAGGCTCATGCCGCACATCGAGTCAGCAATCCGCCGCGTGCCGATGTTCGGTGAGTTGGGTATAAAGAAGGTTTACAATGGTGCGATCGCCTACACACCGGACGGAAATCCAATAATTGGCCCCGCATGGGGCAAGAAAAACTTTTGGCTCAATGAAGGCCATAGCTTCGGGATAACGGCTGCCGGTGGCGCGGGCTGGCAGCTCGCCGAATGGATTGTTGAAGGCGTGCCTTCGGTAGATATGCTCGGTGTCGATCCGCGTCGTTTCGGGGATTATGCGTCTAGTTCCTATCTGATAAAAAAGGGTGAGGAGGCCTATGCCAATGTCTTCACCATTCACTACCCGGATGAAGAACGCGTCGCCGCGCGTCCGCTCAAGCGCTCGCCTTGT
>CAYSMJ010000002.1:15450-38793 GCA_964432075.1 uncultured Caulobacterales bacterium | reverse complement strand
TTGCGGACGTCACCGTGTCATGACCGGTTGAAAGCGAAAGGCGCGGTATTTGGCCAGCTTTTCGGCTGGGAACGGGCCAACTGGTTTGCACCCGAAGGGATTCCTCAGGAGGATGACTGGTCGTTCAGGCGACCCAGCTGGTTTGATCATGTGGGTGCTGAATGCCGCAATGTTGCTGAAAATGCAGGCCTCCTTGACATGACTGCGTTCGCCAAGGCGCGCGTTTCGGGCTCCGGCGCGGAGGCATTTCTGGACCGGATTCTTGCAAACCGACTGCCAAAAAAGGTTGGTCGTGTCGCACTCTTGCATGGGCTGACGCAGCTCGGTGGTGTACACTCAGAGTTTACGATTCAGCGTGAAGCGGTGGACAGTTTCTATGTTGTATCTGCGGGAGGATGGCAACGGCTCGATCATGACTGGCTGAAAAAGCACATGCCGCGCGATGGATCGGTGCAGTTTGAAAACCTTACCGGGGCGATGGGTGTCCTCGTAGTGGCAGGGCCCAAGGCCCGTGACCTTCTCCAGCCGATCTGCGGCGCGGACCTGTCAAACGCAGCCTTCCCCTGGCTCACAGGCCAGGAGACGACCATCGGCCTTGCGCCGGTGAAGCTACTGCGTGTGAATTTTGTCGGAGAACTTGGATGGGAAATCCATCACCCCATAGAATATCAGAACCATATCTTTGACACGATTTTTGAAAATGGAGATTTTCACGGGTTGAAACCATTTGGTATCCGCGCCCTGAACAACTTGCGTCTTGAGAAAAGCTATCGTTTAATCGGTACCGAGATGTCCATTGAGTATGCGGCATACGAATCAGGACTCGATCGTTTTATCGCCTTAAAGAAGGGAGATTTCGTGGGAAGAGAAAATCTCCTTTCCTGGCGGGAACGAGGATTTGAAAATTCTTTAGTAACACTTGAGATCAGCGGACATCAAGATGCTGACGTTTTGGGCAATAATCCGATTTACGCGGGCGATAAGGTTGTTGGTCGAGCCACGAGTGGTGGCTTTGGTTTCCGTCTCGATAAGTCTCTCGCGCTTGCTATGGTGAAGCCGGAATTGGTAAAAATTGGTCAGGAGCTTGAAATCAATATCCTTGGCAAAATTTGCCGGGCCGTCATCCTCCCCGAGAGTCCCTACGACCCTGACAATGATAAACTAAGATCCTGATGCGGTATTCAGCTTTCTCATTGTTTGCAAACGCACTTTCGGCTCACAAGAACTGGCCCGAGCAATGGCCCGATGCTGCGCCCAAATCGTCCTATGATGTAATTATTGTCGGGGCCGGCGCCCATGGTCTTGGTGCGGCTTATTACCTTGCGTCGAAATATGGCATAACCAACGTGGCTGTTATAGAGAAGGGCTGGCTTGGCGGCGGGAATACCGGTCGTAATACAACGATTATCCGCTCAAACTATCTTTATGATGAGAGTGCCCGGCTATACGATCATGCAGTCGATCTCTGGGACGGTTTGTCTCAGGAATTAAATTATAATGTCATGTTTTCAAAGCGCGGCGTTTTGATGCTGGCGCATAACGTCCATGATGTGCAGAGCTTCCAGCGGCATATTCATGCGAACAGGCTCAATGGGGTCGATAACAAATGGCTCACACCGGATGAATGCAAGGTCTTTTGTCCGCCGCTCGATATATCCGAGCAGGCTAGATATCCGGTGATGGGCGGGGCCCTTCAGAAAAGGGCCGGGGTTGCCCGCCACGATTCGGTTGCCTGGGGCTATGCGCGGGCGGCCTCGAAGCTTGGTGTTGATATTATCCAAAATTGCACAGTTACAGGTATACGTCGTGGTCCTGACGGTGCTGTCGAAGGCGTTGAGACCGAGCGTGGGTTTATTGCGGCCCGGAAAATCGGCGTTTCCGCTGCCGGCAACACGTCGGTTATCATGAATATGGCTGGCCTTGATTTTCCGCTTGAAAGTTTTCCCCTTCAGGCGCTGGTTTCCGAGCCTGTTAAACCTGTATTTCCTTGCGTTGTCATGTCAAATTCCGTGCACGCTTACATCAGTCAGTCTGATAAGGGTGAGCTTGTCATCGGTGCAGGTACAGATCAGTATGTCTCCTATAGTCAGCGCGGCGCGCTTCATATAATTGAACACACGCTGGCTGCGATCTGTGAGATTTTCCCGCTATTCAAGCGGATGCGGATGCTCCGAAGCTGGGGCGGCGTTGTTGATGTTACCCCGGATCGGTCCTGCATTCTTGGCAAGACGCCAGTTAAAGGTCTTTACGTCAATTGCGGATGGGGGACTGGTGGATTCAAGGCAACGCCAGGTGCTGGCAATCTCCTGGCCTATACCATCGCCAATGATGAACCTCATCCGATCAACGCACCATTCACCCTTGAACGATTTACGACCGGCCGCCTCATTGATGAAGCGGCTGCGGCTGCGGTTGCACACTGAAGAGACATCCTTATGCTCCAGATTAGATGCCCTTATTGTGAGGAAGTCCGTCCCGAGATTGAATTTCGCTATGCTGGCGAGGCGCACATTCTACGGCCACAAGACCCCTCGGCCCTGAGCGATGATGAATGGGCTAAATATCTCTTTATTCGGGATAACCCGCGGGGAAAGAATTTTGAACGGTGGATCCATGCACATGGCTGTGCCCGGTTCTTCAATGCAGTTCGCGATACTGTTACTGATAAATTTTTTATGACCTATAAAACCGGCATTCCTCGTCCATCCCCCGAAGATATCGCAGGGGCTTCATCGTGACCTGTTTTCGTCGTACCGGGCGCGGTCGAGAGAAAAAACACGTCCCCGTAGATTTTTCTTTTGATGGCAAGACCTATCAGGGCCGAGCGGGGGATACCCTCGCGTCCGCGCTATTGGCAAACAATATTCATCTGGTGGGCCGTTCATTTAAATATCATCGCCCGAGGGGTATCGTCGGTTCCGGCTCAGAAGAACCGAATGCGCTTATTGCATTTGATCGCGGGGAGGGTCGGGTAACGCCCAACGTACGGGCCACCACGCTTGAGCTTTATGATGGATTGTGTGCATATAGCCAGAATAGCTGGCCGTCACTAAAATACGATATCGCGTCGATAAACGATGTGTTCTCCCCATTCCTTCCGGCGGGGTTTTACAACAAGACGTTCATGTGGCCCCGCAGATTTTGGGAATCCGTATACGAACCGGCAATTCGCCGAACGGCCGGGCTTGGTCCCGCTCCCAAAGCGCCCGATCCGGATCGATATGAAGCCTGTTATGCTCATTGCGAGTTGCTCATCGTCGGCGCGGGGCCGGCCGGGATTGGTGCAGCGCTTGCAGCAGCCGAAAGTGGTGAACGTGTAATTCTCGTTGATGAACAAGCTGAGCTTGGCGGTAGTCTCCTTGGCTCAGTCTCTCCCGTGATTGATGGAACGCCGGCATGGGACTGGCTTGATAATGCGCTCCAGCGATTACGGGATTGCCGTAATGTCACAATTTTTTCCCGAACGACGGCAATTGGTTATTTCCACGATAACTTCGTAACGCTGGTCGAGCGGTGTACGGATCACCGGCCAAATGAGCAATCTTCGGCTGTGCGTGAGCGATTGCATAGAATCCGTGCGGGCAAAGTTATCCTGGCGACTGGTGCGATTGAGCGGCCGCTTGTCTTTGCCGATAATGACCGTCCGGGCATAATGCTGGCCTCGGCAGCACAGACTTATTTAAACCGCTATGGTGTCGCTGTTGGCGCGACTGTGTCGGTTGTAACAACGCATGACAGTGCTTATCAAGCTGCATTTGATCTTGCCGACGACAATATCCGCATCGCGACGATTATCGATGCCCGCGGCGTCGTTGATCCTGGTCTGCTGGCACAGGCAGCGCGTCGTGGAATAGACGTAAGAGCCGGGTGGACTGTCACTGAAGTCTCTGGGGAATTACGTGTAAAGAGTATAATTGCCAATCGGATCAATGGCCCGATGGTTGATAAATCGGGTGAAAAAATTTCATGCGACGCTGTGCTGATGTCCGGGGGTTGGACGCCGAGTGTTCATCTCTGGTCCCATTCCAGGGGGACATTGGCATGGCATGAGGACATCGCGGCTTTTGTTCCTGACAAAGCCAATGAAAACGCGGTGTGCGCTGGTGCGTGTAGCGGAGAATTTGGCCTTAAGAGGGCATTGGAAAGTGGTGCGCTGGCAGCCGGTAAGCCGTGTACCTACACAATTACCCAAGCCTCTCCCTGGGGTGGTGGCTCGTCTGAGCTCTTGCCGACGCACCGTAACGAGGCAAGGCTGAAAGCGTTCGTTGATTTTCAGAACGATGTCACCGCAAAGGACATCGGCTTGGCCGTCCGCGAGGGGTTTAAATCGATTGAGCATATAAAGCGATACACAACAAATGGGATGGCGACAGATCAGGGCAAAACCTCCAATCTAAATGGCTTGCAGGTTGCATCAAAATCGTTGGGCCGGCCTGTTACTGAAATTGGTCTGACAACATTCCGCCCTCCATATACGCCCACGACATTTGGGGTGCTAGCCGGAAATAATAGCGGAGATACATTTGATGTAACGCGTCGTACACCAATAGATCCATGGGCTGAGGCAAATGGTGCGGTATTTGAACCGGTGGGCTTGTGGCGTCGGGCACGGTATTTTCCGCATGCGGGTGAAGACATGAGCCAGGCTGTTGCGCGCGAGTGCAAGGCAACAAGGGATTGTCTTGGAATTTTTGACGCCTCGACGCTTGGCAAGATAGAAATCGTTGGGCCTGATTCAGTCGAATTCATGAACCGTATGTATACAAACCCATGGCGAAACTTAGCCACCGGGCGTTGCCGTTACGGGCTGATGCTGGGTGAGGATGGTTATATTCTGGATGATGGTGTTGTCGGAAGGCTAGCAGAGGATCGCTTCCATGTAACAACCACCACTGGTGGTGCCCCTCGGGTGCTTGCCCATATGGAGGATTATCTGCAGACAGAATGGGCCGATCTTGATGTCTGGCTAACTTCCATCACTGAACAGTGGGCCGTGATCGCGCTGAATGGCCCGAAAGCCCGCAAAGTCATCGAACCATTCGTACAGGGTATCGATTTATCGCCTGATGCCTTTCCGCATATGGCGGTGCGCGAGTGCCGGTTTTGTGGTGTCGATGCACGGCTATTTCGTGTCAGCTTCACAGGTGAACTCGGCTTTGAAATCAATATACCGGCTCATTACGGCAAGGCCGTGTGGGAAACGCTTTATGAGGCAGGGAAGAAATACGATGTGACCGCCTATGGAACCGAAACAATGCATGTTCTTCGCGCTGAAAAGGGTTTTATTATCGTCGGGCAAGATACGGACGGGACCGTAACGCCCTATGATGCCGGCATGGCCTGGGCCGTGGGCAAGAAAAAACGTGATTTTGTCGGTAAGCGCTCACTTGCTCGCCCAGATCTTGTTAAAGAGGGACGCAAGCACTTTGTTGGCCTTTTGACAAAATCGCCAGAGACTGTGCTCGAAGAGGGTGCACAGATCGTTTTCTTGCCTAATCAGGAAATTCCGATGGATATAGTCGGTCATGTCACCTCCTCTTACTGGAGTGAGCCACTTGGGCGGTCCATTGCGCTTGCCCTTGTAAATGGTGGCCACGACCGGAAAGGCGAAAGCGTTTTCATTCCCATGCCCACGGAAACAATTGAGGCCGAGATCGTTGACCCGGTTTTTTATGATCAGGCAGGGGAGCAACTGAATGGCGGTTGAAAAAGCTGTTAATAGATACGATATCGATCAAGGTATTTGTGCGGATACGGGTTCAAATGCCTTCGATCAGGGCATATCGATACAGCTTCTTGCAGAGAAATCACGCATTAGCCTGCGCCTTCGTGAAAATTGTATGGATGCATTTTCCGAAGCGAGCGGCATAATGCTACCATCCTCGATTGGCTGTTTTGAAAAGAACGAAAATGAACGAATTTTGCGGCTTGGACCCGATGAGTGGCTTTGTATAACGCCAACGGAAGAAGCGGCAGCATTGATCGAAAAATGTGCACGCTTTTCGGCATCGCCTTACAGCCTAGTCGACATCTCGCACCGAAATGTTGGCCTATGGATCAGTGGGGAAGGTGCGGCGCAATTGATCAATATGGGGTGCCCATTGGATCTGGCACTTGATGCGTTTCCGTCTGGTAGATGTACACGAACCGTATTCGAACGGGCAGAGTTCGTTTTATTGCGCGAAACAGAGACTGAATTTCATATTGAGGTGTGGCGATCATTTGCGCCGTACCTCATGTCTCTCCTCGAAAAAGGCAGGCAACCCTGATGGCTCAAAATCAATATGAAATCATGGCAGAGTGGGCAGAATTGGCACTTGCCGATCAAGCCAGGGTAACGGAAGGCGATACGGTCATTGATGCGCAATATACATTTCAAAGCCAGGCGCCTTGTCGGGAAGTCCGCGAAATACCGGGGGATGTAATTTTTATCCGTGACTTGATGCTTGATGCTTCAATCGGGATTTATGCTGAAGAACGCAAGGCGCGTCAGCCTGTTCTGGTTTCAATAGAAGCTGAGCTCTATCCACGGCCAACCTGTGAAACAGTCAATGTAGATAGTATTGTTTGTTATGATAAACTTGTTCAAGGCGTTCTCCGGATTGTTGACTGTTCCCATATCGATTTGGTTGAGACGCTTGCTGAAGATATTGCTCGTTTTTGTCTAAGCCATGAACGGGTTATGGAGGTCACTATAAGCGCGTCAAAGCCCGCAGCGATTGCGATAGCCGGAGATGCCGGGGTACGGATTACCCGTGCACGCCGCTGAATTTCAACTTGTTTGTCACATCCGGTAGGTTCTTAACACATCGTCAAGCGCGTCCTTTAGGGGGGCGAGATGTGTCTCGAATGGGCGCCACGACTCCAGCCCCTTTGTGTTGATCGGTTGGCGAACCTGCTCTGAGCTTGCCGTCCGCACAGCCCGCTCGGTTTTGTGAAACTCAATGCAGGATGGTTCAAAGGCAAGGCCGCAAAAATTGAGGATATGCCGAACTTCGGTTTCAAGATCTGCAATGACATCTTCATAATGAACGCGGAGGATTTTTCCGGGGATCACTTCGTCCCAATGGTTCATAAGACCCACATAATCCCGGTAGTATCTACCAATTTCATTCAGTCCGTAGGTGAATTCCTGACCTTCGGCAAATAACTGTTTGAAACCGCTGAAACAGCATGCGAGCGGTTCACGCCGTGCATCAATAATTTTCGCGTTTGGCAAAATCAGATTGATAAGCCCGATATGCCGGAAGTTATTCGGCATCTTGTCAATAAAAAATGGGGCTCCAGCGCGGTGAACCCTTGTGTCCTCAATATATTTTTCGCCAAGATTATTTAGCTGTTCCGAAGACAGATCATGGAGGATTTCCGGATAATGGGACTGTGCTGAAACCTTCTTGCCGCGGCGCAGGCGATGGGCCATCGCCAGAATATTCGGGAGTTCGAGGGTGCCGTCGACCTTGCTGTGTGAGGCTAGGATCTGTTCCAGCAAAGTTGATCCGGCACGGGGCAGGCCGACAATAAAGATCGGGTCTGGTGCCGGGCAGCCTTTACCCGCCTGTTGAGCGAAAAGGGTTGGTGTGCAGCAATCCTTTTGCCGATTCATTTCCTCCGTCATCTGATCGGCATCATAGCGCGATTGTGTTCGCTTGAGGGTATTGCCCCGCTCATAATAGGTGAAGGCGGCATCGAAATCCTTGCGGTCCTCAAATGCCTTGCCAAGTGAAAAGCAGAGCTGAACCCGGTTGTAGTGTGTAGCGCTCTCGCGGCTTTCCTCCACTTTCATCTTTTCGACTTCGGCGTCCGTGAACCGGTATGTCTTCAGGTTCGCAAGCCCGTAATAAGCATCGCCATGGCTTGGGCTGGCGGCATAGGCGTTTTTATAGGCTGTGATTGCATCATCCCGGCGGCCAAACGTCTTTAGTGCATGACCCTTTGACGTGAGGGTGGCCGGATCGTCCGGATGTTTGGCAAGGACGTTGTCAAAAAGCTCAAATGCCCTTTCGAAATTGCCGTTATGCATGTTTTCGATGGCAAGATGCGATTGAAAGAGCGGATCATCCGGGTTGTGAGCAAAAAGAGCCTGAGCCTGGTTCAGAGCCTCGTGATATTTCTGTCGCTTACGGAGGACCTTGATATAATCAAGACGAACCTGAATATTGGTGGGTTCAAACTCCGCAGCATTTTCGAGAAGAAATTCTGCATCTTCAAGAACGCTGAAACGGATGCCGATCTCTGCAAGCAGACGCATGGCTTCGACATGTTTCGGGTTTTTGATCAGGAAGGCACGGCATACGGATTCGGCTTTCAAAAGCCGACCTTCATGAAGGTGGTTCATGACAGCGACGATTTCTTTAGGCAGCGACGCAATCCGGTCAGCCTGTGCCTTAGCAAGCCTTGCCTCGTGGTTGCGGCTCTGCTCGCGCAGGATTTCCGCTTGCGCCTGCCAACTCGCCTGCAAGGCCGGATTATATTGTGTGGCATATCGATAAGACTGCAATGCCGTGTCGTTTTCTCCGCGCCAGCGATGAAAATGGCCCTGTTCCTGGTAGCCCCGGCCATATTCCGGGGAAGCTGCATGAAGCCGGCGCAAGAGATCAGCGGCTTTTTCGTCCTGTTTCAGATATCGCGCGCACACAGCGCTCATATAAAGGGCATCGACATTTGCCGGTGTCTCGGCGAGGACTGTTTCGAGGAAGGTATCGGCGGCCTTGAAGTCGCCCGCAATAATCTTCTTTTGTGCTGCGTCAATAACGTCGTCGTGGTTTTGCGGTGGATCGGACAATCACAGGCCTCCAAAGAAAAACGCCCCTGACAATTGCAGGGGCGTCCTGATTACCAAAGCGGGCATGGTCCGACAAGCGCGCTTAAAAGTCGGCGCCAACGCGGATGCCAATCGTCCGTGGACGAATAACAGTAACGCGTTCGCGGTCAAACACGAAATTGTTGGCAAGTTCGCCGCGCGTATCGTTCAGATTGTCGCCAAAGACCTCCATCGACCAGCGGTCATTGCGGATACCAACAGACATACCGAATGTGACCCAGCTATCGATTTCGGCGTCGTTGATATCAATAATATCGCTGCGGGCGTCACCGGAATAGACCAGTTGCGGCATGATATGTGCCGTATATTCTGTACTGATATCCCATTCGTACCGCGCACGCAGATTGCCCTGGAATGAGGGTGCAAAAGCCAGGTCCGCCCCTTGGGTCACGTCGTCCGTTGGTGTGATGACATCCGTAATCTCCGTATCAAGAACGGAGAACGCCCCGTTGACCGTCAGCCCGGGAATGGCCCGTGGGGCGAACGTCAGATCGCCTTCAACGCCAAAAATCTCGGCATTTGCCGCATTATCCGAGAAGAAGAGATTGGTAATTGATGGGTCGAAGATCGTCGTTTGCAACCGTTCAATATCGACATAAAACGCGCTGCCATTGAAGCGGAATTGATTATCGAAAAGCTGGGTTTTCCAGCCGATTTCGTAATTGGTGACTTCGTCCGTATCAAGTTCGAACGGCACAGTAAATCCATTCGCTCCCCCAGCGCCGCCCGGTCGGTTCAAAAGCCCTGGCCGGAAGCCTTCAGAATAGGTTGCATACAGCAAAACGCCATCCGTTGGTGTCCAGCTGATATTGCCCTTGAAGATAAACCCGTCAGTGTCGGCAACGTCAGGTGCGCGCAACGCATTGAAGATTTGCTGTGCCTGCCCAAGGGTTGCAGACGAATCGCCGGCTGCAATAAGGGCTGCCAGTATTTCGTCCGGGGTTTGATTGTCATTGACATCAAATGTTACCGGCAGCGTCGCCGAGCGTGAACAGTCACCGGTAAAAGTAAACAGGCCATCGCCATTATAAAGGTCGCTAATGTCAGTACCAAAAGCATTAGCATCAGACTGGAAGCTGTTACAGAAGGATGCATTCGCGCCACCTTCAAAATCAACCTCAATGTCATAATAACGGGTACCGAATGTCAGTGTAAGCGTATCCGGGATCAGGTCGAAATTGACTTCGCCAAAAATTCCGAATTGTTCATCGGTACGACGAACATCATTGCGAAAAATTACACCAGGCGGGAAGGGGCCGGGATCAGAGGTAAAGCCGGTAGTAAATGGGAAATTCGGCGCAAACCCATTGTTTGGAAAGCCTGGAATGGGTGGACCAAAAATGTCTGCCTGAACGGAGCCGGGATAGGTAAAATCATTCCGCTCGGTCAATTCGAGGTCGCTGTAAAAAGCGCCAACAGTCGCACGGATCCTTTTGTCGGCTGGCGTATTGAAGCGGAGTTCATGCGTGAATGTCTGTGTTTCAGTGGCTGAATCAACAAACAGGTTCGGTGCCTGGCAGGTACCCGATGGATCGGCATCACCGGGATAAGTTACGCCGCCATCGCATATGTAATAGGGAAGATATTGTCCGACAAACAGATAGTCGGAATAATCCACGCGCTGGTCAGTGTCGCGATCAGTGTAGGCCCCTGTGTAGACAGCTTCCAGCCCGGCGATCTGTCCTTCAATCGTCCAGCTTGTGTTATTGAAATCATCTTCGATTTCGTCCTGTTCAAAGCGTTGGATCTGGAGATCGTCCAGTTCCGGATCCTGAAAAAAGACACCCTCTGACTCAATGCTTTGGCGTGCATGAGCAATGGTGATTGTCCAGTCCGGCGAAATCTCCCAGAGAGCGCTGGCCCGGAAGCCAGCATAGGATGTATCGTTGAAATCTTCCTCGACGAGCCCACTATTGTCGGCCTGCAGGAATGTTACGCCGGACAGATCTGAAGTTGACTGGAACCCCGCACGCTGCGCCGAGACCGGAACGCCATTGGCCCGTACCGTACCAAGCGGCCGGAAACGCCCCGACTCCGATGCATCCCGAACACCGCGAACATTATCGATGTAACCACCGCGCTCGTCATTATAACCAACCACCCGGAAAGCCAGCGAATCCGTGGCAGGAATATTGATAACGCCTTCGACCTTGTTACTCATTTCACCATTTTCAGTGAAAGAAACGCCGCCTGAGACAGACGCGGAGAATTCACCAAGGCGGGGTTTATTTGTGATAAGACGAACTGTCCCCGCCTGCGAGCTGGCACCGAAAAGCGTACCCTGAGGACCCGGTAAAACCTCAATCCGCTCAAGGTCGACGGCATAAACGTCTAGATTCCGGCCCGGTTGTGCCAGGGGCTGTTCATCAAGATAGAACGCAACATTCGGCGTAAGGCCGGCAACCCCGGCGGTTGTTAAATTAGGGGTCGTTGATGCAATACCACGGATGTAGATCGTATTTTGCCCTGGGCCACTACCGCCAGCGGAAACGCCCGGTAATTGAATAAGGTAATCTTGAAAATTGTCGACGCGAAGCTGGTCAAGGCTTTCTTCGCCAAGTGCATTGACCGCAACCGGAACGCTTTGTGCAGTCTCGCTGCGCTTGGTTGCCGTCACAACAATTTCATCTTGAAGTTGTGCCTGTGCGGTTTGGGAGATCGCACAGGCAACAGCCATAACTGATGCCGTCGCAAAATATTTCTTCATGAAGCCCTCCGGGTTATGCTAAGTCGGATTTTTTGGTTTAGCCGCAATTAAGCAGCCCAGCGTTGCCGCAATACAAGGTTACCCTGAGCGGCATGGCCCGTTTGGCACACGCTGATATTATCCGTAACCTACTCATATTTGAGGCTTAGGCAACAGCAACGCCGGAAAACATTCCATTTGATCCCTTCGTTCTTCGCCAAATTGTCGCAAATGCGGATTGGCATGCTCTGGAACCCGCTTAAAACAAGCGCTTTGCGGACATGTTGCTAAATCGCAACGGTCTGTATCCGTTTTCTTTGCTGCATACGGATCGCAATAATCCGTAGATATCACAAAACCATGATATAACCCTGTGGCATGTGAATGAGACGTGTACGGTTATGTGTCAGGGATGTATTTACCCGAATTTTACCAAATCCCCTTGGCGGCGACGCCGGACGGGTTTGAACATTTTCAAGCGAAGGGACCCGGCTTGCGTCTTCACCATGAAATTCTTCAACCATTCGTTGCGAGGGATAACTGACACTTTGCTTTTAATATTGCCGATTCAATAGAATTGCGACGCAGTATGACGGATTTGTTGACTCAGGAATTACACTATGAGCCCTGAGCCCTGAGCAAGTTCAGACAACTATAGGCAATCATGAAAGCAAGGGCAGGATGGTGCTTGCTGACAAACAATATAATCGGAATAAAGATCGTATCTCTGGTGTCGGCTTTGATTGTCGCTTGCAGCCTATCATAATGTTGAGTGGTACGTGATTGGATGAACGGGGCCTGTGCCCGACTGGTCATATGCAGGGAAGCTCTGGCTTACTGTCCGAACGCAGTCTTCCTTTATGATCATGCTTTGAAACGGATTAATTTTTCTTCAAGAAATAAGGTTTTTGGTATAATTGAGCTGTTTTCTTTTTATGCCTCGTGAGAGGACATGGCGTGATCATGGGGCGCGCGTGGTCCCTGTTTTTTCCTGAAGTTTCTATCTTGCGCAAAGCGAAATAAGCCAATATGCCGCCATTACGCGCAGTTCCGATGGTGTGACCGAGTTTGTCGGCTGAGGCGTTTTGGTTTCACCCTTTCTCGTCCGGTGTCAGCGCCATGTGGCAAATGCTGCTTTCCCTTTCGGCGCTTCTGATTTCCGCCGGTTTTCTGCTTGCCGGTGGCGGTTTGCAGGGTACCCTTGTTGCCGTGCGCGCCAACCTTGAGGGCTTTTCCCTGCCATTGATCGGCTTACTGACATCCAGCTATTATGTCGGATTTATTTTAGGAAGCCTGAAAGCACCGAGCGCGGTGAAGAGGGCTGGGCACATCCGGGCATTTGCGGCTTTCAGCGCCCTGACGGCGGCCTGTGCACTCGCCTATGCTTTGGTCGTTGAGCCGGTGTTGTGGCTCTTGCTGCGGGCGGTGACCGGTTTTTGTTTCGCTGGCTTATACTTGATCATCGAAAGCTGGATGAACGAGAAATCCACGAATGAAAATCGCGGACAATTGCTCTCGACCTACCGAATTGTTGACCTTGTTGCGATGACGGGGGGACAGTTTCTGTTAACGGCTGCGGACCCGGGCGGCTTTGTCCTGTTTTCGTTAACAGCTATTCTGGTCTGTATATCTATCGTCCCGGTTGCGATGACCAAGGCAATTGCACCAGAACCGCTTACCCGAACCAATCTGGATATCCCCAAGCTCTGGCGTGTCTCGCCTCTCGCGGTCGCAGGGGCGACTGTTGTCGGTCTGGCGAACGGATCCTTCTATGCCATCGGCCCGGTATATGTTCAGCAACTGGGTTACGGATTTACCATGATAGCAACCTTTATGAGCGCAGCCATTATTGGCGGTGCCCTGTCACAATGGCCGATCGGCCGGATATCAGACCTTGTTGACCGGCGACGGGTATTACTGGCAACAGCCGTGGCGAGTGTAGGCGCGGGCATTTTTCTCAGTCGGACCGGCGATATTTCCCAGACAATGCTCCTGACCGGAGCGGCTTTTTACGGGGTCTTCGCCATGCCGTTGTTCGGGCTTAGTGCCGCTCATGGCAATGACCATGCTGACACCGATGAATTTGTGGCCGTCAGTGCCGGGTTGTTGCTGGTCTATGGTGTGGGTTCTGTTTTCGGCCCGGCGCTCGCGGCCTTCCTGATGGGTGCTTTCGGTCCATCCGCACTCTTTTCCTATACAGCTGCGATGCACACGGCGCTTGTTGTCTTTGCTCTGCTGCGCATTGCGGTCAGCGCGCCCGTTCCGGCGGAAGACCAGGAGGATTATGTTGCTATTCCGCGAACATCACCGGGTGTTTTTGAAATTGATCCAAGATCAGATGATAATGTGGAATAGACAAGGTGGATTTCTGCGCTTGGCATTCAGGCGACCTATCAGGAAACCTTGATTTTTTCTTTTTGCGGTAACGGACCGGCCCCCAGACGTTCTGCCGTTGGCGTTCGCCCAAAAAGTTCCTTATAGGTCTTTGAAAAATGTGCTGCTGATGTGAAACCGGTCGCAACGGCAATTTGTAGAACAGGCATTTCCGTTTGTATAAGGAGGAGCTTTGCCCGGTTCAAGCGGAGTTCAAGATAGTATCGTGATGGTGTTTTTCCAAGCTCTGTGCGGAACAGGCGCTCAAGCTGTCTTGGTGATACCTCAATCGCTTCTGCAATATCAATGATAGAAGTGGGCGTTTCGATATATGCTTCCATATGCGCGATTGCGGCCAGAAGTTTGGGTTGGTTCAGTCCTGTACGGTGTTTGATCGGCATACGTTGCGTATCATGTGGCTCACGGACAAAATTATGCAGGAGTTGTTCGGCGACACTGATCGCGAGGTCACGGCCATGATCTTCCGCGAGGAGGTGGATCATCATATCGATTGGCGCGGTGCCTCCCGAGCAGGTGAAGCGGTTCCGATCAATCTCGAATAGGGTGGCGGTAATGTCAAGCTGGGGAAAGGTTTCGGCAAAAGCTTCGACATCTTCCCAGTGAATGGTACACCGATAATTCTCCAGCAAGCCAGCGCGCGCTATCAGATAGCTGCCGGAGCAAACGCTACCGATGATGGTGCCGCTACGCGCATAATCTCGCAGTACGCCGAGAAGAGCCGGCGTGGCATGCTTAGCCGCGTTCAGTCCAGCGCATACACATAGTACATTGATCGACGGCTTATCAGGCAGGACTGTGTCCGCCGAGACGCTCACGCCGTTGCTGGCATGAATGTCGGCCTTGCCGGAACTCAGAACTGTCCACGTGTAGAGGGTTTGCCCGGTGATACGATTGGCTGCCCGCAAGGGCTCGATCATCGATGTGAAAGCAAGCATCGAGAATTCGGGAACAAGTAGCAACCCAACGGCTTGAGGTTTTTTGTCAGTAGCTTTGCTAAACATTTCCTGCCCCGCCGAATCATAGCGTGCAGCCGACGATAACAGCTGCGCCGAAGGTTGCGAAATCAGGCCTGTGATGGCTCTTTAGTGTGAACATGCGCCGCACGGTTGCAGCGCAATATTTGTTGTACAGGCTCGAAATCACTTTCTCTTATAGCTCATTTGTCGTTTTTTGGAAAAGTGTGGTCGAATTCAGGAAAGTTATGAGGCAACAATCCAATCATGGTTTGGTAGTGTTCGTCGCTTGGTTCTGACCGGGGCGTTGGTATTGGCCGGGGCCAGGGGCACTTATGGAGGACGCGCTTAGTGTCTAATGACTATGACGTATGACGACTTACCGCCTCCTGGTGCACCGGACATCGACATTGCCCGCGCCTCGAAGATGCATCCCATTCTGGATCTCGCGCGCGAACGCCTTAATGTTCCTTCTGAAGCGTTGGTACCCTATGGCTATCATAAGGCAAAACTATCTCTCGATTTTATCGCGGCTAAAACAGACCAGCCCAAAGGCAAGCTGGTTCTTGTCACGGCCGTAACGCCGACGCCGGCGGGTGAAGGCAAGACCACAACCAGCGTCGGCCTCAATGACGGGCTGAACCGAATCGGTATGCGTTCCATGGTCTGTTTGCGAGAGCCATCGCTTGGCCCATGCTTTGGCATGAAGGGCGGTGCTGCCGGTGGCGGGCGGTCACAGGTTGTGCCCATGGAAGACATCAACCTCCACTTCAATGGCGACTTTCACGCGGTTACATCGGCCCACAGCCTGTTAGCAGCGCTTCTGGATAACCACCTGCATTGGGGAAATGAACAGAACATTGATCCGCGTCGTGTTGTCTGGCGTCGGGTTGTCGATATGAATGACCGCGCCCTGCGAAACATTAATGTTGGTCTTGGTGGTCCCGCTCACGGCTTCCCACGTGAGACAGGCTTCGACATTACGGTTGCTTCCGAGATCATGGCGATCCTGTGCCTTGCAACCGACCTTGCCGATCTGCAGCGTCGTCTTGGATCAATTATCGTTGCCCGGCGTTATAACAAGTCCCCCGTGACGGCCAAGGATATTGGTGCTGATGGTGCAATGACCGTTCTTCTGAAGGAGGCATTGCAGCCTAATCTGGTCCAGAGCATTGAGCACAATCCGGCATTTATTCACGGGGGTCCATTTGCGAATATTGCGCACGGATGCAATTCGGTGATGGCGACAAAAACAGCTCTGTCTTTATGTGACGTAGTCGTTACGGAGGCCGGGTTCGGTGCTGATCTGGGTGCGGAGAAGTTTCTCAACATTAAATGTCGCCAGTCCGGTTTACGGCCAGATATCGTGGTGCTTGTGGCAACCGTACGAGCCCTGAAAATGCAAGGCGGTGTTGCGAAAGCCGATCTTGGTAAACCCGATCCCGAAGCGGTCAGACGCGGTGCGGTAAATTTGGAACGCCATCTCGAAAATTTGCAAAAGTTCGGTATCACGCCGGTTGTTGCCGTCAATCACTTTGTCAAGGACACGGATGAGGAAATCTCTGTTATCAAAGAGGTGTGTAAAGAGCAGGAGGCACGCTGCGCGGTGTCGCGGCACTGGGCAGAAGGCGGCGCTGGGGCAGAAGAACTTGCTTTTGCTGTAAGGGACCAGCTCGATGACGGCTCGCCGACAATTTCACTGCTGTATCCCGACGAGGCGCCGTTGGAAGAAAAGGTAAAAACAGTAGCCCGTGAGGTTTATCGCGCTTCCGGGGTAAGCTTTAGTGCTGATGCTATGCTTAGCCTGAAGGAATTTACGAAACTCGGATATGGAAGTCTGCCGGTGTGTATCGCAAAGACACAATACAGTTTTTCAACGGACCCGGCGCTGATCGGCGCGGCAGAAGCGCATGTGCTCGGCGTGCGTGAAGCCCGTTTGTCGGCGGGGGCCGGTTTCGTGGTCGTTGTTTGTGGGGACATCATGACTATGCCGGGCTTGCCGAGGCGACCGGCAGCACTCGATATCGGGCTCGATGAAAACGGCGAAATCGCAGGCCTCGTATAATATTTCACACATCAAAGGTATTTTTATTATGAGCGATGAAGAAGACATTATCCTGCTTGACTTGAACGATGATGACCTTGTCGAACAGATGAAGGATGATCTTTATGATGGTCTTGCGGACGAGGTTCACGAGGGCACTCAAATTCTCCTAGACCGTGGATGGGATGCCAATCAGGTTCTGAGTGAAGCCCTTGTTGAAGGTATGCGGATTGTCGGTGTTGATTTTCGCGACGGAATTTTATTCGTACCGGAAGTTTTGCAGTGCGCCAATGCCATGAAAAGCGGCATGGAGCTTCTACGCCCTATCCTGTCAGTAAGTGAAGCTTCGTCCAAGATCGGAAAGTACGTCATCGGTACTGTGAAGGGTGATATTCACGATATCGGAAAAAACCTTGTCGGCATGATGCTGGAAGGGGCAGGTTTCGAGGTTATTGACATGGGGATCAACAACCCGGTCGAAAACTATCTTGCAATGGTGGAAAAACATGAACCGACCATTCTTGGTATGTCGGCGCTTCTGACCACGACCATGCCTTATATGGGCGTGGTCATTGAAGAGTTTGATAAACGGGGTATTTTGAAGGAATTGCCCGTGATGGTTGGTGGGGCGCCGCTGAATCAGGAGTTTGCGGACGCGATTGGTGCGACCTCTTATGGACGAGATGCTGCAATGAGTGCGGAACTGGCAAAAGCCCTGATTGGGCAAAACCGCTGACATGTCGGCGGTGTGCGGAAATGAGACTCACCCGCCGCGTCTTCTTGTGATCGCCTGCGGTGCGCTGGCGACGGAAATTATTGCCTTGCGCGATCAGCTTGGTCTCGCCGGAGAAACATTGACGCTACAATGTCTTCCTGCAGAATATCATAACAGGCCTGAGAAAATTGCGCCCGCTGTAGAGGCCATTCTGCAAGCGCGGTTGTATGATTTTGACCGAATTCTTGTTGGATACGGAGAATGCGGTACGGGGGGCTCGTTAGACGTCATTCTGCGCAGATATGGTGTGGAACGTCTTCCTTTTGCCCACTGCTATGAATTTTTTGCTGGTACTAACCTCTTTACTAAAATTATCGAAGAGGAAATTGGCAGTTTTTTCCTGACAGACTATCTCGTGAAAAACTTTGATCGGCTTGTCATCAAGGGGCTTGGGCTCGATCGGCTGCCGCATTTGCGTGAACTTTATTTTGGCAATTATAAACAGGTAGTCTATCTCGCCCAGACTGCCGATCCGGACCTGAAGCAGTCCGCAATTACCGCTGCATCAAAGCTTGGTCTTGTATTAGATTACCGATTGGTCGGGTACGGTGCTTTGGGGTGTTCAATCGCAGCCGCTGCAGACATGAATATCGATTGGGGAGAAAACCCGTAATGTATCTGGTTAGGCGGTGGTCAACGGCGAATGCCAGGCTTTTGGAGCGGCTCTACAATGCGTCCCGGCCAGCAATTCTGGTGGCCTTGCGCGTTATCACGGACTTTTCCGGACGAAAACTTGATGCGCCAATCACGGTTGTGGAACGAACCGTCAAAGGCTTTTTCTTTGATTGTAAAATGTGCGGAAAATGTGTTTTGTCCAGTACCGGGATGACCTGTCCGATGAATTGCCCAAAGACAATTCGAAATGGTCCATGCGGTGGCGTTCGTGAAAACGGAATGTGTGAGGTAAAGCCGGAAATGCGCTGTGTCTGGGTTGAGGCATGGGAAGGGGCAAAGAAAATGCAAGGTGGAGACGCGATCAAGGAGCTGGAATTTGCCGTTGATCAACGTCACATCGGAAAGTCGTCCTGGTTGAGGCTTGCCCGCCATGAATGATGAAATGGATATTGTTGCGGAATTCGGTGCTAATCCGGGTGATCCGTTGAAACAACGTCCCGGGCATGTGTCACATGGACGATTTGAACGGGTCCTTCGTGCCGGGTATTTTGCTGTTACAACCGAAATCGCGCCACCGGATTCGGTTGACCCGGACGAAGTGCTCACCCGGGCAAGGGTTTTTGACGGTTATGTCGATGCAATAAATGCAACCGACGGGTCAGGAGCGAATTGCCATATGTCGAGCCTAGGTGTTTGCGCGATCCTCACCCGGGCTGGTTACTCGCCGATCATTCAGGTTTCATGCCGCGACCGGAATCGAATTGCGATCCAGGGTGATCTTCTCGGCGCTTCCGCACTCGGCGTATGTTCGGTACTTTGTCTGACAGGTGACGATGTTGGCGCCGGTGACCATCCAGAAGCAAAGCCGGTTTTTGATCTCGACAGCATCTCGCTCCTTCAGACGGCAAAGATTTTGCGTGACGACTCCAGCTTTCTCAGCGGGCGCCCGCTGAATATGGCGCCGCGGCTGTTTATTGGAGCTTCCATCAATCCCTTTGTTCCGCCCCTTGAAAATCGGGCCGATCAGCTGGCGAAAAAGATCAATGCCGGTTCTGAATTTGTTCAGTCGCAATATTGTTTCGACATTAAGCAGCTGCGGCGGTTCATGACCCAGTCACGTGATCTCGGATTGACCGAACGCTGTTTCATCATTGTTGGTGTTGGTATTTTGGGATCGGCAAAAATCGCACGTTGGCTCAGATCCTGCGTGCCTGGTGTTCATATTCCCGATCCCGTGATCCGTCGGATGGAAGGCGCGTCCAATCAGAAGGCGGAAGGGAGACAGATTGCCGTTGAGCTGATGCAACAAATCAAGGAAACGCCTGGTGTAGCGGGCATTCATCTGATGGCGTACCGCCAGGAAATGTGGGTGGGCGAAGTCGTGTCGAGGTCGGGTGTGCTGGGTGGGCGAAAACCGTGGGCACCAGAGCCGGTCGAAACAACAATTGGCGTGGTCACGCCAGACGGTGATTATCCGGAGATCGGCGCCTATAAACCAGGTAAAGGGATCAGTGCATGACGCAGACAATCATCAGTTCCGCGACAAAAGAGGTTCGAATAGGGTTCGATCAACCCTTTGTTATGATTGGAGAACGTATTAACCCAACCGGTCGAAAGTTCCTGGCTGCCGAAATGAAGCAAGGGAACTATTCGCGCGTTGAAAGGGATGCCCTTGCCCAAATTGCTGCGGGTGCGCAAATGCTTGATGTGAATGCTGGTATTCCACTCGCAGATGAACCAAAAATTCTTGCTGAAACCATACAATTGGTTCAGTCTATAACGGATGTTCCGCTTGCAATTGATTCTTCCGTGATAGAAGCACTGGAAGCTGGTCTTGCAGTATACAACGGTCGTGCTCTCGTAAACTCTACGACTGCCGAAGAAGAAGTTATGGAACGTGTTTTGCCACTTGTAAAAAAGTATGATGCGGCGGTCGTTGCTATCTCAAATGATGAAACTGGTATTTCCGAAAATCCCGATGAACGGTTCAAGATCGCTCGACTGATTGTAGAGCGTGCTGCTGATCACGGGATAAAAGCCGAGGATGTTGTTGTTGACCCACTTGTGATGCCGATCGGTGCGGTCAACAAAGCCGGGAAAGACGTCTTTTATCTGGTGCGGCGGTTACGAGAAGAATTGAAAGTGAATACGACTTGCGGTGCGTCAAATATCGGCTTCGGTCTGCCAAACAGGCACGCGATAAATAATGCTTTTTTACCGATGATGGCCGGCGCTGGCATGACTTCGGCAATTCTCAATCCGCTTCATGATGGGCTGGTCCCTGCAATCAAGGCTGCAGACGTTCTGAACGGCGTTGATCCGCATTGCGCAACCTGGATTAAAACCTACCGTGAGCCGTCCGCAGAGGGCGAAGGTCGGGGAGGGCGTCGCCGTGGTCGCCGCCGGGGATAATGCGCATAACATATCGTGCCTTCGTGGTGTGGCTCACTTTGAAACTTGTGACCCAGACGATTTCGGGTCTTTCTATTGGCGGCAATGCCGACGCCTGAGGGGTCATTATGTTGCCGCAGCAGTGCTACATTTCGTCAAACTATCCAGATACAGACTAATGTGCCTCGAAAAATTCTTGCCTATAACTGACTATACATTTTTTCCGGTCCGGGTCTCTCTTCGGTTCTTCCGTGAAAATATGAGCAATATGATTTCGGTTTTTGCGGGAGTACTGGCGGTGACTGGAAGGCGAAAAAATAAAGGGATTTTATTGCTTGGAGTTAGTTATAGATTTTTTAAAATATTAAATAGATTGCCTCAGTTTACCGAGCGATCAGAATTAAGCCCGGATACCGGGATGACGTCTCATGACTGATACGTATACAGTGATATTTACGCCATCTGGTGTGCGTACTGAGGCGCAGGATGGCGAAACGGTTTATGATGTCGCTCTTCGTTCTGGCGTTGATATGCAATCAATCTGCGGTGGCAAGGGGCTTTGCTTACGCTGCCAGGTTGAACTGGAGCCCGGGCGGCATGCCAAATACAGGGTCGACGTCGAAGCAAAGCATTTGTCACGGCTTACCCCGACAGAGAAAAGAGCTTTTGCAAGCGGTGATATGTCCGAGACACGGCGGCTTGCCTGCAGGGCACGGATAAAGGGTGATGTCGTCATCGAAATTCCGAGTGATTCCCACGAATATGATGTCTCAATTTCCAAACAGAGCGCAGAATTTGTTACGGAGCTCAATCCGTCGGTCAAACTTCATATGGTCCAATTACCGTCGCCAACGCTTGAAGATAACCCAAGCGATTCAGAGACACTATATGAGGAGCTCGCAAAACACGGAATTGACGGAAGAATTAAACATCGCGCGCTGATCAAACTTCAATCTATCCTTGCTGACCATGATCGTACCCTGATCGCTGTCGTTCGTGATGATTGTGAAATTATTGATGTTTGGCCACCATCGCCATTTAATGTTTATGGGGCAGCGATTGATATTGGCTCTACATCGATTGCTCTGTATCTTTACGATCTGACGCTCGGAACACTCGCCTTTGAGAAAACAGTGATGAACCCTCAGATCAGATATGGTGAAGATCTTATGAGCCGGGTCTCCTATGTCATGCTTAACAAGGGTGGGGAACATCGACTGACTGAGGAAGTCCGGAAAGCCGTTAGCAATATTCTTAATGAGGCTTACAAAGAAGTTGAAATGGGGCCGAACCAGCTTCTTGAACTTGTGGTGGTTGGTAACCCGATCATGCATCATCTGTTTTTGGGTATTTCACCCGTTGAACTGGGGCAGGCGCCATTTCCGCTCGCAATTCGGGAGTGGCTTGATGTGCCGGCAAGAAATTTTGGACTGGGTCTTTCCGATGCCGCGCGATTTTCGTTTTTTCCGCTGATCGGGGGGCATGTCGGTGCGGACACAACAGGAGCCTATCTGCGTTACATGGATGAAATGAAGGGTCGTACGGTTCTTCTTGTCGATATTGGTACGAACGCTGAGATTGTGCTCAGCCATAATGGTCGTGTTGCCGCCGCCTCCTCGCCGACAGGACCGGCATTTGAAGGCGCCGAGATCAGTTCAGGCGTACGTGCCAACCCTGGTGCCATAGAGCGTGTCCGTATCGATCCGGACACGAAAGAACCCGTATTCAAGATTATCGGGCATGATGACTGGCTCTCGGACTCTGTGGGCGATCTCAGCCTCTACAATATTACCGGCATTTGTGGATCTGGAATTTTTGAAATGATGGTCGAACTGGCCACTGCAGGCATCATTGATGAGAGTGGCCTGTTTATTCCGGACACAGCTCCCGAGCGGCTTTGGGAAGACGGTAATAGCTGGAAATACCTTTTGGTTAATCGTATCGACAAGCCAATATTCATCAAACAGACTGATGTGCGTGCGGTGCAACTCGCAAAAGCTGCGTTATCGGCCGGGGTCAGCCTTCTGACGGATTATCTTGATTGCGACGCTTTTGATGAAGTTTTGCTTGCAGGCGCCTTTGGTACGCATCTGGATTCAAAGTATATCGCAGAGATTGGTATTATTCCCAACGCCAAAGCAAGCGTCATTCGTTCAGTCGGAAATGCTTCGGGTATGGGCGCAGCCATGGCTTTGCTCAATGTTAACGCTCGCAGGCGGATCATCGAAGCGGTCAGGCATATCGAAAAACTTGAAACTGCGACTGAGCCGAAATTTCAGGATTATTTTGTTGCGGCTATGCAATTTCCGACAGCGCCAAAAGCGCAGTTCGGTACGCGGCGTCCACGCCGCCGCGCGAAGAAAAAAACGATCGTTGAACAATACACAGAGCATTTTATTAACAAAGAGCAAGGGTGACGCTGATGCCAAGACCGGGACGTTCAGGTGGCCGACGTGGCCGCGGGGAACAGGAAACAAATGAACCGCAACGACCTGCGTTTATAACGCGAAGAATTCCACCCTATGAAATTCTGGGTGACGCGGACCTGAAGATCATTGAACAAAATGCAGACATCATCCTTGAAGAAATCGGGATTGATATCAAGGAAGATCCTGAGACAATTTCAACCTTTGTTGCTGCCGGTGCGAAGGCTGATGGTGAGCG
>CAYSMJ010000002.1:0-15440 GCA_964432075.1 uncultured Caulobacterales bacterium | reverse complement strand
GCGCCCGGTGAGAGATTTCGAGCAGCTCGGATGAGCGGGTGCGGTTTCCGCGTGGTATGTGCAGGGATATTGTGCAGAAAAGTGCGCCGGAAATCTTTACACAGCATGCGCGCAATCCTGAGCGCAATGTTGTCATTGGTGGTGATCATACGGTTTTTGTTCCCGCTTATGGCTCGCCGTTTGTCTATAGTCGGGAGGAGGGAAGGCGGTATGCAACGATCAAGGATTTTCGCAACTTTGTGAAGCTCGCTTACCAGAGCGAAGGATTGCATCACTCGGGCGGGACGATCTGTGAGCCGGTCGATCTGCCGGTAAACAAACGTCATTACGACATGGTCTACAGTCATATCAAATATTCCGACAAACCGTTTATGGGCTCTGTGACGGCACCACGACGTGCGAAGGACTCAGTTGAAATGGCGCGACTCGTTTTTGGTGAAGATTTTGTTGAAGAGAATTGTGTTCTGGTAAACCTCATAAATGCCAATTCACCGCTGACATTTGATTCGGTAATGCTTGGTGCACTGAAAGTTTATGCACGTCATAATCAGGCTACAATGATCAGTCCCTTTGTTGTTGCAGGGGCCATGTCGCCAGTAACGTCAGCCGCTGTCGCTGCGCAGAGCTTTGCGGAGGGTCTTTGCGGAATGGCGCTGGCACAGCTTACCCGACCGGGTGCGCCCATAATTTACGGAAATTTTGTCAGTTCGATGTCGATGCAGTCGGGGGCGCCGACCTTCGGGTCGCCGGAAGCTTCTATGGTACTCAATATTGGTGCGGCTCTCGCGCGCCGTCTTGGCGTTCCCTTTCGTAGCGCCGGTGGTTTAACTGCATCAAAGGTACCAGATGCCCAAGCCGGCTACGAGGCGGCAAATACACTGCAGCAGGGCCTTATGGCTGGTGTCAATTTTATGTTGCATACGGCAGGCTGGTTGGAAGGCGGTCTTGCGATGGGGTATGAGAAATTTGTGATGGACGCGGATCAGGCGAATATGCTGGCCGTTTATGCTGCCGGAGTTGATTTGTCTGAAAACGCTCAGGCCCTTGATGCTTTGCGCGAGGTTGGCCCGGGCCAGCATTTCCTCGGATGTGGGCACACTCAGGCAAACTTCAAGTCAGCATTTTATCGGTCCAAGATTGCGGATAACAACAGTTTTGAACAATGGACGGAAGATGGTGCGCAGACGGCCGAGCTTCGTGCCGAGAAAGTTTATAAAGATTTATTAGAAAGCTACCAGGCCCCTCCGCTTGATCCGGAAATTGATGACCGTTTGAAGCGCTATATTGAACAACAGAAATCGAGTTTCCCTGATTCCAATATTGCTTGAGCGATAGTGGATCGACCCAAATATTTGAGTCCGTACCGTTGACGTTTTACGATCGCTATCTCACTCAAATGGCTGGATTAGGTGGTCCATCAAAAAAATCGCACAGAGGTGCAAAACGTCAGCTTAGCACCACCAGCGCATCTTTAAGGCTTTAGAAGTCAATATAGATGCGCTAGCTCCTTGTTTTGCAGCATTTTCTTTACGTAAACCGTTTCTAACTGAGCTTGAAAATGCTCTTAGTTCTAAGTGTTCACTATGTCTGTTCGGGTGCCCAGGCGTCGGCATATTGCGCTGTTCGGGCACCGCGCCCGTATGCCTTATAGCTGCCATCCGGGGCGTTGGCGCAGTTCGGTTACAGCGCGCGGTCATCCCTCTTGCGTTTGGTGGCTCGCGGGTATTTGCCCGAGACCTAAGATGAAATGGTTGGCGCAGTGGCGTTTTGTTAAGTCAAAACACTGGCCAGCCTTGCGGCATTTGAAAGGGAGCTGTCCGTGATATCGCCCCGGTAATCTGTCGGCATCTGATTTATCCGGATAAAACAGGCAACCGTTCTGACAGAACATGGGCAATCTCATCAAGGACAGCCGGATCGTCAATTGTCGCCGGCAAGGCCCATGGCGTACCGTCGGCAATATTTCGCATGGTGGCGCGCAGGATCTTGCCCGATCGTGTCTTGGGCAGGCGGGCGATATTTATCACTGTCTTCAGAGCGGCAACGGCACCGATTTTCTGGCGAACGAGTTCGACACATTCCTTCTCGATCACGGCAGGACTCGTCCGTGTTCCATCTTTCAAAACGATAAATCCAACCGGGATTTGACCCTTAAGCGGATCCTGTATCCCAATAACGGCACACTCGGCGACACTCTGATGGGAAGACAGGACCTCCTCCATTCCACCGGTAGAAAGGCGGTGCCCGGCAACGTTGATGATATCGTCTGTCCGTGCCATGATGGAAAGATATCCCTCATCGTCGATAAAACCGGCATCGGCAGTCTCATAATAGCCAGGGTATGGATGCAGATAGCTTTCGGAAAAGCGATCATCCCGGTTCCATAGGGTGGGCATGCATCCCGGTGGCAGGGGAAGCCTGATACAGATGGCCCCCAGCGATCCATCCGTCTGTTCCTCGCTGGCCTCGTTCAGGATTTGAACGTCGTAACCGGGCATGCATACACCCGGCGAGCCATATTTCACCGGAAGTGGCTCAATGCCCATTGGGTTTGCCGCGATTGGCCAGCCCGTTTCTGTCTGCCACCAATTGTCTATCACGGGTACGCCAAGCTTCTCTTCTGCCCACTGAATAGTATCTGGATCAGCACGTTCTCCCGCCAGAAAAAGTGTTTTTAGTGACGCTATATTATATTTCCCGATAAAGGTGCCGGCTGCATCTTCTTTTTTGATGGCGCGCAGGGCTGTTGGGGCTGTGAACAGGGTCGAAACCTTGTGCTCACTGACGATCCGCCAGAAGGCTCCGGCATCCGGCGCGCCGACAGGCTTTCCCTCAAACAGGATCGTCGCACACCCCTGCAGGAGAGGCCCGTAAACGATATAGCTGTGACCAACCACCCAGCCGACATCCGAGGCTGCCCAGTAGACTTCCCCCGGGTGGGTATTGAAGATGTTCCCCATGCTCCATTGCAGGGCGACCATATGCCCGCCATTGTCTCGGACCACACCTTTGGGCACTCCAGTCGTTCCCGATGTGTAAAGAATATAAAGCGGGTCTGTAGCCAAAACAGGGGTGCAGGGAACAAATCCGCCATGGCCGGCCGTTCCCACAAAGCTTGCCCAGTCATACTGGTTTTCGCTGAGATCGGCAGTGTATGCCTCGCGTTGAACAATAATGCAGGCCTCAGGCTTGTGCTGTGCCTGTGAGATTGCGGCATCAAGGAGCGGTTTGTAGGCGACGGTTCGGGTTGGCTCAATCCCGCATGATGCGCTCAAAATGATTTTCGGTCGAGCATCATCAATTCGTGTTGCGAGTTCTGCGGCAGCAAATCCCCCAAAAACAACGGAATGGACAGCCCCGATCCGGGCACAGGCCAGCATTGCGAACACGGCCTGCGGAATCATCGGCATATAGATGATTACCCGATCACCATTCTGCACGCCGAGTTTTTGCAGGGCCGCTGAAACATCGCAGACCCGGGTGAGGAGGTCTTTATAGGAATAAATGGCCTTCTTACTTGTGACCGGGCTGTCATAGATAAGGGCAGCCTTGTCCCCGCGCCCGGCGCTGATATGGCGGTCGAGGCAATTGAACGCGGTATTGCATTGCGCTCCGACAAACCATCGTCCGTATACGCCAGCATCCTGGTCAAAAATGCAGTCCGCCTCCTTGAACCAGTCGATTGCGGTGGCGGCCTCCTGCCAGAACCGTGTCGGGTCTTGTTTCCACCGCTGATAAAGCTGCCGATAATTCCCGGCCATTGGCTCTTCCCTGAACCTTGCCATGACAATTTGACTTCGAATGCAGAAACAATCAAGCTGGAATTCTGACCGGGAGGTATAAAATGACCAAAATGGATGTGGCGACAAGTTTTTTTCACGCTTGCGAGGGCCTCGAGGGGGCAGCTGTGTGTGCCGCATATGTCGAAGATGGCGCGACATTCGAGGCGCAAAGCGAACCAATCGCCGAGATCAAGACTGTCCTCGATTATTGTGACTGGATGCAGGCGGTCGGCAAGGGGCCGCTTTTGGGATGCCGGTATGATCTGGTTGCCTCATCTTTTGATGAGGAAAAAAATACGGCTCTGCTTTATGGTGTTTTTTTCGCAACGCATAACGGCGAAGGCGGGCCTGTAGCGCCGACCGGTAAAAGTATCGCGTCCGATTACGTCTATGTGATTACGCTGAATGACGACAACAAAGTCAGCCATATGATAAAGGTCTGGAATGCGCCCTGGGCGCTGAATGAACTTGGCTGGATGTAGAAAGGCGACGACAAACCATGATATACGAAAAACCGGGTACTGATGGTGCTCCTTTCATATTCAGGCAACGCTACGAGAATTTTATCGGTGGCGATTGGGTTGCGCCAGCTGATGGCATCTATTTTGAAAATCCATCACCGGTCGACGGAAAGATTTTTTGCGAGGTGGCACGTTCCTCACAAGCCGATCTTGAAAAGGCACTGGATGCTGCCCATGCTGCGGCGCCCGCCTGGGGCAAGACGGCGGCTGCAGAGCGCTCGAATCTCCTGTTGAAGATCGCTGACATTATCGATGCAAATCTCGAGACGCTCGCCTATGTTGACAGTTGGGACAATGGCAAGGCTATCCGCGAAACGCTGAATGCCGATGTTCCGCTTTCTGCAGACCATTTCCGCTATTTTGCAGGCTGTTTGCGAGCCCAGGAAGGCTCTGCTGCTGATATCGATGCAACAACAGTTTCCTATCATTATCATGAACCGCTTGGTGTTGTCGGGCAGATTATTCCGTGGAATTTCCCGCTTCTGATGGCTTCATGGAAGCTCGGGCCGGCGTTGGCGGCGGGCAATTGCGTCGTTCTCAAACCAGCCGAGCAGACACCTGTTTCTATCCTTGTACTGATGGAACTGATTGCTGATGTCCTTCCGCCGGGGGTTGTGAATGTGCTTAACGGCTATGGGTCGGAAATTGGTGCAGCCCTCGCCAGCAGTGATCGCATTGCAAAAATCGCATTCACGGGTTCAACTGCTGTTGGGCACAAAATTCTGGAAAATGCAGCAAAGTCACTTATTCCGTCTACGGTAGAACTTGGCGGCAAGTCTCCGAATATCTTTTTTGAAGATATTCTTCAGCACGAGGCAAATTTCATTGACAAATGCGCAGAAGGCCTCCTTCTCGGATTTTTCAACCAGGGTGAGGTTTGCACCTGTCCGTCACGCGTGCTTGTGCAGGAATCAATCTTTGACGAATTTATCGGCAAGGTTCTCGACCGCGCCAGATCGATCAAACAGGGAAATCCGCTGGATACGGACACTATGATTGGCGCCCAGGCGTCCGAAGAACAATTTGACAAGATCATGAGTTATATGACCGTCGCAAGACAGGACGGTGCAGAAATCCTGATGGGCGGCGATGCAGCCGAGATTGGTGGCGCTCTGGCGGGCGGCTTTTATGTCCAGCCGACCTTGCTCAAGGGTACCAACGATATGCGGGTCTTTCAGGAAGAAATCTTCGGGCCTACCCTGGCGGTGACCACATTCAGGGATGAAGCGGAGGCCGTCGAGATCGCCAATCATACAATTTACGGGCTGGGCGCCGGGGTTTGGACACGCGACACCAACCGCGCCTTCCGTATGTCACGGGCGATCGAGGCTGGGCGTGTCTGGGTGAACTGTTACCACGCCTATCCGGCCCATGCTGCCTTTGGGGGGTACAAAAAGTCGGGGATTGGCCGTGAAACGCACAAGATGGCCCTCGGTCATTATCAGCAAACGAAGAATGTGCTGATGAGTTTCGGTACCGACCCACTCGGGTTTTTCTAATCGGTGTAACGACAAAGCTGACCAGAAATGCTCAAACACGGGCCTGAAGAAGAGGTCGCGGAAGTTGTGATTGTTTTTGTGTGAAAATTACCGCGACCGGGCTGTCACGACACCGCTTGCGGCGACCGGCTTTGAGGGCTCACCCGGTTGAACCGCTCTCGTTTCAAGGCGATGGGCCTTGAGGCTGACCGAAACGGTCACGGCGGCGACAACACTCATTTGAAGTGCGGCGCGCATGCTAAATCGGAGGAGGTTTGTGTTGCGCATTCCTATGAGGTGCCAGCGGAAGGTTAATTTCCCGTCACGATACCGGGCCGGACCCGCACCTCCACACAAGGCTTGCCTTGTCTGGTTACCTGGCACATGGTCTGCGCATACACCGATGATGGAGGTCTCCTTGTTCAGAACCCTTTTTATTCATGCTTTTAGTGTTCTTCTCGCCACCGGCCTTTGTTTTCCGGTTATGGCCCAGACCCAGACCCCGGCCCAAACCCAGACCCCGGAAGAAAATGCGGGCAAAGTCGCGGACGTTCAAGACGAAGCTGTCACAAGTTCGGGAACGCTAACAATTGACGGGGCGGAAATTCCGTTTGAGGCGACGGCAGGGCTGATGGTGATGAAGGATGATGAAGATGCGCCCATGGCGACCTTCGGATACACCTATTACCGCGCCACAAATGTCGATGACCCCGCGCGCCGCCCGATCATGTTTGCTTATAATGGGGGCCCGGGGTCTGCCTCGCTGTGGTTGCACATGGGCGTTCTCGGGCCGCGCAGGGTTAGTCTTGACGATGGCAACCATACCGGACCGGGGCCTTATGCGCATGTCAATAACGAATACTCCATTCTGGACGAGGCTGATCTTGTCATGCTCGACCCCCCGGGAACGGGGTATACAAGTCTTATTGATAAAGAGAAGGGTAAGGATTATTGGGGCGTTGACGGTGATGCTGGTGTTGTTGCTGAGTTTATTGCCCGGTTTACCACGCAGCAGGGGCGGTGGCTGTCGCCAAAATTCCTCCTTGGCGAGAGTTATGGAGGCATGCGTTCGGGCGCGGTTGCCTATCAGCTGATGGCAAGCCATAATATCGATCTGAACGGGGTCATTCTTGTTTCCCCATTTATGGATTATGGAGCCGGTGTCGACGGTGTCGGTACTGACCTTCCGCATGCGCTTTACCTGTCAAGCTTCGCCGCTACGGCCTGGTATCACGATCTGATTGACGAAAAACCAGCTGATCTCAAGACGTTCCTTTCTGAGGTCGACGACTTTGCGGGAACGGCCTATCTGGCGGCGCTCCACAAGGGAAACCGGCTGGCGCCCGCCGAGCGCGAGATTATGGCGCAGACCTTGGCTGGCTATACCGGTATTGAGCCGGAATACTGGTTACGCGCCAATCTGCGAGTGACCCACCAGCAATTCCTCCAGGAGGTCCAGCGTCGTACCGGCATGACAACGGGGCGGATCGATTCGCGTTATGCCGGGGCCTCTGTTCGGCCCCTGTCCGAGAGCATGGATTACGACCCGTATTTCTCGAAGGTCCGGGCGGCCTATACGGCTGCGTTTCAGGACTATGTGGCCAATGCGCTGGGCTTTGGTCAGGACCGGCAATACAGGATTTCTGCCGGGCTCTGGTCAGAATGGGATTATGGACATCGTCAGCCGGGCAGCCGGGGCAAGACAGCCTACGCCAACACGGGCGTGGATCTTGAGCATGTCATTAAGCAGAACCCGACCATGAAAGTGCTGGTCCAGCAGGGCTATTTTGATCTCGCAACGCCCTATGGTGCGACCGATTATTTTGTCGATCATCTCAACCTGACATCGGAACAGCGGAGCCGGATCAAGACAAAATACTATGAGGCCGGTCATATGATGTATGTTCATCCGGAATCACTTGAGACGTACGCAGCAGACCTCCGCGATTTTGTGGCCGACAGTCTCGGCGCCTCAAGGCTCGCTGCGCCGACGACGGGGCCGACACCGGCTCCAGGCAAATAGCGCTTGAAAAGGCCACAGCTTTCGCGCACTCGAAACGGGGCCGGGCAGGGTGTTCGGCCCTTTTTATGACGGCAAATCGGAAATCTGACCCATGGATGTGCACGGCACAGATTGTACAAAGACGAAAAGCTGGAAAGACCTTACAAAAAGTCATGAGCGGCTTGAAGGTGTGACGATCGCCGCATTGTTAGAGCGTGAGCCGGACCGCGCGGAACGCATGCGCACTGAGGCCGCTGGACTGTATCTCGATTTTTCGAAAAACCGGATTGACGAAACCGCGCTTTCCAATCTGCTTGCCTTTGCCGAGGAACGCGACATTGCCGGTATGCGCAAGCGAATGTTTTCCGGCGAGCCAGTCAACACGACAGAGGGCCGTGCCGTATTGCATGTTGCCTTGCGCGATTTTGCACATCGGACTTACCATGTTGATGAAGAGAACGTGACGACCGAGATAAATCGCGAACGTCAACGGTTGTTTGACTTTACGAACTCAATCCATCGCGGCGAAAATGTTGGTTACACGGGCAGGCCGCTTAATACGGTGGTCAATATTGGCATTGGCGGGTCCGATCTCGGGCCGCTTATGGTGACAGAAGCCTTGCGTCCCTACTGGATTGACGGACGCCGGACCTTCTTTGTTTCCAATGTGGACGGACAGCATCTTCACGACACGCTGGAACAGATTGATCCGGAAACAACACTTTTCATTGTTGCGTCAAAAACCTTCACTACTCAGGAGACGATGACAAATGCGAACAGCGCGCGCGCCTGGTTCCGGAAGCATGCGCCTGAGGATGCCGTCGCGAGGCATTTTATTGCCCTGTCAACCAATCAGCGTGCGGTAGAGGCTTTTGGTGTTGACCCCGGCAATATGTTTGGGTTCTGGGACTGGGTCGGGGGGCGTTATTCGCTCTGGTCGGCCATTGGAATGGCCATCGCCTTGCAGGTGGGTGCGAATAATTTTGCAAAACTTCTGCGCGGTGCGCATGCCTTGGATGAACACTTCCGAAAGGCAGACCCTTCTGAAAATATGCCGCTTTTGCTGGCGCTTGTCGGCATTTGGAACCGTAACTTTGAAGGGCATGTAACTTATGCCGTTCTCCCGTATGACCAGCATCTGCATCGATTACCCGCCTATCTTCAGCAGGCGGATATGGAATCGAACGGAAAATCGGTTCGCATTGATGGTAACGAAGTCTCGGTAGATACCGGCCCCATTCTTTTCGGAGAGCCAGGAACGAATGGTCAGCATGCGTTTTACCAGCTCATCCATCAGGGGACGACCGTAGTACCCTGCGATTTTATTGCCGCTGCCAGAAGTCACAACCCGATGGGTGACCACCATGAAAAACTGCTTGCCAATTTCCTCGCCCAGCCGCGGGCGCTGATGATTGGCAAATCCATGAAACAAGTTCGCCGCGAGCTTGCAGACAGTGGCCTCAGCGAAGCTGAGATTGAAGCGCTTGGTCCCCATAAGGTCTTTCATGGCAACCGGCCCAGCAATGCCATTCTTATGGATCGGCTGACACCGGAAACGCTCGGTGCCCTGATCGCACTATATGAGCACAAGATTTTTTGTCAGGGAATTTTGTGGGGGGTCAATTCATTCGATCAGTGGGGGGTCGAGCTTGGCAAAGGGTTGGCCCGTGATATCCTGCCTTACCTGTCAGGCGATGCCGGCGAGGATGCTCCGCCATTCGATGCCTCAACCAATGCCCAGTTAAGTTTGATCCGCCATCACCGGGCCACGGTCTGACCGCCATTCTGACTTTCCCGTAAGGCGAGTGCTTCCGGCGATGAGCGCCATTGTGAACCGGAGGAGTGTTTGGCATAAGGAAAGACCTGAAGCATGAGGGGGCTTTTGCCATGACCAAAAAAACACTCCGTTCCGGCCTTGCGGTGCTAACCGCTGCGATGCTTGCATCCTGTGCAACCGTACCGGATCAGCAGGGGCTCACAGCAGAGACGATGCTGCTCACCCCTTATATAAACAAAGCGGCGCAACCTTTTGATGTTGATGAATTTTTTGCAGCGATGCCTGGCTGGCTGGAAGCCTCCTACGCGAACGCCACTTATGATGGGGCGTCTGGCGCGATGGTCATTGACGGCCTTTTGGTCGGTATCAGGGATAAGCCGGAACTGCGGATTTCGATCGATCAGGCCCGTATCTGGGATGGCGACGCCAATGCTGTCAGCCTTGCGTTCAATGGCGGCGCGATGGCTGAGAAACTGTTCTGGTTCGACCGGGCGAGTTTTCAGGGGATCCGCGGAGAAGGATTGTCCATTGACGGTATGCTTGGATCGGCTGACCTGTCCATCGATAAAGCCGTTTTTGACGGGCTTTCCGTTCAGAGCTTTGATCTCGCTCCGGTAGAAGGCGAACCTCCATTTGCGCCAGCCCTGCGTACGCTTGCGGCTCTTGCCGGCAGCTATGCGCTTGAGGGGGAGGCCTATTCAAATATTAACCTCCGAATGGCGGAACCCGGGGGCGCGCAGATTATCGGCACCATCGCGCGATCCTTTTCACGAGGCTATGACAGTGGCCGGCAGGATTATACCCGCACTGAGGGCCTTAGTTTTTCAAGCCGGGCCGGGAGCAATGCCGCGGTTTACGAGGTTTCCGCATCGCCGTTCGATCCTGCAGCAGCAAAGACGCAACAAGACGTCACACCGGAAGCGAAAGAACAGGCAAAAATCCTGCAGCCATGGATGCGCGAAACCGTCGAAAAAGCAGGTTCAAATCCAATCGCTTTTCTGGCCGCTAATCAGTCGGCAGGCGAATCTTCGGTTCAGATTGACGTCATCGAGCAGGAAAATGTTGATCTGGCCAATGCGTTTCGCTGGCTGGCTGCCTGGGAATTGCCACCGGTCACTGAGACTGACCTCATGGACCTCGGCACACTTTCTCTATCCGGCTATCGTCAGTACATGAATAATACACTGGTAACCTCGACCGAGCGAACGGAGATCAGTGCCTTTGATTTTTACTGGCTTATCCCCTCCGCCTATTCGCAGGCCGACGAGGGTATTACGGTGAATACCGCCGAACTGCTTGAAATCGTCATTGCGGAAGAACAGCTTAGTGGTGCCGAAATCGACGAAATCAAACAGATGCGCGACGCGGTAACGGCGTTGGGGTTGGATCGTATCGAAGCCAACACCCAGTCCAACTGGTTTTGGGATGGTGACACCGGGGCCCTGTCAACTTTTGGGAATGCCGATCTGATTGACCTGGCTGCCTTTGATCTCGCGCTTGATATGGACGGCCCCTCGCTTCTTCGTTGGCAAGAGTTGACAGCCAACAACACTGACGGGTTTGGCAATCTAGCGGCAGAATTGTTCCTCAACATGTTTACCTTCAAGCTGACGGATCAGCAGCTTCTGAACAATGCTTTTGCCTATGGTGCCAGCCAGAGCGGCACGACTGTAGAGGATCTTCAAACGACTGTGCCCGGCTTGCTAAAACTCGGTACAGCGCAGATTGCGCCGCTGAACCCGAGGATCCCGGTCTATGTTGATGCGCTGTCGCAATTTTTGGCGGAAGGCGGATCAATTGAAATAAAGAGTACCCCAGCAGCAGCGGTCAGCTTTGCTGATATTGAGGTTGCTGGCGAGACGGACCCGGCGTCAATTCTTGATCTACTTGATGTCACAGTCGAGCGGACACCCGGCATTCAATAAGTCTTGAGATTACCGGTTCGACCATCCCCGGTCGGTCTGGCGTTTTCTTGGCGAAGAGAGTGCCGGTGGTCGTCATTGGTCGGGACTGACGGGAGCAGACGTTCCAGAAGCGGTGCCGGCGTCATGACCAGATCAGCTATCGTGATCTGGTCCAGTTCGCTGAAAAATGCAGCGAGCGCAGAGCGGAGCGCGTTGCTTAGCTTGCACACGCCGATCAGCGGGCAGCTATTGGTTGCTTCGTTAAAGCACTCCACCAATTCGATATCGCCTTCCGTATGGCGAACGACATGGCCGATCACAATTTTGTCGGCCGGTTTTCCAAGTCGAATCCCACCGCCCCGCCCGCGGATTGTTTCGAGATATCCAAGATGACCAAGCTGGCGGGCCGCCTTGAGAAGGTGCGGTCGTGAAATTCCGTGCGCCTGGGCGATTTCCTCGATACGTACGGTTCGATTCGGCTGCAGACCGCAATACATCAGCATTCTCAGGGCGTAATTGGTATAGGCAGTCAGTTGCATGGTCACCTTGTTCTGGGACATTCCGGCGCAGCGGGTAAAAAGTGCACTTGAAAATATTGCTTTTCTGACGCTACGCAACAAATAAACTGAAAGGGCGCGCTTTCAAGGGCGCTGGCAAAATAGGATCGGGCCAATCATGTTCGAAGGATTTGACGCACTGCTGCTCGCACGCATTCAGTTTGCGTTTACCGTTGCATTCCATTTTATCTTTCCTGCCATTTCGATCGGGCTGGCAAGCTATCTTGCCGTGCTGAACGGGCTTTTCCTATGGACCCATGATGAGGCCTATCTCCGGCTTTTCAACTTCTGGGTAAAGATCTTTGCGATTGGCTTCGCTATGGGTGTCGTGTCCGGGATCACCATGTCTTATCAGTTCGGAACAAACTGGTCGGTTTTTTCGGATATTGCCGGGCCGGTTATCGGGCCGTTGATGGCCTATGAAGTGCTGACGGCGTTTTTCCTTGAAGCCGGGTTTCTTGGGATTATGTTGTTTGGTCGAGACCGGGTTGGCGCCGGGCTGCATATGGTCGCAACGCTGATGGTTGCATTTGGAACCGCTTTGTCCGCGACCTGGATTTTGTCCGTAAACAGCTGGATGCATACACCCGCCGGCTTTACCATTGCAGAAAATGGACAATTCATCCCGACGGACTGGATGGAAGTCATCTTCAACCCATCCTTTCCCTATCGTCTCGCACACACCCTGACGGCCGCTTATCTGACCACGGCCTTTCTGGTTGGCGGTGTCGGGGCGTGGCATCTCCTGCGTGGGCACGGTAACAATCCCGGTGTCAGGACCATGTTTTCCATGGCTATGTGGATGGCTGCAATCGTGGCGCCGCTTCAGGTTGTGATTGGCGATATCCATGGGCTCAACACGCTTGAGTATCAACCGGCAAAAGTCATGGCGATGGAAGGGCATTATAAGACCTATACTGATGGCGCGCCGCTTTATCTGTTTGGTATTCCGGACGACAAAAATCAGGAACTCGACTATGCGATCGCAATCCCCAAACTGTCGTCCTACATTTTAAAGCATGATTTCAATGCGCCGCTTGACGGTCTTGATACAATTCCGGATGACGAGCAACCGCCGGTTGGGATCGTCTTCTGGTCGTTCCGGATCATGGTGGGACTTGGCCTGCTGATGGTTGCGGTCGGTGCTTACAGCCTGTGGGTAAGGTTTCGTGGCCGACTGTACACAGATAAATTGCTGCACCGTTCCGCCATGCTCATGGCCCCATCGGGACTGATCGCGGTGCTTGCCGGATGGATCACAACCGAAGTCGGTCGTCAGCCCTACACGGTCTATAATTTTCTTGCGACATCGGACTCCTTGTCTCCGGTTAACGCACCTGCTGTGGCGACCTCGCTGCTCGTCTTCATTTTCGTCTATTTTGTCGTCTTTGGGGCTGGTGTCTTTTATATGCTTCGTCTCATGAGCAAGCCGCCAAAATTAGGAGAAGGTGACGTCAATGAGGAACCCGGACCGATCCGCACATCGGGGATCACCCCTGCGCCACAGGTCGATCCGGACGCAACGCTTTTTCCTGCAGAATAGGAGAGGGGCTTATGGAAATCAGTCTTGACCTGACCATGGCGTGGGCGTTCCTGCTTGTGCTGGCCGTTTATATCTATGTTGTTCTTGATGGGTTTGATCTTGGAATCGGAACGTTGTTTGCCTTTTTCCCAGCGAGGCGCGACCGTGACGTGATGATGAATTCGGTTGCACCGGTTTGGGACGGCAATGAAACCTGGCTTGTGCTTGGTGGTGGCGGCTTGTTTGCGGCATTTCCCATGGCTTACGCGATCATCATGCCGGCGCTTTATTTCCCGGTTATCGGAATGCTACTTGCGCTCGTGTTCCGCGGTGTCGCATTTGAGTTTCGGTGGCGTACGGAGCGGTTTCGTAAATGGTGGGACCGGGCCTTTATCGGCGGCTCGACGCTGGCGGGGTTTTTTCAGGGTGTCATTCTTGGTGCTATCGTGCAGGGGATTGAGGTTGAGGGGCGGGCTTTCGCTGGGCACTGGCTTGATTGGTTGACGCCTTTTTCGGTTCTGACGGGGATGGCGCTTGTGGCGGGGTACGGGCTTCTTGGCGCCTGTTATCTGTTGATGAAAACAACTGGGGCGCTTCAGGCCGAGGCGAGACGCATGGCGGTTTTCTTTTCGTCCGCGACAGTCGGTTTTATCCTTGTTATATCGATTTTCACACCGTTTCTCGAAGCCGCCTATCATGAACGCTGGCTAGAAATGCCGGGGGTTCTCATTGCCGCGCCGGTTCCGCTTGCAACGGCAGGGCTGACGCTTTTGCTGTTCCGATCACTTATTCACAACAAGGATGAATACTGGCCGTTCTTCCTTTCCCTCGGTCTGTTTGCCCTTTGCTTTGTTGGGCTCGGGATTTCGATGTATCCGTATATCATCCCGACCGAGGTGACGATCTACCAGGCAGCGACCCCGTTTATCAGTCAGATTTTCATGTTTGTGGGCGCAGCCATCCTGATACCGATTATTCTTGGCTATACAGCCTATGCCTATTGGGTGTTTCGCGGCAAAGTTGATCCGGAGGCGGGATATCACTAAGCTGACGCATATCGCTGCGCGATTGACAGGGCTTCTGGATCGGAAAGTTGGCGCGACCGGTCGCAGGATTGTCTGGTTTATTCTACTCTGGCTTGCGGGTGTTATGTGCGTGAGCGTTGTGGCCTATTCAATTCGATTGGTCATCATAGCGTGATGTGAAGGGATTAATTTTATTGTGGTCTTCGGAACAAAAAAGGGCAGCTCGTCAGAGCTGCCCTTCTGGTTGTGATCGTAAAGAATTTCGATCAAAACCGAGGTTTAACGTTCAGTGTCCATTCCGTTTTTTTTACGGAACTTGAGCGGCACTTTCGGTCCGAACCGGCCCTGATCACCCGAGACGGCGTGGTCAGAATTCGAGTCGTTCGAATTGTCGCCATACGGTACGAGTGTTCCGTTTGTCAGGACGAGACGGTCAACATCGATCTTGAAGTTCTCGGAGAACGCGGTGACCGGAGTTGAGCCAGCACCTGGAACCGAGTTCACGAAGAAAGTGAACGAAATGTCCGAGGTCCCAAAGGCGCCGTTTGGTGCCGTTCCGAGATCACCGAGTATTATGTCCCGGATATCAAGCATATTGATCGTGAAGACACCGTTGCGACCGCGGTCAGGACCGCTGAAGTCAAACGGCAGATCGAACTTGTACGTGCCGTCATACAGCGCACCATCATTGCCATTGGTCCCCGTCGAGTTCTTCAGGGTCATGATGCCTTTCAGCGACGTGATGGGCCCGCCATGGCCGTCAACCAGCGGGTAGTGCGAGACGCGGAACAGATTGTCTGGTGCCAGATTGTTTGAAAAGACCCAATCGAACGGACCGAAGTTCTGACCGGTCAGCTGAATTTCGCCCACGT
>CAYSMJ010000001.1:42789-60314 GCA_964432075.1 uncultured Caulobacterales bacterium | reverse complement strand
TATGCGTTTGTCTTGCTGAAAAGGCTGAGCCTGGCGCGCATAAAGGCCGCTTGTTTGAACTCGGCGGGCCGGATATTCACACGTTCCGTGAACTGATGGAAATGATGCTGAAAGAGATTCGTCGGCGCCGATTACTGATGCCAATCCCGTTCCCGGTTGCGACCCTTATGGGGTATGCCGGGCAGACCCTTGGCGCCCTGCCATTCCTTGATCCTTTCCTTACCGTGGATCAGGTAAGGCTCTTGAAACGCGACAATGTCGTCGATATTGATGATCCTGAAATTGCCACGCTGGCCCACCTCGGAATTGTTCCGACGGGCCTTTCCGCAATCTTGCCAGGCTATCTCTACCGTTATCGCAAATATGGTCAGTTCTCAGAACAGCCTGACGGGACTGACCATCCGGCGTGATTTCCTGCAAGGGGTGCGCAATTTGATGTCTGGCTGATGCGGGTAAGCCGGGACTTTTCCGTTCACTGACAGGAAAAAGGTCCAGACTGCGTTACCTTTTTGTTGAATCAAAACGCAGTCCATATTTTTCAGGGGTCGCGCGTTCGAAACCAGGTCGATGGATGGGAACTATCGACGATCTCGCCTTTTGTGAACGCGCTCTACTTTTTCCGGAATGCATCAAGACTGACGACATCGGCACTTTTTTCAGGTTCATCTTGATCGTCTTCAGCACTGACCTCTTCTTTTCCGATGTCAGGTTTTGCCGGTGCTGCATCGTCTGACGGGGTATCGTCGGCGATTTCCGGCAATAGTCCGTTTTCCTCTTCAACAAAGCGAAGTCCAAATTTAACGCTGGGATCGGCAAAACTTGTGATGGCGTCGAACGGTATGGTGAGTTGGGCCTCGACCCGCTTAAACCAGAGCGTCACAGAAAATCCATCTTCACTCAGATTGAGGTCCTGAAACTGATGATGCAGGACAATGGTCATCCGTTCAGGATAGCTCTTATGTAAAAATTCCGGAATATCGACACCGGGATGAGCGGTCATGAATTCGATATAAAAGTGGTGCTCGCCCGGGGTTTCCCCAAGTTCTGCGGTGATTTGCAGCACATCAGCCACAACCCGCCGCAGGGCGTTTTGCGTCAGCGATTCATAATCAAGCTCGATATCGGACAAGAAAGCACCTTACTAAAACCTTGTGTGGATATACGCCTGTCACAGTCGGCGGATCAACACTATCATCTTGCAATCCGGTTTGTACCCGGCGTTCCCGAACCCACGCCGGAGGGTTCAGGGGTATGCGCAACCGGAGACCCGGTCTCGCGGTTCCAGGATATCGGAAGGAAAGAAGTCGGGGGCTTCTGTTGCCAGGCACCCCCGGGGCCCCGCCTAACCTTTAGGAAAGATTAGGACTTAAAGATTTGAAATCGCTCAGCCGCTTAGGCAGCAAGAGCCATTTCTCCTTCAAAGTTGTCGTTTGCAACTATTTCAGGTCAGCCAAATAACGGAGGCAAACCGGGCAAAAACATCGTTTTTACACGTCCGTCGATCCTGTTTCGGCCCCGCCGGAAAATCCGTACTGTTTCGCCGGGTTCTCGGGTGGAGCCGCCGGGTACCGCCCCCGGGTCCGATCCGCTTATTATACGCGTCATTTATCGCCATAGTCTGTTTCCAGACATCCCCAAAATAGGCGCAAATTCTTGAAATGCAATAAATTGCTGTCAACTTCGCGCGATGGCCGGGCTATTAACGGCTTTGTCAACGAAATGACATATGAAACGTATAAAGGTTTTGTAGAAAAATCAGATGGTTAGACAGGATCGTATGACCTGTCACTCCATCTTGCCAAGCAAGAAAGACCATTTCGGTGGGACCGAAAGATTTTAAAAACTGGCGCCGGGCGATGAAGCTGTCGCAAAAGGAGGCTGCCACTGCGCTTGGTCTCAAACGTCGCATGATCCAGTATTATGAAAAGGGCGAACGGGACGGCGAGAACGTCTCAATCCCGCTATCGGTTCGTCTGGCCTGTTATGCCATTTCCGAGGGTGTTGCCGACTATAATGGGCCGAATCGCAAACTTGTTCTCTTCGCCCTGGATCCTGAAAAATCCAAAACCAGTGTAAAGGAAAAGGGCTGAACCGTTCCCGTTTACCGGTCTACAGGGAAGATGTTACCGGCGCCGGCAGGATGGTTTTGCGCTCAACCTCGCGAAGGGTGAAACTCGATTCCACGGTGGCAATATTTGGCATGCGCAGCATGGTTTCCGACAGGAAAGCCTCATAGGCAGCAAGGCTCGGGACCACGACCCTCAGAAAATAGTCGAACTTGCCCGTGACAAGATAGCATTCGATGACTTCGGACCGCTTTTTGATAGCCGCTTCAAATTCGCGCAACGTCGTATCATCCTCTTTTTCAAGTTTCACCAATATGATCACGGTGACATTGATGCCCAGGGCCTCGCGATTTATTTCCGTATGATAGCCGCGAATGATGCCTTCAGCTTCAAGGCGGCGCAGGCGCCGCAAGCATGGGGTTGGCGATAAACCGACTTTTTCCGCCAGATCGGCATTGGTCATTCGAGCATTTTCTTGCAAGAAGCGCAGGATTTTGTGGTCAATATGGTCAAGTTTCATGGGATGATCTCTTTGATTTGGGCTAGATTTAGCGATTAATGCTAAATGTCAAGATTTGTTCGGTGGGAAAACAATCATGGCGTGTTTGCCGCCAAACCCATGACCTGCCCAGTTCCGCCTCTGCTCCATTCGACGAAAAATGGCAGCGGAGCGGTGGTTTCACCGGTTCGGCGGCGGCAGTGGAAAAAACCGGTCTTTTTTCGTTCCATGCTGCGCGCGGTCAGGGTCATGTCGAACAATGCGTGAAACTTCCTCTTTAGACTGTAAAACAGCAGGAAGCTGCGAGGGGGCGGTAATTTCTGAAATTTCATGCTGGGCGCTTGGCCGGGACCCGCCTGTTGGGCGAATGAATTGAAACCGTTGAATGCGTCTGGTCTCTTGACGCTTCCCCAACCTTACGGGAAAGCCATGTCATGAGCACAGTGCTGTCGGCTGCGCTGACAGTGCGGTAGGCCTTGAAGTCTGGCACCTGTGTGTCACCAGAATGTTTTGGACGGGAAGTGTTATGGAGCAAATGGAGATCACCGCCGAAGGCTGGCACCGGATCGTGCGTTTTCAGGACAATGAGGCTGGCCTTGACTGTATTGTCTCTGTGCACGATGTAACGCTCGGTCCTGGATGTGGCGGCTGCCGGATTTATCCCTATGCGACATTCGAGGATGGTCTGGAAGATGTAAAACGTCTTTCCAATGGCATGACTTACAAAAATGCGCTTGCCGGGATTCCCTTCGGTGGCGGGAAGACAATTGTGTTCGCTGATCCGAAGACGGACAAAACTCCAGAGATGATGCATGCATTAGGACGGTCAATAGACAGCCTGAACGGGCTCTATTACACCGCAGAAGACTCCGGTATGGCGGAAGAGGATATCCGCAATGTTCGCAAATTCACGCCATACGCAGCCGGTGCGTCGACCGATGGGATCGGCGGTATTCCGTCACCGCACACAGCACGCGGAATCTGGCGCGGGATTGAGGCCGCCATTCGTCATAAATTTGGCCGTGACAGTTTAGACGGCGTGCGCGTCGCCATCCTCGGGGTTGGTGCGGTCGGAATGCCGCTTGCGGAATATCTGCATAAAGCGGGTTGCGAGCTTGTTGTCGCGGATGTCAACAGGCAGGCCGTGATTGAGGCGGTAAGTCGGTTTAATGCCCGCGAGGTTGGCATTAACAAAATTACCGAGGAAGATGTGGACGTGTTCTCACCATGCGCTCTTGGCGGGGATATCAATACGGGTACGATTGACCGGCTAAAAGCGGCAATTGTCGCCGGTGCAGCAAATAATCAACTTGAGACACCGGAGATGGGGGATCGGCTGCATCAACGTGATATTCTGTATGCGCCTGACTATGTCATCAATGCTGCGGGGGTCATCAGTGTTGCGCTCGAGATCATGGGTGAATGGACTGTCGAAAACATCAACCGCCGGGTCGACAATATCGGTGCAACGCTTTCTCAGATTTTTGAGCGTTCTAGCGCCGACGGTCTGCCAACATACAAGGTGGCAGACAAGATGGCTGAAGCGATCATTTCCGAGGCGAGGACACGCTAGTGGATCGACCGAGACATTTGAAGCCGTCCCGTTCAACGTTTAATGGCCGCTACCTCACTCAAATGGCTGGCTCAGTTGATCTATCGATAAAATGCGCGGGGGTGCGAAACGTCAGATTCGTACCACTAGACAAGACGAGGGAGTAAACCATGTCCGTTATGCACGCAGATCAAATCGTCATCGCCAGCATGGCGCGGACCCCTATCGGTAATTTTCAGGGTGCGTTCGCTGCGGTTCCGGCGCCGGAGCTTGGCGCAAGGGCGATTTCTGCAGCCATTGAGCGTGGCGGGCTGAAGCCGGAGGCGGTTGACGAGGTGATCATGGGGTGTGTGCTGCCGGCAGGGCTTGGTCAGGCCCCGGCACGTCAGGCGGCACTGGGCGCTGGCTTGCCTCAGTCGGCCGGGTGCGTAACGCTGAACAAGGTATGCGGGTCTGGCATGAAAACCGTCATGATCGCCCATGATTCCATACAAGCCGGGACCAATTCCATCGTCGTCGCCGGCGGGATGGAATCGATGACCGGTGCGCCGCATCTTTTGCCCTCGGGCCGGGCAGGGCTTAGATTTGGTCATGGTCAGCTGTTTGACCATATGGCTTATGACGGGCTGGAAGATCCGTACAACAACCATACAGCAATGGGCAATTTTGCGGAGAAATGCGCGCGCGAGTGGCAGTTTTCCCGGCAGGAACAGGATGATTATGCTGTTCGCTCCGTGACCCGCGCCCAGAACGCAATTTCCGAGGGCCATTTCAGGGGTGAAATCATCCCTGTTGAGGTGCAGCACCGCAAAGGGTGTGTGACCGTCAGCGACGACGAGAAGCCGGGTCTTGTCAGTCCGGACAAAATTCCGTCCCTTCGGCCTGCTTTTGAAAAGGACGGTTCGGTCACCGCTGGCAATGCTTCGGCGATTTCTGACGGTGCAGCGGCGCTTGTTTTATGTTCGATTGACACCGCCGAAACGTCGGGGGTGACGCCTGTTGCACGGATTGTTGGCCATGCAACCCATTCCCAGGCCCCGGAGTGGTTTACCACGGCGCCTGTCGATTCCATCAATAAGCTTCTTGAAAGGGTTGGCTGGACTGCGGACGAGGTCGACCTTTTTGAAATCAACGAAGCCTTTGCCGTTGTTCCCCTCGCGGCCATGCGAGCGCTGAAACTGCCTCCAGAAAAGGTGAATATCCATGGTGGGGCGATCGCGCTCGGCCACCCCATCGGGGCATCCGGCGCGCGCATTCTTGTCACTCTTGTCAATGCGTTGAAACAGACCGGTGGCAAAAAAGGCATCGCCAGCCTTTGTATTGGTGGCGGTGAGGCGACGTCCGTCGCAGTGGAACGGCTGTAGTCGACTGTCTGTTATGACCGGCCCAAAAATGGACTTAGTTTCACCGGCAAATTGTCGTTGAGGTCAGTGAATTATCTGCGGTGACTCCATGATCTGATATTACTGGCTTTTAAGGTGCGAGATCGGGTACGCGTGGCAAAAGGCCAGAAAAGGACCGGCGCGCCGGTGCCATTTAAGGAGAGTGACCATGAAACATCTAATTCTTGTCGGCATTGCCTCTATTGCCGTGTCGGCATGCTCGACAAACCCTTTCACGGGTGAAGAACGCGCCAGCCGAACCGTGACCAGCGGCGCTGCCGGTGCTGGTGCCGGCGCCGCTGCAGGTGCGGTAATTGGCGCTATCGCAGGAAATGCCGGTAAAGGCGCGGCAATCGGTGCGGGCGTTGGTGCGGCAACCGGCATTGGCATCGGTGTCTATCAGGACCGCCAGCAGGCAAAGCTTCGCGAACGTCTTTCTGCTTCCGGTGTCTCGGTAACACGGGTTGGCGATTCCATTCAGTTGAACATGCCAAGCGACATCACCTTTGATAGCGCTTCATCGGAAATCAAACCGGGCTTTTACGAGACCTTGAACGTGGTTGCGCTGGTTCTCAACGAATTCAATAAAACCACCGTTGCCGTTGCCGGCCATGCCGATGCCCGCGGAGACGAAGACTATAATCTGAACCTGTCACAAAACCGGGCCTTGTCCGTTGCAAACTATCTTGCAGCCCAAGGGGTTCAGCCGCCAAGGCTTGATGCGATCGGTTATGGTGAAAGTCGGCCTATCGCCGACAATTCCGTGGCGTCGGGGCAGGCACTGAACCGCCGGGTCGAGCTGGTGATCGTCCCAAATGAGGACCAGTTTTAACTGATAGCCTAAGAACTGGATCGACAAAGGCCCGCTGCAACCGCAGCGGGCTTTTTTGTCTTTTGCGAGGCGAGATTTCCTGGGCTCCTTAATCAAATCTTTAACCTGAACATCCATTTTGAGACTTCGATTTCCACCGGTATTTTTGCCAGCGAGGGACTTTAAGATGGTGGCACAACGCAACGGCGTCTTTGATGGTCGTATGGCCGTTTGGTTTCTTGCGGTTCTGACAGGTGTCCTTCTGGCAAATTTTGCCGGACCTTATCTACCAACAATTTCAAGCGCATGGCTTGTGTTCTCCATTGCCGGGACGCTCATTATTTATCGCCGGTACCGGCAGCGTGTTTCGGATTTGTCAAAGAGAGAGGAAAACATGGTAGACGAAACAAGCGCAAGCACTGCAGAAAAGACGGTCGATGCCTCGATAAATCAGTCTTTTGCAAAGGAATTCTCTACACTGAAGACCCATGCATCCCTTTCGCAGGAGGATATACAAATCCTTGAAACAGTTGAAGGGGCAATACGCGATGACAGGCTGGAATTATATCTGCAGCCGATTGTTAATCTTGCTGACAAGAATATCGCCTTTTACGAAGCATTTTCAAGGATGCGCGATGAAAAGGGATTTCTTCTTCGGCCTGCGGACTACCTCGAAACAGCGGAAAAAACAAACCATATTGGTTTTATTGATAACATGATTCTTTTGCGGTCCGTTCAGGCTGTTCGGGAGTTACAATCAAACGCAAGGGCTGCGACGATCTTCTGCAACATCAGTCCCGCAACATTATATGACCAGAATTTCTTTTCGCTTTTTACTCAGTATCTGGATGTAAACCCTGATCTTTCATCCCGGCTTGTTTTTGAATTCACCTATCCGGCAATTCAGCTTGTCGACACCTCAATTGCAAAGAGCCTTGAGCGTTTATCCGAACGCGGCTTTTCCTTTTCGGTGGACCACGTGCATCGGCTTGACCTCAATCTTGCGGCATTCAAGCGCCTGAATCTTCGGTATATCAAGGTGCCGTCTTCCCTGCTTGTGCGCGAGGATATCGACGGTGAGGGCAAACCCGTGTCGGATGAGCGGTTTCAGACTTTCCGCGACCATCTGCGCTCGTCAGGGGTACGGATTATCATTGAAAAAATTGAGTCAATGGAACAATTCGAACGCTGCAAAGCCTTGAGGCTTACCTATGGACAAGGTAACTTTTTCGGGTTGCCACGACCTGCTGACGCATATGTCAAACCGGAAGAACCGTCCCTGCAGGTCGCCTCCTGATCATACTACTATTGGACTCCTTCCCAACCCCGGATAGGGTCGTATTTCTTTAGAGTCCAATATCCTGCCATGTCGGGTTTTTTTTTCGTTAGCGCTTGCGCGATTTTGATTTTACCGCATGCTGCTATTGTATCGACCCAGACATTTGAGTCCGCACCGTTCAATGCTTAAAGACCGCTATCTCTCTCAAATGGCCGGATAATACCAAGCTGCATGGATCGGAACCGATCCTCACAGCGCCGGGCAAGCGCGACTGCGCGTCGGCGCTTATGCGCCGTAACCGCGGATGAGTCTTCATCCGCGCATATTGGTATAAGTTGATCCACTAGAGCGCGTTCACAAAAGGTGTGATCGTCGATGGTTCCCATCCATCGACTTGGGTTCGAACGCGCGACAACTCAAAAATCTAGACTGCGTTTTTGCTTCAACAAAAAGGGTACGCAGTCTAGCCCCTTGTTTTGCCGCATTTTCTTTACGCAAACCGCTTCCCACTTCGCTTGAACATGCTCTAAGATACAATGATAATATAGGGGCATGGTCATGCGAATTTTCTGGAGCCTGTTGATCGGAGCGGCGTTTGCTTTTGTTGGTGTTCTCGGCTGGCTTGCGTTGAGGAACCAGGACAGGGCGGATCCGGTTGCGGTGCCTGAACTGGGCATGCCTGCCGATCCGGCTGCGTTGCGCGGCGTGCTTGACAGTGAAGACGGTGGTGCGGGGATCAGTCAATCCGATTTTGACCGGCTTGTCGCGGCGCTGCCTGACCCGTGGATTGTCACCTATGGTGATTTTGAAGCGGCTTCCGAGGCGTCCCCCGGTCGCGTCACTGCCCTGTCTCTAAAACGCGGTGAAAATTCACAAGCCTTGGTCGAAATCGCCGATTTGCGGCTCGCCGGTATTGATGTGGACAGTCTTATCAGCGTGATGTCGGCAGGCTCAACCGAGGGGCTCGCGGATACGACAAAAGTCATTGGACGGATCGAAGCAATTGATATCTCAGCGACGAGCCTCGAAGAATGGTATTTTGATCTGTTTGGCCTTGATGAGTATGCCGACCTTGCAGCCGACCCCGATCTGGCAACTGTTGATTGGGGCTCACTGAAGGTAACCTCCGGCCGGGTTATCCTTGAAGATGTCCGATTGCACCCAGTGGTGCCATCGCAGAAACCGCAAACCGAGCTGGAGGAGACCCCCGCAACGGCCATGGCAGAAGTATGGCGGCAATCGGCAATCGATGGCCTGTCTGCCAGTTACGGAGCCTTTGGCGTCTTTGAGACAGCGATCACGATGACATCCTTTGATGCGGAGATCGGCACAGAGCTGGAATTCTCTTTTGGGGAAATTCTCGGCTCCGGCCTTGATCGCGGTGATGCTGCATATAGCAGTCTTGGTGATTTCCGTATGAAGATGGGTATGCGTCCTGAAACGGCAGAAGATGCGGGTCTTCCCGAAACCATCGTGATCGGATTTTCCGTTGACCGTTTCACCACTGAGGATCTCCGTCTTTCCCGGATCTATGAATATATTCTCGAAGGCGCCTTCCCATCGCAGAATGATGTGGACCTGATGAGCCTTGGCCGCTGGGCAGGTCATAACCTGACCATGACCTTAAACGGTGCTGAAATTCAGTCGCTGGAGGATATTTCGGTGGAGCTGACGCAGTTTCATGGCCTGTTTCCAAGCCGTATACGCGTTGAATCGACCGGGTATCGCTATAATCTCGATAACCTGTTCGGTCAGATCCGGGCTTCCGGCGATGCGGAACACTATTCAGAATTCGGCACGGTGTTCGAAGTCATTGAAGAGGTCGGGCTTGCGCAGTTGATCAGTGACGGGACTTTCGATTTTTCATGGAACCCGGATGACGGCGCTACAAATGTTCAGTTTCTAAGCGATTTCCGTGAGATCGGCGGTCTGAGTGGTCTGATTGACATAACGCTTACGGATTATCAAACGGCCTATCCTGTTCTGGTCGAAGAACTCCAGACCGAATGGAATATCGAAGGGCCCTCAAAACCGGATATCGGGCGCGTTTGGGGGTCAGATTTTGCGATTAACCGCGGCGAATTTGTACTCACCGACAGTGGCGGGGTCGAAAAAGGTTTTGCTATTGCCGTCGCTCTGGCCGATCGTTTGCCGGAGGGGGAATTGACGGGCCCGTTGATCAGTATTCGCGGGGCTGATCCGCAAGAGCTTCGGATGACAACAGCCACCCTGATGCGGATCAGCGGTCTGACAGCTGGCTCGGCGCTTTCAAATGCGAAGCCGTTTGTCAATGCGGCTGCCGATTTTGTTGCTAAAGGGGGACGGCTTGTCCTGAAAATTGAGCCTGATCAACCGATTACCGAAGACCGGGCCGCAGAAATTGAACGTCTTGCAACGGAGCAGGGGCCAGACGCAGTCATTGACGCCTTGGGCGTTTCCGTCAAACAGGCGGGCCGCACCCGTTGACGGCACCGTCTGTCACGTCTGCGGCGAAGGTGGTGCGGTACTCCTCTGCGGCGCCTCAAGTCGTCCATGTTTTAGCGCCGCGATCTTGCCATTATCAGAAAGCATGACCGCAATCGGGCGGGTCGTTTCGAATTGACTGAGAACCAGCATCACGCTGATGGTCATCGGAATACTGAGGAGAATACCGGTAAACCCCCACAGCGATCCCCAGACGGCCAGCGAAAAAAGAATGATCAACGGGCTGAGGTTCAGGGTCCTGCCGATCAGTCTCGGTTCGATCACCGAACTCATCAATTGCTCTGCACCCACCATGACAGCCAACAGAAAAGCAGCCCGGGCCGGACCGCCCTCCGGTTGAACAACCATCAACAGGACCGGTAATGTAATGGCAAGTGCCGCTCCAAAAATTGGGATGAAGTTGAACACAAAGATCAATAGCGCCCAGAAGCCGGCAAAATCGAGCCCGAAAGCGCGCATGATTCCATAGCTGATTGTTGCCGTGATAAGATTTGTGGTCGTCTTTACGGTGATATACTGACGGATCAGGCTGCCAATATCGCCTATCGTTTCGAATACGGCCTGCCGTTGCCGGTCATCCGGACTGAGAAGGCCGATCTTGTTAAAGATCCGGGAGCGTTCAAGAAGCATGAACGCCATATAGAACAGAACAGTGCCGAGGGTCAGAAAATTTGATGTGATAGAGCCCAATGAATTGAGCGAACGGCGCAAGACCGGCGTAACAAGACCAAGAGCGGCATTCTGAATTTCCTCTACACCGCCAAGCATTTCTTCGGGGATAAAATCAAAACTCTGCGCCCAGTCGATCAACGCCCGACCGAACCCGATAAGTCGGTCTTCATAAGCCGGCCACACCCGCAGGACTTCTGAAATATTGGTGCGGACGATTGAAATGAACAAAAAAAAGGCAAGTACAATCACTGTGAAGGCAATGATATAGGAAAGGGTGGTTGGTAGATATCTGCCGATGATGGGTATTTTCAACACTGCCTGCTGTAGCGTAAAGATCAGAAAACACAGAAAAGCGGCAATGACAAACGGGATCAGAACGCCGCGTCCGACATAGATGATAAAGCCGACCAGTACTGCCGAGCCGAGGCTGAAAAACAATGGCGCTGGGCTCGCCCGAAACGCATTTTTCGTCGTCATATTTATCTCCGGTTTCCGCAGTCTTATCAGGCGATTTCGGTAGATTTGAAAAGAGCCTTGTTATTTGCGGTTTGTGCGTGGTGTCGGTTCCGCTTATGAACCGGATGATGACCCTGAGAATTGATCTGCCCTGGCAGCCGCCGCTGAAAGCCTTTGCGCCTTTTGTAGGGATGAGCGAAGCGCATCTGTTTCATGCCGGTGAACGCAACGAAACCGCGCGCTGGTCCTATCTTTGCGCGTTTCCCTCTGGCCGCGTGTGCGTTTCCAATGGGAATGTGCTGGTCAACGAATCACCGATCTCTGGCGGAATTAACAACGCCATTCGGCTGCTTGAAAAAAAGTCGCAAGATCCGGTCGCCAAAGATGGGCCTTCCTTTTGCGGCGGGCTTGCCGGCTATATCGGTTATGAAGCCGCCAGTCTGATTGAGCCCGCCCTTGATCTGCCGCGCTCTCCCTATTGCTTGCCCGATCTGATCCTTGGGCGTTATGATGCTGTTGCTATATTTGATCGCTTCGTGCGTCGGCTGTTTGTCACAGGACCGGACCCTTCTGCTGTACGGCATCTGGCAGATTTTCTGGCCAGCCCGCCTGAGGCTCCGGCCATCGCGCCCTGGCCAGGTGTTTATTCGGTTGAGGCGGACGTTAAAGCGGATAAATACCGCCAGCAAGTTCTGACAATTCGCGACGATATTTTGCGTGGAGATTATTTCCAGGCCAATCTTTCCCGCAGGGTCTCACTCTTGATGGGGGAGGGGTTTTCGCCCTTCTCGCTGTTTCGGGCGATCAACAGGGGTTCAACGGCGGCCTATGGCGCGCTGCTTCAGTTTGATGGTGGTGTTTTGATTTCCAACTCACCGGAACGATTTTTCACGCTCTCCCCCCTGCCCGAACCGGGTGGCGAAACACGGTTGCGAATCGCAACTGCACCGATCAAGGGAACCATACAACGTCACGCTGATCCGGAGGCTGATAAAGCTGCTAGTCGTGCGCTTGAGAGCAATGAAAAAGATCGCGCTGAAAACATCATGATTGCTGACCTGATGCGCAATGATCTTTCGCGGATCTGTTCGCCGGCCACAATTTCGGAAGACGCAATCTGTTCGATAATGTCCTTGCGTGATGTTCATCACCTCGTTTCTGAAATTTCCGGGACTTTGCGCGACGGATTGGGTGTGGTCGATGCCCTCGCTGCGCTGTTCCCCTGCGGATCGATTACCGGTGCACCGAAGATTGAAGCCATGGGAGCGATTTCCCGATATGAAGGCACCGGGCGTGGGCCCTATTGCGGTGCCATTGGGTTTCTTGATGACAGGGGCGGCGCAGATTTGTCCGTAGCAATCAGGACCGCTATTTTCGAGACGGAGGAGGGCAGGCTCAGCCTTCCGGTCGGTGGCGGTGTTACCTTGCTTTCCGATCCTGATGCTGAGTACAGGGAAACACAGGCCAAGGCGCAAGGCTTCCTCGCTGCGCTGGAACGTCTGATTGAGGCAGGGCGTCCATGATCGTCGTCATCGACAATTATGATTCCTTCGTTTTCAATCTGGCGCGATATATCGCCCTTCATAGGGGCGCTGGAAGCTGTCATTTTCCGACAATTATTCGCAACGACGCCATGTCGGTGCCTGAAATTCTTGCTCTGCCTTTAACGGGGCTTGTTATATCGCCGGGGCCGAAATCGCCGCAGGATGCAGGTATTTGTGTTGACCTGATCCGCGGTTTGCCGCCCGCCCTGCCTTTTCTAGGGGTCTGTCTTGGTCATCAATGCCTTGTCGAGGCGCTTGGGGGGGCAACCGTTCAGGCGCGCGAGCCGCTGCATGGTCGTCAGTCGATGGTCGTTCATGACGGGTCCGGCATATTTCAAGGGCTTGAAAACCCAATGGCTGCGGGGCGATATCACTCCTTGATCAGCATTTTGAAAGGGTCAGATGATAGCCTTATTGTGTGTGCACAAAGTAAGAGAGGCGAAATCATGGGCGTGCGCCATAATCGATATCCATGGTTTGGAGTACAGTTCCACCCAGAATCCATACTGACGCCAGATGGCATAAATCTGATCGGGAATTTTGTGGCCCTTTGCGAAGGGGAGGATGGATGATCTGGCTGAACGGTGAATTCAAATCGAATCATATACTGATTGATATTCGCGATCGCGGATTTTTGTTGGGCGATGGTCTGTTTGAGACTGTCCTTGTTATCGGAGACAGGCCGGTTCTCCTTGACGCGCATGTGGATCGGCTAGTCCGGTCGGCAGAGGCGATGGGGATGACGGTGCCGCTGACGATTGATCGGTTTCGCGATATTGTTGCTTGCCTTGCCTATCCGGCCCTTGACCCATTTCAGCGGCGTGCCCTGAGGATTACCCTCACGCGTGGGATCAGCGGACGCGGGCTTGACTTCGATATTGACGATACGGCGCACACCCTCTTGATGAGTCTCAACGATCTGCCACCACGCCCGGATGCGTGGCAGTATTGTCTCACCGAAAACATTCGTCCGCGCGGGGCGTTTGTTTCTGCGCACAAAACACTCAACTATCTTGAAAACATCCTGGCTGCCCATAAGGCGAAGCAGGCGGGTGCCGATGAGGCGATCCTGATCAATGACATGGGCCGGCCGGTCTGCGGTGCGCGCTCAAACCTGTTTTTGATGAGTGAGGATGGTCGCGTCTCAACGCCTTGCCTTTCGGACGGCGCGCTTGGAGGAATTGTACGCGCGCAAACCCTGAGCCTTGCCGTTACCATGGGGTTGGATGTCCGGGAGGAACGCGTTGAGAGGAACCATTTGACAGATGGCTTTGTCTTTTTCACCAACAGTATTAACGGGGTCGTGTCCGGCGAAGGAAAAAAGCCGTGTCCCACCGGCTTTTGCGACCTCGCGGCTGCCGTCAATGACTGCGTACTGACACCCTGACCGGACCCCTGCCAATGCGTGCCTTTGAAATCACCGAACCTGCAATAATCAAGATCCTGGAAGGGCTGATTGTCAGTCAGTTTTCAGGAGAAGACCGGAGTCTGCGTAGCCAGCTTCAGGACATGGCTTGGGATGGGTCCGTTATACTCGGCGCGAACGGCCTTGCTCTTGAGCCACCCCTGATCACCCGGTGCCGTACGGCAATCGCCCATTTTTTTGACCTCGATTTGCCGGTTTTTGAAGACCTACAGGCTGATCGACCGCTGGGGTACTGGGCGGCGGCCATTGCCGAGTCATTGCACAAGAAAATGGTGCAATTGAATTTTCGCCCCGCAGTCCCCAGGGGCACGGATGTCATCTGTACCCATCGATTTGATGCGCTGTTTCAGGAGGCGGCGGCGGTGGCAAGCCTGTTACAGGGGCGTCGCCGTCTTGTTTCCTTTGTCTCCGCGCATAGTCTTGTGGGATTTGTGCTGACGGTATTGGTGCCGACACTGCAGAAGATTGAACGTCTTGATGCGCGCCTTCTGGCACCGGAAGATATTGCAACGACATTGGCCCATGGAGATGTCATTGTGGCGACACCTTCGCTCTGGGCCTATTTTGTGCGAGAGCGGATAGAAGCGCCAACAAATACGATGGGCGTCAGTTTTGGCGAAGTGATGGCTGGCAAGCTGGCCGACAATATGCGCCGTTTTGGAATTGGTGTTCTGCGTGAATTATATGGCTCCACCGAAACGGGTATCGTTGGCTGGAGGGATTCGTCGACGGACAAGTTTCTCCTGTTCGACCACTGGTCACGTTCCAGGCAGGAATTACAACGCAAGATGCCCGATGGTTCAGCGATTTCCGTTGCCCCGATGGATCATCTTGTCTGGGAGACAGATCGGACTTTCTCGCTTGGTGGCCGACGCGACGGCGCGGTTCAGATCGGTGCCGTCAACGTATTTCCGGACTGGATCGCAAGCGTGATTGCAGAACATCGCAGCGTCGAACGATGCACCATTCAATTTTCCGAGGACAGCAATGGTACAGCAAGGCTGATCGCGAATATCTGGCTTAAAAGCGGCGTGAGCGCCGGTGAGGCATCGGCGCGTGATATTGACACCTGGACCCGCTCACGCCTGTCGCTCCGTGAACGCCCGCATATCTATCATTTCTATCTTACATAAAAAAGCCACCCTGCGGAGAGTGGCTTTTTTTATCAAGAATGAGCGAATTTTACTGGTTTGAAGATATCTGCCCTTGCAGGTCGGGGACTTCACTGCCGGTTGAAGGCTGACCAAGTTTTATACGAACCTGCTGATCAACATTTGTGAAGCTTTCGGTCGAGTCACCCACTGTGAGCGAGACTTCGCAATGGCGGGTGCAGTTATATGTTCGACGGTTCGACCCGGCATGGTAAGTCAGCATGCCCGAGCTTGGCGGGTTTACCCGGACCTGGAGGTCCTCAATGAGGTCCCCTTCAGCATTCTGGATAATGATATTGGTCAGTCCCGGTGCCTTGCCAAACAGGAGAAAATTCTGATCATCACGCACGGAAATATCGACAATTCCCGGATTGCCGACAATGATACTGTCAGCTGACTTATCGATTTTGTACGGACGAACCTGATCCATTGAAACCCAGATCTGATCGGCAAGCGCCGGTGTCGCGGCGAGCATGATTGTAATACTGGCAATAAGGCGTGTTGCATTTTTCATGATTGAAACCCTGTCAAACCGTGGAATTGAGATATAGTGACTAAGGGTCAAGGAAGGCTTAATGCGACAGGAACAAACGAATCTCCAGTCAACCTCGAAATGCCTGGTCGTTAGGGGCCCGTTAAATTCCCTTTGACATAGTTTCGGCGAAAGGGCCGGAATATGTCAGCGCTTCAGAAATCCGATTTGAATGACACGTCAGCAGGGTCAGGCGCGCCGCCAAAACCGTTCCAGGTCAAGCGGCATACGCCGCAACAAATCCGGGCTGAGCGGCTTTTCCACCTGATCAGTGAGAATATGGAGGCGCGGTCCGATTTGCCGGCGCTTGATGTGCGCACCTATGAAAAAGGCGAAACTATTCTGGCGAGTGGAGACCTTGCCGATGGCGAGATCTATTTTCTTGAGGTCGGCATGCTGTCGATTACCCGAACTGATCCGCAATCAGGCGATGTCGATATTGATCATGTTCAGGCGCCAGGCCTGATCGGGCTTGACCTCGCGCTTGCGGATCCGTCGCGTGATGGCAATGGAAATATCATGCTTGGTGCCGACAGCGATTGCACGATCGTCATTATTGATAATGAACCCCTTCAGATACTGAGCGCGGCTAACGCTGATATACAGCAGGCGATAATCTCCTTTCTTGCGCAATTATGTGCTGACAGATCGAGGCGGATGATCCGGCCAATGCTCGCCACCAAAACGCGTATTTTCAGCCATTTACTTGATATGACCACGCGTGATCCCATTAATAATATGTGGATGATCAGCGTCTTGCCAAAACATCGTGATCTCGCAGCAGAACTCAATGTTGATGACATGGCTGTTGCAAATGCCATTGCAGAACTGATCGGGCGCGGAATTGCTGTACGCTCTTATCCAGGCTTGGAAATCAAGGATATGGGCAAGTTTCAACAGATTTCTCGCTAATTAAAATAAAAAAATTATAGTAAATAAAAATTAACTTATTTTCTTGAGTATTTTTTTACATGAATATCCGATAGTCATGTCGGTCCACAAAACGAGGACTTAAGTCAGTAGAGCAGGAGCTAACCCATGACAAATCTCGTGAAAACATTTCTCAAGGACGAGGAAGGTGCAACGGCTATCGAATACGGCCTGATCGCAGCCCTGATTTCGGTTGTAATCATCGGTACTGTGACGTCGGTCGGTACCAATCTCGACGCCACATTTTCGAAAATCGACACCGCTGTAACGCCGTAACTTCCCGGTTTTCAATTCAATCGAAAAAGGGGGGCTTTGGCCCCCTTTTTTTTGCTTACACAGCCTTAATGCATCGGTGATATCGAGGATGAAGCAAAGGAGTTTTCCATGGAATTTCTGCTTGTTTCCATCCTTCCGGCTGTGCTGATCGTGTCTGCTGTCACCGACATCCTGAAATTCAAGATCCCCAACATCCTGCCAGTTGTTCTGTTTTTGAGCTTCCCGCTTATTGTACTTTATACGAACAACAGTTTGGATTTCTTTCTGGATGGTTTGTATTTGGGGGCTATCGCCCTCATCGCCGGTTTTGTACTTTTCGCACTGAAGGTCCTTGGTGGTGGTGATGCGAAACTGCTTGCGGCTGCGCTTCCCTGGTTCGGCATGGACAACTTTTTTCCGTTTCTTCTCTATACCGCAATTATTGGCGGACAACTGGCAATTTTGATTCTTTTATTGCGTACTATG
>CAYSMJ010000001.1:42333-42779 GCA_964432075.1 uncultured Caulobacterales bacterium | reverse complement strand
CTATGCCCCCGCTTTCCGTTGGGCCCCGGCTGCATTTTATTTCCGGCCTTCAGGAGGCTCAAAAGGGGATTCCCTATGGTGTTGCCATCGCTATCGCCGGAATCATCGTTTTCCCTGAGACAGAGATTTTCGTCAAAGCACTTGGCCTCTGATCGATACGGTTAACTGAGTTTTATCTAGTTCGCTGCATAGTCGATGTGAATAAGGGGCAGCCCGGCTGTTAAAAGGAACAGATCATGGAACCGAAGAAACTGATCGTTGTGATGATTGCGCTTCTCGCAGGGGCCGGTGCATTTTATCTCACAATGACCGGCACTAAACAGCCTGATCCGGTACCGGTACCTGCGATCGAGGCAACCAAGGAAAAAACCGTTGGTGTGCTGGTCGCGAGCCTTCCTATTCAGCGGGGCGAGAGATTGTCTGGCGATAATTTCGAGTGGCGGGAA
>CAYSMJ010000001.1:19920-42323 GCA_964432075.1 uncultured Caulobacterales bacterium | reverse complement strand
GAGCGTGTGGTCAGCCAGAGTGGGGATTTCATACTGAGTGATATCCCTGAAGTTCTTGAAAACCTTGATGGTGCGGTTGCAAAGGTTTCGTTTGTTGAAGGCGAACCAATACTGGAATCAAAGGTCGTCCGAGCCGGCTCATCCGGGCTGATGGCGGCAATCATGACACCGGGCATGCGCGCTCTTGCATTGCGGGTGACCGCAGAGACCGCTGCCGGTGGCTTTATTCTCCCCGGTGACCGGGTTGACGTGATCTTCAGTAAAAAAAGTGGCCGCGATGAAAAGGGCGTAACCAAAACGCTTTTTAAGAACATTCGTGTACTGGCTGTAAATGAAATCTTCAGCGAGAATCCGGAAACGCCAGTCATTGAGGGTGTAAATGTAACGCTTGAGCTTGATCCGTATTCTGCCGAGCGCTTTGTCGCTGCGCGGTCGGATGGTGAACTCAGCCTTTCACTAAGAGCAATCAGTGACACGGCGACAGCACAAGGCAAACCTGAACAGAAAAGAACCGACGAAACAAAACGGGTCAGGGTAATCCGGGTAGGCCGGTCGTGATCCGGGTGGGGGAAACCATGTTTGAAAAGAAGTCAATGAAAATGATTGCGAAAACACTCAGTCTTGGTCTAGGTGCACTGGCAGCAGCACTCGTCATCACCGGACCGGCATTTGCCCAGCGCGGCGCAGGACAGGTCTCAATCGACCTCGGGGGCGAAAGCGAATATTCTAGGTCGATTGTTCTTCCTCTGAACAAAGCCGCAGTAATCGACCTCCCGATCTCCGCGGCGGACGTCCTGGTCTCCCGTCCCTCCATTGTTGATGCCGTTGTTCGCTCGCCACGCCGTGTCTATCTGCTTGGGCTCGAGGTCGGCCAGACGAATGCTTTCTTTTTTGACAGTCAGGGACGCCAGATTCTCAACCTCGAGATCAGCGTCGAACGCGACCTTGACGCGGCGTCTGATTTGCTTCGCCGGATCATGCCGGACAGTCGGATCACGCTTGAAGCCATCAATGACAATGTCGTCATCAGAGGATCGGTGGCGTCCAACTCCGAGGCCGCCAATGCGCAGGCAATTGTATCGAGATTTATAGGCGATCCGGAAAACGTCATCAACATGCTGTCTATTCGCGACCGTGATCAGGTTATGCTGCGGGTACGGATCGTTGAGATGCAACAAAACCTGATGAAGCAGCTGGGTATTGATACAAATGGTACAGTTACGCTTGATGACGCGCAGATTGGTTTTGCAACGTCAAGTGCGCTGAGTTCAGTCGCAAGCGGCGGCGGGTTGAATTCCACGTCCAGTTTTCCGAATGGTATTGGCGACCTGACCGACTTTGATGTCGCCCTCGAGGCGCTGGAAACAAATGGCCTGGTCCGTATTCTTGCCCAGCCCAACCTGACCGCCATTTCCGGTGAGTCGGCAAACTTTCTCGCTGGTGGCGAATTTCCGGTGCCCGTCGGTCAGCAAAATGGTGTCCTTGCCATTGAGTTCCGTGAATTTGGTGTTGGTCTCGGTTTTACGCCAGTAGTCCTCGACCGGGGACGGATAAACCTCAAGATTTCGACAGAGGTCAGCGATCTGACATCCGATAATTCGGTTACGCTGCCCGGGCCATTGGTCCCTGATGCAAACGGTGGCTTTGTTACCGGAACAGCGCTTCAGATCCCTGGTCTTTCGGTCCGGCGTGCAAACACAACTGTAGAACTGCCAAGCGGCGGAAGCCTGATGATGGCGGGTCTTCTGCAAGAAGACATGCGCTCAAACATTGAAGGAACGCCAGGTATCAAAGATGTTCCGGTGCTCGGTCAATTGTTCCGTAGTCGCGAATTCGAAACCAACCAGACGGAACTCGTCATTATCGTAACGCCTTACCTTGTCAAAGGTACACACATTTCGGAGCTTACTGATCCGAGCGAAGGTTTTGTTCCGGCTTCTGATCTTCAATCCATTCTGCTTGGTCGGTTAACCAGCACCTATGGCCTCAAAGGGTCAAATACCGACGGTAAATCCCTGAAGGGGCCCCTTGGGTTCATTCTCGACTAAGGAAACAGGTCATGAAAAAAGCAATTACAAATACGATTACCCTTCTGGCTCTGCCATTGGTCTTATCGGCATGCAGCGCGGCCTGGAACTCGCCAAATGAAGCTATTTCTGTTGCGGAGCGCCATCCGATAGCCGTTGACAGCCAAGTTGTCACGCTGACGCTTGATCCATCCGGGAGCGGAGAGCTAAGCATGATCGACAAGGCCAGGCTGATGTCTTTCGCCGACAACTATCTGCGTATCGGTTATGGCCCTGTCACAATAACGGCGCCATCTGGAACGGGAGATCGGGTAGGCGAGCAGTCCATTGCGGCTCAAGTCCGTTCGGCTCTTAATGAGGCTGGTGTTTCCTATGCAGCGATGACCGGTTCAAGCTACCGCACCGGTGCCGGATCAGATGCAGAATTTGTTGTTTCCTTCACACGCTATGTGGCGACGGCCAGCCCCTGTGGTGCCTGGGGCAATGAGGTGCGCAACCGATACAAAAATATCGCCAGCGAAAGCTTTGGTTGTGCGGATCAAAATAACCTTGCAGCAATGATTGCTGATCCGAGGGACCTTATAACGCCGACTGATGAAGCGCCATCGGATACGCCGGCGCGGGTACGTGCGGTTGAATCTTTCCGTGAAGGCGAAGTGACAGCCAGTGAACGCGATGAGACGATCGATACAAATGTTTCCAATTAGCGTTATGCGCGCACGTCTCACTGTTTTGGGGCCGAGGAGTTCATGATGAAAAACGCAATGAAAAAACCACTCGATCTTGAGATCGACGAGGGCGTGGCAAATGAGGCGGCTGTTATGGGAAAAGATGGCGGGCCTGAAGCGTGTGGTCATGCAACAGAGTTGACAGTTCTTGAAGACGACCTTGATGAAGACTGGTTCGATGAGGAACTGACCGAAGAAGAGCTTGCTGCCCTTGATGACGAAGACTTTGATGCGGTTCTTGCAGAGGACTTCGATACCTTGCCGGAAGACCTCGTATCGGACCGGGATTTCGAGACTGGCGACCTGAACGATCTTGACGGTGATGAAGATTTTGAAGTGCTCGAAATGCCTTCGGGCAATGTGCAGCACGAGAAAACAGGGTCTGCCCATAAGCAAGAAATCGGCGATGATCTTTTTGCTGATTTTGATGCGGCCGAACAGGTGAATGCCGGCAAGCCCGAGGCGGTTTCGGCGAGCTTTTCAAGTGACGTGAATTTTGCCACCTCATCTTTTGATCGCGTTGACGATGACGATCTTGATATCGAGTTTGAACCAGATGCGGAGTTTTCAGTCGATGAAAATTTCGAGGAAGATGATGCAAAAGCTAGTGGCAGCACTGATGTTGTGAAAGTTGCCAAATCTGATATTGAGAAAAGAAAAAAGGGAAAGGTTGCTTCTTCCCAAGATTTTGACCCAGAAAAAATCGAACCCGAATTGTCATCAGAAGCCGGTGATGACATGGATATTCTGGAGGAAGAAGACGCTAAATTCCATCGTCCGGTCCCGCGTATCACGATTCACGCATTCTGTGAGACCAGTCGCAATAGCAGTATTCTTGAAAAGGCGGCCGTTGACCGGCGTCTGTCAAAAGCTCATTTTACAATGCATATGGGCGGGGTTGAAAAGGCAGTAGATCTGTACCAATCTGGTCCGACACCTAATCTCATTGTTCTGGAAACCCTTGCCAGTGGCATGCAGTTGATCCAGCAGCTGGGCCAGCTCGCAGAAGTGTGTGACCCATCGACAAAGGTCATCATTATCGGGAACGTTAATGATATTCGTCTGTATCGTGAGTTGATTAGGCAGGGCGTTAGCGAGTATATCTGCCGGCCAAAATCGCCCATGCAGATTATCAAGACGATTTCCGAACTGTATGTCGATCCATCGGCGCCGCCAATTGGCAAAACAATCGCCTTTGTCGGTACGCGCGGCGGGGTTGGCTCTTCCAGTATTTGTCACAATGTAGGCTGGAGTTTCGCCGAGGAATATGAGAGCGATACCATCATTCTCGACCTTGACCTGCCATTTGGTACGGCTTCGCTTGATTTTGATCATGAACCGACATCGGGACTGATTGAAGCGCTGACTTCACCGCAACGCCTCGACGATGTTTTGCTGGAGCGTCTTCTTCAAAAGCACACGGATCGGTTAAGCCTGTTTACAGCGCCCAATATGCTTGATCGCGATTATGAAATCGAAGATGAGGCGTTTGAAACCGTTATTGATGTTGTGAGGTCAAGTGCGCCGACAGTCGTTATTGATGTTCCGCATAACTGGACTGGATGGTCGAAAAAAATCCTTCAAAGTGCTGATGAAATTGTCATAACGGCAACGCCGGATTTTGCTTCTTTCCGGAACATGAAATATCTGATGGAGATTATTGGGCAGTCACGTCCCAATGATTCCAAACCCTATTTTGTGTACAATCAGTTCGATCCGAAAAACTCGGCAGTACCGGTTGAATATTTTGTCGAGAATATCGAGCTTGAGCCGTCTTTGATCCTTGGCTGGGAGCCACAATTGTTCAATCTCGCGGCGACCAGTGCCGTGCCTTTGATGGAAGTTGGCGAAAAGTCGAAGGTCGCTCAGGGGCTCAATGAGCTTGCCGGCAAGATCCTTGGACGCAATGAGCCCCTGGCTTTGCCAAGTCGGTTTAGTCTGACGAGCCTGTTCAAGCGGAAGTAATTATTTATGTTTGGAAAGAGGTCAGCTGCAGCGGAAAGTCCCAAGCCCGAAGCAAAGACGCCACCGCCGCCAAAGCCGGAACCAAAACCCAAGGCCGCTCCAAAACCGGCCGCGGAAAAGGTGCCGCCACGGGTGTCGACGCCGCTACCGGGTAAGTCCGATTCGACAGCGGTGGTTGATGTCAGCAACCACTCGGATTCCTATTTCCAGACAAAAACAACAATCTTCAATGCACTGATCGACACAATCGATCTGTCGCAGCTTGCCCAGCTTGATGCGGAGGCAGCCGCCGAAGAAATCCGGGATATTGTCAACGAGATTATCTCAATCAAAAACGTTCAGATGTCCATCACCGAGCAGGAAGCGTTGCTCCAGGATATCTGTAACGATGTTCTCGGTTATGGCCCGCTTGAACCGTTGCTCGCACGTGACGACATCTCCGATATCATGGTGAATGGTGCGAGCCGGGTATTTATTGAAACAAGCGGTAAGATTCAGCTTACGAATGTTCGTTTCCGGGATAATGCCCAGCTGATGAACATCTGCCAGCGGATTGTTAGTCAGGTCGGTCGACGCGTGGATGAAGCCAGTCCGATCTGTGACGCGCGCCTTCTTGATGGCTCTCGTGTCAACGTGATTGCACCACCACTCTCCATTGATGGCGCGGCGCTCACAATTCGGAAATTCAAAAAAGACAAACTCCGGATTGCAGACCTTGTGAATTTCGGATCAATTTCACCGGAAGGAGCGAAGGTTCTCGAGATTGTTGGTGCGTGTCGCATCAATACCCTGATCTCCGGTGGTACTGGTTCCGGTAAGACGACGCTTCTTAATTGTATGACCAGTTTTATCGAACATGATGAACGGGTCATTACCTGCGAGGACGCCGCGGAACTTCAGCTCCAGCAGCCGCATGTTGTGCGTCTTGAGACCCGCCCCCCCAACCTTGAAGGCCAGGGTGAGGTTTCAATGCGCGATCTCGTCAAGAACTGTCTGCGGATGCGCCCTGAACGGATCATCGTTGGTGAGGTCAGGGGGTCTGAAGCCTTTGACCTCCTGCAGGCCATGAACACCGGCCATGATGGATCCATGGGTACATTGCACGCCAACTCACCACGTGAGGCGCTGCAACGTCTGGAATCAATGATCACGATGGGGGGCTTCAACCTGCCTTCCAAAACCATTCGCGAAATGATTGTTGGCTCTGTTGATATTATCATTCAGGCTGCTCGTCTGCGTGATGGTTCGCGCCGAATTACCCATATTACCGAAGTACTCGGCACCGAGGGAGATACGGTTATCACGCAGGATTTGTTTGTCTACGATATGAGCGGTGAAGACGAAAACGGAAAAATCATTGGTAAACATATGTCGACAGGCATTGCGCGTCCGGCTTTTTGGGATCGGGCTCGCTATTATGGCCGCGAAGCTGATCTTGCTGAAGCGCTTGATTCTGCGGCACAATAGGAGGCCACATCCATGGATCCGCAGATGATTTTGGTTGGGGGGCTGATTGCACTCGCCGTTGGTGCGGTGATTATACTGGTCATCACGCCGGGAGAGAAAGACCGGGCAAAAAAGCGCGTATCCGGATTGCAGAACCAGCGCGTGAAAACATCGGCCAGTGTCGGGAAAGCGTCGGCAAATCCCGATGCTACCAGGGATCGGCGGAAAAAGCTCACCGAGACACTCAAGAAGATCGACGATAATCAGAAAGAAACAAAAAAGAAAAAGAAATCAAGCCTTCCCCAGAAAATTGAACAGTCCGGAATGGATATAACGATAAAACAATTTTATATCGCTTCTCTTTTTTCCTGCCTTGTTTTACTGGCAATCGGCCTGATTTCGGGCCAGAAAATGTGGGTTACCGGTCTGATGGGTTTTATCGGTCTTGTCGGTCTGCCACGCTGGTTCGTTGGCATGGCGACAAAACGGCGCCAGAAAAAGTTCATTGGCGAATTCTCAAATGCTATTGATGTCATCGTGCGCGGTGTGAAATCCGGTCTGCCGGTTAATGAATGTCTGAAGATTATCGCGACGGAGTCTCCGGAGCCGGTGGCAACCGAGTTCCATCTGTTAACAGAAGGAACCAGAGTCGGTATGTCCCTTGAGCAGTCACTTACACGGATGTACGAAAGAATGCCAATTCAGGAGGTCAATTTCTTTGCGATCGTTTTGATGATCCAGCAAAAGACCGGGGGTAACCTTGCTGAAGCTCTTGGCAATTTGGCTCTTGTTCTGCGTGGACGCAAAACGATGGAAGCTAAGGTCAAGGCGCTGTCTTCCGAAGCCAAAGCTTCGGCCTATATCATCGGTGCTTTGCCATTTCTTGTTGCGGGCGCGGTTCATATGTCGTCCCCTGAATACCTCCTGCCGCTGGTCACCACGACGAATGGAAATTTTATTCTGCTTGGTGCAGGGTTCTGGATGGCGTGCGGGATTTTCATCATGCGGAAGATGATTGCGATCAAGGTGTAAGGCACAGCCATGGGTGATTTCATTTTACTTGTTACCGACCGGCAGTTCCAGATTTCTGCCCTGGTCTCACTGGCTTCTATCGCTGCGGTGTTTACGCTTCTTGAGCCGTTTTTTACAACGGATAAGATCGCGGCACGGATGAAACTGGTCGGGGCCTACCGTGAGCAACTCCGCAAGGAACAGAGAGAGGCACTCGGCAAGAAAACGGCGTCGATCCGATCGAAGACAGCCACCGGGCCGATTCGCAACATTGTACAGACGCTCAAACTGCTTGAGGTTTTTGACGCTGAAAGTGCCCGCAAGCAGCTGATCATGGCTGGTTTGCGCCGCGAAGCGCCAGTTTTTGTCCTTATGACCGCGCGGCTCGGTTTGCCATTCATCCTCGCTGCGGCAACCTGGTTTTATGTCTATGTCCTGAAGGTTGCGGATGTTGGCAATTTCATGAAGCTGGTGATGGTCGTAGGCGGGTTTGGGCTTGGATTTTATCTTCCGAACATCTGGGTCAAGAATATGATAACCAAGCGTCAACAGGCCATTCAACTGGCCTGGCCTGACGCGCTGGACCTGCTTTTGATCTGTGTAGAATCGGGCATGTCGATTGAAGCGGCTTTGCAGAAAGTCAGTGTCGAGGTCGGGCCGGGTTCTCCGGAACTTGGCGAAGAGCTGGCGCTGACCACGGCGGAGCTTTCTTATCTCAACGAGCGCAAACATGCCTATATCAATCTCGCCGCCCGAACTGGTCTTGAAGGGGTCAAGGCGGTTACGACGGCGCTTGTCCAGTCAGAGAAATATGGGACACCGCTTGGTCAGTCACTGCGGGTAATGGCAAATGAAAACCGGGAAATGCGGATGCTGGAAGCCGAGAAAAAGGCTGCTGCCCTGCCGCCAAAACTGACCGTGCCGATGATCGTTTTCTTCCTCCCGGTTCTGTTCGCGGTTATTATGGGCCCGGCAATAATGTCGATCATGAGCGGCTAGTGGATCGACGCAGACATTTGAGTCCGTACCGTTCAACGTATGATGACCGCGATCTCACTCAAATGGCTGGATAAGTTGATCCATCAGAAAAATGCATAGGGGTCCGAAACGTCAGCTTCGCACCCCTGGGAGTTAATGAGCATCACTGGTCCGCCTCCCGCTGGGTGACGGCCACCTTTTGATTTGGTATGGTCAGGGACTGCGAGAAGGGGGCAAAAATGCCACATTGCGAAAAGTCGGTGCCGGTTTTCAGGCTTTATCAAGTCATCGCTTTGCTTTCGATTGCCGTTCTGGGATGGGGTATGCCAGCGCTCACCTGCGCAGCGGCCAGCGCCCAGGCCGCAGGTCTTGACGGGCGCGTGGCGGACGAGCCCGATCTTGGCGAGCAGTTGAAAAACGGTCGCTGGCTCGCCAATGCGATCGACAAGGCATCGAATGGCGGTATCGTTCTCGTCCCCGCCGGCCATTACGATCTTCAGGATCTGACGATTCGAAAAACCCTGCGCCTTGTCGGCGAGGGACATGTTGTTTTTCAGTCTAAGGAACCGGTTGCAAAAGGCTTGATTGTTCCGAATGGGGACATTTCCTTACAGGTGGAGAACATTACCTTTCGCGGTGCCACCTCTCCGGACCTGAATGGCGCCGGTATTCGTCACGAAGGGCGCAATCTTTATGTGATCAACTGCATTTTTGATACGAATGAAGATGGCATTCTCGCAACCGGTCTCGAAAGCGGCCGGATCGAAATCAAAAACTCGACGTTTCTGAACAATGGGTTTGGTGATGGACGTTCCCATGCGATTTATGTCTCCCGCGGAGAACAGCTATTGGTCTCCGGATCGCGATTTATTGGCACAAAGATCGGCCACCATGTGAAAAGCCTCGCGCAGATTACGGCAGTGCGAAATTCCTATTTCGACGATGCTGGTGCGAGGACAAGTTATACCCTTGATGTCACCCGCGGGGGCATGGCCACCTTGACGGACAATTTCATCCTGCAACGCGAAACGGTGGAAAACGCCACAATCGTCAATTACAGCGCCGCGCGGGGCGGGGAGCCTGGCCTACTCCGCATTACCGGGAATCGGATTGTCAATCGTCATCGATCAGGCAACCTGTTTTACAATCCCACGGACGCGAAAGTCACGGTTCAGGATAATCTGATATCAAATGAAGCGGGCGGCCGTTTGAGGATCGATAAAAACTGAAGTACGCCTGAAGAGCAAAAATTGCCGAACCGAACAGAATCTTGTCCCCTCATTTTGGGGACTACAAGAATTTTCAGACAATTTTATGTGAAAAAGTCGCAGCCCGATGAAGACCGCTTGACCACCCTGTCTACGCTATTGTATTTTCCCATCGCGACTTTGTTTTGGCCAATTTCGACGACTAAGCCTATGGCCAGATTGGATGAGATCCCAGAACAGGTTGCCTTCCCGCCACGGCGGTAGGGCGGTGGCGCCAACCAACCTAAGGAGATCCCAGTCATGGCGACAGGTACGGTAAAATGGTTCAATACAACAAAAGGGTATGGTTTTATTGCCCCTGACGAAGGAGGCGATGATGTGTTTGTTCACATCACTGCTGTGCAGGCGGCCGGGCTGCGCGGCCTTGATGATGGTCAGCGTATTGAATATGAGCTGTCAACGGACCGCGGCAAAACAGCGGCGTCGAATTTGAAAATTTCCTGATGGTACGAACCTGACCTTTCGTACCACTTTCTGATGGATCAACTTATCCAGCCATTAAAGTAAGATCGCGGTCGTTAAACCTTCAACGGCACGATATCAAATGACTGGGTCGATCCGCTAGATTGCGTACCCTTTTTGTTGAATCAAAAACGCAGTCTAGAGTCTTGAGGTGTCGCGCGTTCGAACCCAAGTCGGTGGATGGGAACCATCGACGATCACACCTTTTGTGAGCGCGCTCTAAGAGCATCTTCATTGGCTCCGATTGACTTGTAGATGCGTTAGCCAACTTTCTGCTTGATTGAAACGGGTGTTGCCGGACCGCTGGCAACACCCGTTTTGCATTTGGGTGCCAAATCAATTACCCGGCAGTATAGAACAATGTGTGGAGTGACGATGACCAACAATGTCGAGGGCCTCAATCCCGTTCTTGAGGGTATGCCGGCGGGGGACGCTCCTGAGACCCTTCTTGCGTGGTGCCGTGAGCGGCTATCCGAGTTTGCGGCGGAAATTCACAAAACACCCCTGACGAACTCGGTACAACGTCTTGCCCATGTCTTGTCCATCGCGCTTGAAGACGATCAATTATCCATTTCTGCCCTCGCCGCGCTTGCCAAAACGATCAGCGACAAGGCTCTTGAAGATCGGATTAGCGCCTTCCGAAGAAATCACACGCCGCCCAAGAGCCCGGACACAGCGATTGTCGCTTCCCCGGAAGACAGCTTTGACGCTTTTCGCTCCCGGGTCGAGCCAACCCGCGCCGGGATCGTTTTTACCGGTCACCCCACCTTTGCCTTGAACCGTGCCCTGCGCCAGCAATTTGGCGATGTTGTTGAGCGACCAGAAGCTCGGCTCGATATTGCCAATATCCAGCATCGTCCCGATGATGATCTGACACTTTTTGCCGAACATGATGACGTCAGTGCGGTGATTGATAATCTGACAGGTGCCATGGACCGCCTGAATGCAATCATTCTCGATAAAGCGAAAGAACGCTTCCCGGATGATTGGCACCGGCTTGTGCCGCAACCGATCAGTCTTGCAAGCTGGGTTGGCTATGATCTTGATGGGCGTACGGACATTCATTGGGGGCAGACCCTGACGATCAGGTTACGCGAGAAGGCGCGGCAATTGTCCAGCTATGCGAAGACCCTCCAAACATTGGCGCAGGACCATGCCGAAGCCCGGCTGTCTGAACTCGGCAAGATGCTTGCAAGGGCGCATTCGCTCACGCTTAGTCAGGCTGAGGCTTTTGCCGGCGATCTTTCTGATACGGAAACGGTCATCAAGGCAGCAAATCTTCTCACGACTGATGACCCAGAAAAACTCGTCAGTCTTGACGGGGTTGTTCGGGTTTTGACGGAAATCATCAATAGTGCGGGAAACGAAAAGCTGCTTCGGTCGCTTTGTCTTCTCAGGGCTAAGATGAAAGCGGTAGGGCTTGGGCAATCGCGCATCCATTTGCGGATAAACGCTGCGCAGATTCGCTCAACGCTGCGGCATGATTTCGGTGTACAGGATGAGCGAGATTTCATGGGCCGCTCGGCCCTGCAACGCGCTGCCGAGCTCGCCGAAACCGCCGAGACCTCAAAGGTGAATTTTGCCGCCGTCTTCCTTGAGCAGACGACAGCGCGGCGACAGCTTATGCTCTGTACACAGATGCTCAAGCATATTGATGCGGATATGCCAATCCGCTTTCTGATTGCCGAGTGCGAATCGCCGGCAACAGTCATGGGAGCGGTCTATCTGGCGCGAAGCTATGGGATTGCTGACTGTCTTGATATTTCTCCACTTTTTGAAACGCCCTCGGCGTTGGAGCGTGGTGGGCGATTTATGGAGCGGCTGCTCGACGAACCGGCCTATCTCGATGCGATCCGGGCGCGCGGGCGAATTGCAATCCAGCTGGGGTTTTCCGACAGCGGTCGGTTTATGGGGCAGATCGCTGCCGACATGGCGATCGAGCGATTGCATATTCTACTGGCCCGTGCGTTGAAAGCTCGCGGGATAATTGATGTAGAAGTTCTGATCTTCAATACAAATGGGGAAAGTCTGGGTCGGGGTACGGCGCCCGGGACGATACAAAAACGTTTTGATCATTTGATAACGCCCTGGGCCCGTCAGGTCTATGCCGAAGCCGGCTTATCGCTCAATGTGGAGGGAAGTTTTCAGGGTGGGGAGGGGTTTTTGCATTTTCAGACACCACAATTGGCCTTCTCTACCCTGATGAGTATTTTTGATCATTTTCAAAAAACACCGGATGATGCAGGTAAGGATGAATTTTATACCGATATAAATTTTTCCTGGGATCTGTATCGCGGGATTAAAGCCTGGCAGGAAAGTCTGTTTGAACGGTCCGACTATAATCAGGCTGTCTCGGCATTTGCCCACCGCTTCCTTTTTCAAACTGGCAGCCGCAAGGCCCGGCGCCAGAAAAACGGGGTTGCTGACATGCGTCCGCGGGCGCTAAGGGCGATTCCCCATAATGCAATTCTGCAACAGATGGCGCTTCCAGCAAATGTGGCATGCGGAATTGGCGCTGCTGTGCGGCAGGAAACCGAACGTTTTGTTCAGTTTACAAATAACTCTCCAAGAATGATGTCCCTGGTTGCCTATGCAGCCTGCGCGCGGGATCTGACAAGCCTTCCGGCCTTTCTGGCATACGCGACCTTGTATAATCCGACCTATTGGAGCCGGCGGGCCGCAGTATCGAAAACGCCTGAAGACCGCCGCCGTGTCGATCAGATTGCTGAAGTTCTGGCCGAACGGCCAACATTCTCGGCATTGCATCGCCTTGCCAACCATGTGGCCCGTGACCTTAGCAGCTTTGATGATGCGCTGACCCTGCTCGAAGGACCCGAGCGTAGCACCGTACGGCGGGAGGAACGGAAAGACCTTCATATTCTGCATGCAATTCGTCAGGCACTGATTATTCACGCCCTGCTTCTGATAACCGAGCTCCCACCGTTTTCAGGTCGTCATGATATTCGGCTTCCTGATCTTCTTGGTCAGGCATTGGACCTTGATCTGGACGGTGTTTCTGCACGGATCAATGATATCTTTCCGGTCAGACGGCCTGAAGTGGCGGCGTTGGGCGCGATCAAGGAAGGGACAACCCTTGATCTTGCCGCCACCCGGGGCTATCCTGACGTGCAGGAATCAATTCGCGAGCCGGTTGCGAAAATTGCTGATCTGATCCGAGAGATCGGGGTCGGCATTTCTCATTATTATGGCGCCTATGGTTGATGGGAGTGGGGGGCTTCGGCCCGGTGCTCGTGTCCGGTTTTCAGCGCTTTACACAAGCCATTTTCTGTTTCTCGGGATTTTGCTTCCCTTCTTCTCTGGTTGGCTGGTTATCAAGGGGTTTGAGCCTTCGCAAATCGGATTGATCAATGGGGTTGCCCTCGTGGCAAGGCTCATCACTGCCCCTCTTATCGCTTTGCGGGTGGATCGTCTGCAGAACAAAAAGCTGGCCCTGATTTTGATATCAGCTCTGTTCTGTATCGCCGGGCAACTCCTTGTTCTGGCGCAAAGCCAGATATTGATTGCGATTGCGGCTGCGGTACTGATCTGGTGTTTCGGACTTCTTGTTCCGCTTTCTGACAGTCTTGTCTTGCGTGCTGACCGGGCCGGGCAGCTTGATTATGGCCGGGTGCGAGCGGCCGGCTCAGTTGCTTTTCTGGTTTCAAATATTGTCGGGGGCGCGCTTCTGACGTCAGTTGGGCTCGCCCATGTGGGTGGGATCCTCGCTGTGACAGCAGGGCTGGCGCTTGGTGCGGCGTTGCTTGCACCGCAGATATCCTTTGCAACGACAATGTCAGACCAGCGACCGTCCGGTCAGAAAGGGCTTGCATTGCTCCGTAACCCGGTCTTTCTTCTGGCCCTGTCTGCGGCCGGTCTGACACAAGGGGCGCATGCGGTCTATTACACCTATTCGGTGTTGCATTGGTCTGATCTTGGATATGCGCCGGGGACGATTGGGTGGCTTTGGGCGACGGGGGTGGTTGCTGAAATCGGATTGCTTACCGTCGCCCGGCACTTTACAACGCGGCTTTCCCCCGCGCTGTTAATGGGTCTTGGTGCTGGTGCCGCGACATTGCGATGGGTGCTGACAGCCTCGGAGCCCCCATTGCCTTCTCTGTTCTTGATCCAGACACTCCATGCCTTAACGTTTGGTGCCGCGTATCTTGGTGCCGTTGAGTTTGTTGACCGGGCAATTCCGGCAAGGCTCACCAACACTGGCATGGTCTTGTTCTCAACAGCAGGTGTTGGTGCCATGACTGGCCTTGCAACACTTGTTTCGGGGCCTGTATTTTCCAGCGGCGGCGCCTTGCCGGCCTATCTTTTGATGGCAACAATGGGCGCTATTGGCGTTTTCCTTTCGGCGCTTTTGTGGCGGGTCTGGAGCGGGAAACCACTCATTGATTGATGGCTGACTGTTCCCTCATCTTGGTACGCCCCAAAGGGCGGCCGGCGCCATAACGGCGTTTTCATACTGAAACCCGTCTGGGTCATCCTCCGCAAGCAGCAGGGGCCCATCGAGGTCAATCAAGTCAGCAAGGGGACTTAACAGGAATGCCGGTGCCATTGCCAGGGAGGAACCAAGCATGCAACCAATCATGATTTTCAGGTTTGTCTGCTGGCGGATTTGCCGTATCAGGGCATAGGCAGCGGTAAGGCCGCCGGTCTTGTCAAGTTTGACATTAACCCAGCCATAAACCGATTCAATATCGCTCAGGCGCCCTGCATCATTATGAAAACTTTCATCTGCACACAGCTTTTCGCGAAATGCAAAGCCGGCAAGAGCCGAATCCTCGCCTGCGGACACCGGTTGTTCGACAATAGAAACGGCCGCCCAGCTTTCAAGATCGCAAAGCTGTTCAAGGTGGCAAGGGTCGAGGCATTCATTGGCGTCGGCAATCAGCTGTGCTTGCGGGTGCGCAGCATGCACGCCATCAAGACGCGCACCATCATTACTATCTCCGGCGAGCTTGACCTTCAGGATGGGAAAGGCCTTTCGCCGCTTCGCCTCCAGTGCCATGGCGTCGGGAGAACCGGCAGAAATCGTGATAGCGCTTGGCATTGGCTCAGGTGCCGCGATACCAAGCAGTTCGTGAACGGATTTACCGGTCTTCTGTGCCTGAAAGTCCCAAAGGGCTGCATCGATAGCATTGCGTGCCGCACCGGGCGACAAGCGGGTCTTCAGGGTCTCTGGCGTCAGGCTTCCTATTCCTTCCAAACGAAGATTGGAAATCTGGTTTTCAACAGAGGCAAGGGTTTCGCCGTAATGCCGGTAGGGAACACAGGCGCCTCTGCCGCGCAAGGTGCCATCCGTGATCGTGACTTCAATCTGCTCGGCCGCGGACTTTTCACCACGAGAGATGACAAAAGGTTTTTGGGTACGGTAACGACGTCGATTGATGTCTACAGACCACACGGGTTTAATTCCTGGCGCTCGCGATCATCATTCTCGGCATTACAGCGCCGGCTGATGGACACCATCGGCGGGAGCTGCCTTCGGGGCCTTGCGAAGAACGGCGATACGGTCAGTATAAACATCATATAGCGCAATCCTCGCGGCCGGAAACTTTCGAACAATTTCAAGATGGCGGGTCGCTTCTTCAGCATTGCCGGACCGGTAGGCTTGCAACATGGCGCGATGGCTTGCATCAAGGTCGCGAAAACTCTTGCTTGATTTAATGAATGGATTTCCGATCAGGGCATGGATATTGAGAGGTCGTTCGCTAAAGGCGGTCGCCAGCCGGTCCAGTTCGAGAAAAGCGAACTTGTGATGACAGTCGCGATAGACCTGGTCGTCACAGATTATTGCGGGACCATAAAATTCTGACTGTCGTCGCAGAAACCCGGCAAGATCGACCGGTGTTCCGATAGCGGAATACCGGTTCGTTCGTCCGTGACCCATTGGGCCGACATAGCAGTAGCCGGTTGAAATTCCGATCGCGAGATGGACCTGGATGTTCTGCGTTTTTCGTGAATTTGAAAGCTCCGAGTTCGTGCGGTCCATACTTTCGATCATGGCAAGCGCCGCAGCACAGGCTTTTTCCACATGATCGGCCGTCTCCAGAGGGACATTGAAATACGCAAAAACGCGCCCACCCTCAGCCTGGTCAACAGTTCCGCCAATATTCACAATCGTGTTTTTCAGGCTGTGGCTTGCAGCTGCCATGATTTCGCTGACAACTTCCGGGCTCTGATCAAGCGAAGCAAGGTCATCATCGGTCAATCTCAATTCGCACGCCAATACTGTCGTCTTTCGGCGGGTACCCGTCAGGAGGCTCTGGTCACGCTTGTTGCGCATGGCGCGCATCGCGTTTTCCGGCAGCAGGCCACGAAAGCTCGAACGGACATTATCGTCAAAAAGAACAGTACCGACGGATTTTCCGCCCGCAACCGAGAGTGCGCCTACGAACATGGCAAGACCGGGCAGGAGCGGATTGAACAAAAGGGCATTTGTAGCAAACAGGATCAGCGAAACCACAAGCAGCGCAATTGCGCCAAGACCAGCGAAGGCGACGGCTTGCCAGAACTGCAGCCGTTGGGCCGCCATAATGGCGCCGGCGCCAAGCACCATGACGGCTAGTGCTTCGATATACCCAATCCAGGTCGGTCGGCGCAGTTCGTGTCCCTTTATAATCTGATCTGCCACCATGGCATGAAGCATTGCGGGTGCCAGCTCGGCGCCGGGGGGGCTCACCGCGGGGCCCATCTCCTTGTCGCGCCCAATAATCACGACCGCATCTTTGAAAGGCGCGCTTGATGCTGTTCCGGCCAGCAGGCTGGCCGCGCTTGTGGTGCTGACGCTGGATCGGCGGGGAAAATAATGACGCAGTGTTGCCTCATCATCCAGCGCCAGCGTGCGATCGCCAATTTTCATCGACGCAGGCGGTTTGCCAACCGCGCTGACCGATGCCCGGTCCAGCGATAGGGTGAGCGTCGGTCTTTCGGTGGCGAGGCGGGCGGCCTCCACGGCAAGGGCAGGGCGCGGCGTTTCTTCGAGGGCCCAGAACACCGGCGTCCGGCGAACAACGCCTGAACGGTCTGCCGGCTGGGCAAGGACGGCCGGTGTTGTTGCCGCGCTGAGGGCGCTATTGAGCGGGTAGGCTGCGCGAGCGCTGGGCAGCGCAAGATAACGCACATCCTGTTCCAGCGTGATCAGGCCACGCCCCTGTTCAGTGTCGGCGCGGTTTTCGTCCAGCAAGCCGATTCCACCGAAATCGCCGGCCGCGATACCGACCGCCGAGGGAACACGCGCGAGTGATTTCGCCAGAACATCATTGGTGCGGGGCAGCAGCGCCAATTGTTCGGCGAGCGCCTCATCCTGGGCGCCTTTCAACCAGAACTCTCCAATCGTTTCCGGCGAAAGCGGATCCGGTTCGTCCATGGGTTCGGCAATCAGAACCCCGCGGGCACCGGCATTGACGGCCTCGTCGGTTAGCTCTGCGATCAGGGTCCGGGGCCATGGCCAGGGGCCTACCGCCTTGATGCTCTCGCGGTCGATAAAAATCACATGGATTGGCGAATGCGCACTGACAGGCGCGGGCTTGAGCCTCTGGAAATAATCGAACAGGGTTTCGCGCATTGGCGCATTAAGCGATTGCGCGCCGACAAGAGCATTGAGGGCAATGAGAATAAGCAGAAACGTGACGCCCAGAAGCGGCAGCGATGAAAGCCAACGGAACTGAATAGAAACCACCATAATCAAATCGGCCTGCGCCGCTTTATATCGCCTGTACCATCATATCGCCTGTACCATCCCCAAAGCCTGAAACGCCCACATATTATTGACGTGATTCCCGCTCGGTTGTGGCGAAGAGTTTACACAGGCCTTACCCTGTCCGCCATGCAATTCCCGGCCCGCGGCAAAAAACCTTCAGGGCGGTCAGGTGTTAAACCGGGTCTGTGTCGAGGATCTCCGCTGTTTATGGTCAATTTATGATTAACCCCTATTGTCTGATCATGCGTGTATTGTGGCGGAACCATTGGGAAGTCCGATCAAGGGGTCGGGTTTTGATGTGTGATGCCGGATATGGCTGTGTGGGCTGGAAAGGATACCGCGATGGGCATGAATGAGGCGTCCGCCGGCGCCATTGCCGATAGACCGGGCCGGTCACGCGTACCGGAAGAACAGGCGCAACGCGCCTGGTTTGAAACGGAGTTGGCCGAGGACCGGCTTGTCCTGCGGCCGGTCGGCGATTGGCGGGTGCCAAACCTCGCCGGTGTCGATTCCGATCTGCGCGCCTATGCCGAAAAGACGCTGAACCAAGAACTCATCATCGAGATGGACCGGGTCTCCCATCTTGATACCTCCGGTGCGATGATGATCCAGCGGACGTTTCAGACCTGTGAAGGGCGCACCCATCGTTCCTCTATTGTTGGCGCTCAGGAAAAACATGAGCGATTGTTGCGTCAGGTCGTGGACCATCTTGAGCCCTGTGAGATTTCCCGCCCGCCGCTGGGGGCTTACGGCACCTTGATGTTTTTCATCCGGGAAGTGGGAAAGAGCGGTTATGATTTCGTCGAAAATTCCGGTGAGCTGTTAAATTTCATCGGCGAAACCCTGTCGAAGTCGGCGCGTGTTCTGGTCAACCCATCGCGGTTGCGGGTCACGCCCATGGTTCACCACATGGAGGAAACCGGCCTCAATGCAATGCCGATTATTGGATTGATGTCCTTTCTTGTCGGTGCAGTCGTGGCATTCATGGGAGCCAAGATCCTCGCCCAGTTCAACGCCCAGATTTTTGTCGTCGAAATGGTCGGTATTGGTGTCTTGCGGGAATTTGGTGTTCTCATTGCGGCAATTCTTACGGCGGGCCGGTCAGGCAGTTCGTTTACGGCGCAAATTGGATCAATGAAAATCCGTGAAGAAATCGACGCCTTACGGGTACTTGGACTGGACCCCGTTGAGGTGCTGATAATCCCACGGGTCTTTGCACTGGTTCTGATTTTGCCGATCCTCGCCTTTTTTGCGGCTGTTCTTGGCATGATCGGCGGTGCCCTCGTCGCGCTTGCCACCATGGATATTTCGCTTGCTTATTTTGTTGCCCGTACACAGGAAATGGTCGCAATCAATAATATGTGGGCAGGGCTGATCAAGGCGCCGTTCTTTGCATTTGTTATCGCCGTTATTGGCTGTTTTCAGGGTATGGAGGTAGAGGGGAGTGCGGAGTCACTCGGTCAGCATACGACATTATCGGTTGTACAGGCCCTGTTTCTGGTAATCGTAATCGATGCGTTTTTCGCGATGTTCTATCTGGAGATCGATTTTTAGATGACCACAAACGGTAATGGGAAAGATATGCCCGAAAACATCATTGAAGTCCGTGGATTGCAAACGCGTTTTGGCGATTTCGTTGTGCATGACAATCTCGATCTTGACGTTCATAAAGGCGAAATCATCGGGGTCGTCGGTGGGTCGGGAACCGGCAAATCGGTATTGATGCGTGCAATCATCGGATTGAAGAGACCAAGTAAAGGCACGGTCCGAATTTTCGGCTATGATTTTTATCGCGCAAGTGACGCTGAACGGGCGGATATTGAGCGTCGTTGGGGGGTCTTGTTTCAGGGCGGGGCGTTATTTTCGTCCATGACGGTGGCTGAAAATGTGATGACGCCCTTGCGTGCCCATTTCAAAATGCCTCGTGCGCTTGCCGAAGATATTGCGGCGCTGAAAATATCCCTGGCCGGACTTCCTGAGGATGCGGGTGCAAAATACCCGTCTGAGTTGTCCGGCGGCATGAAAAAACGCGCCGGACTTGCGCGTGCTCTGGCGCTGGACCCGGAAATTCTTTTTCTTGACGAACCAACGGCGGGGCTTGATCCGATCGGCGCAACAAAATTCGATGAATTGATCGTTAATCTCAAGGAATCCTTAGGGTTAACGGTATTTATGGTAACACATGATCAGGACAGTCTGAATGCGGCCTGTGACCGGGTTGCGGTGCTTGCCGACATGAAGGTGATTGCCGTGGGGCCGCTTGAACAGGTGCAGGCCATGGATCATGACTGGATCCAGCGCTATTTCTCGGGGCCACGCGGGCGCGCGGCCCGGGGAACGGGTGAAAAAGAGATAGAGACGACACGGATAGACGCGTAACTATGGCTTGGTGCGGGCGAATGGAAAGTTTTTGAGGTAGCGTATGGAAACCCAGGGCCGATATATACTGGTTGGTACGGTGGTATTAATCGCCATCGCCGCGCTGTTTCTCACGATACTGTATTTTGGGTCGGGGCAGACTGAATATGATGAGTACAAGATTGTCTTTACAGAGCAGGTTTCAGGTCTGACGGTTGGCGGCCAGGTCCGTTTTGCGGGCATCCAGGTTGGTGAGGTTGCCAAGCTTGATCTTAATGAGCAAGCCAAGGTTGAGGCGTTGGTCCGGGTTGATCCGAATACGCCGGTCAAGACCGACACGATTGCGCGACTTGAGATTGTGGGGTTTACCGGGCTTGCTGTGATCCAGTTTGAGGGAGGCTCGCCAGCCGCCGAACCGCTTGAGAATACGGTGTCGGGTATTCCGGTCATTCAGGCGCAGCCTTCGGACATCGGGCTTCTCTTGCAGGGCAGCGAAAATATCGTCAATGCCATCAACAAGGTGCTGTCTCCGGAAAATATTGATAATATTTCGTCAACCCTGAAAAGTATTGAGACGGTGTCGGCAACGGTTGCTGATTCAAGCGAAGATATCGCGCTTATCCTTGCAAATGGTGCGCAGCTTACAGAAGATCTGGCCAGGGCTTCGGACGATCTGGATCGACTGCTGAAAGATCTGGATGGCCTTGCCACCGGCGAAGCGCAACGTGCACTTGCCAATGTCGAAACTGTTGCCGCCAATGCGCGTGATCTGGTCGAAAATCTGAATGCGATTGTTGATGAAAACCGGGAGAGCCTGCGTTCATTTACCAATAATGGCCTGCAGCAGGTCGGCCCTGCGGTCACGGAAGCGCGCCGGCTGATCCGGACGATGGACAATTTTCTGAAACAGCTGGAACGTGATCCGAGAGGGTACCTTCTTGGTGAAGCCGTTCCTGAATATGAGGCCGGAAGGTGAGCATTTACTCCAGACACTTTGGCGGGGTCCGACCGATGGCGGCCCTTTTCCTTTTTGCGGGTGTTTGCGGTTGCGTGTCCGTATTGCCCAAAACAGCCCCCGCCGCGCCGCGCTATGTTCTTGGCGCTCCATCCTTTGATGGTGGGTCGGACCCAATCCCTGATCAATCCGTGGACTGGCATCTGATCATTGCCGATTCGACCAGCAATCAGCTTCTCAATTCCGTCAAAATACCTTTGAGCCGTAGTCCCAACCGGTACGAATTTTATGCCGGTCTGGAATGGGCTGATCGCCTGCCGGTGCTGTTCCAACGCGCCCTCATACGGAGTTTTGAAAATACCGATGGTATCCAGAGCGTTGGTGATTTTACCGCGGTTCCGGTTGGTGATTATACGCTGAAAACAGACATCCGGGCGTTCAACACCGTTTATGACAATGGCAATCCGTTGGTCGAGATTGATGTCTACGGAAGACTGATGGACAAGAATGGCCGTCTTGTGGCTGCCGAGGGTTTTGATACGCGTGAGCCAATCGACGAAGACGATCCTGACCTGATCATGGCCGGGTTTGACCGTGCCAGCGATGATGTCCTGACCCGTCTTGTGTTGTGGACGTTTTCTGAAATTCAAAATACCACGACGACCGCGGAGATGTGACCAAACGTCTGTAATCCATCGTCACGGATCGGATCATCGGATCAAACGGAACCTCGATACGCTACCGGCGCTCGCACCCCGGCATATATGCAGCGCGCGACCCCTGAAATATCTAGAGCGCGTTCACAAAAGGTGTGATCGTCGATGGCCCCCATCCATCGACTTGATTTCGAACGCGCGACAACTCAAGACTCTAGACTGCGTTTTTGATTCAACAAAAAGGTAATGCAGTCTTGACTCTGATTGAAATCACTAGGAATTTCAAATCGTGTGTCAGGTCGTGGCCGAACATTTATGCGTCTTATGCTTCAGGTTTTTTGAACACCAGCATGTAATTCACCGCCATATCCCGGGTGAGAGACCATTTATCTGTAAGTGGATTATAGCTGACACCGGTTTTCTTGGCCTCTATCAAGCCTGCCGTTTCGAGAGCTGAAGCGGCCTCTTTTGGCGTTACAAATTTGCGGGGATCGTGGGTGCCCATGGGCAGCCAGCGAAGGATATATTCGGCGCCGACCTTGGCAAGGGCGAGGGCTTTCACGGTCCGGTTGATTGTCGCGAGGATCATCAGACCACCCGGTTTGACAAGGGCTGCTGATGTCTCGAGGAAGAGATCAACACGCGCCACATGTTCGACCACCTCAAGATTCAAAACAATGTCAAAGGGTTGTGTGCCCGCCGCGGCAAGGTCTTCCACTGTGCTTGTCCGGTAATCGATCGCAAGCCCCGACTGTGCCGCATGGGTCATGGCTGTCTTGATATTGCGTTCAGCCGCGTCAATTCCGGTCACCCGGGCGCCGAGGCGTGCCATCGGCTC
>CAYSMJ010000001.1:0-19910 GCA_964432075.1 uncultured Caulobacterales bacterium | reverse complement strand
CTTTATGCCCACCCCTCTCGGATCGAGACCGGAGCCCACGATGTCGCATGACAAGCTGATCCGCATGGCCAACCAGATTGCCGGGTTCTTCGAGACCCAGCCCCTCGCAGACAAGCCCGCCGCCGCATCCAACATCAAGCAGACGCAGCCCATCGAGGGGTGTGTCGGCTTCGTCGTCATGGTTGAAATGGCGGACCGCCGTGTCACGGATAAATCCGAGACGGGTCGGATTAAATTTATGCAGTGGCTTGAATTTGCCAGCCGGGTCCCACCATTCTGCAGCAATTGCGCTGAATTTCTCGATTTCATCGTCGTCTATGGTGGTTTGTCCGGCGGTTGCGGTGGCTGACATCGCCATGGCAGTGGCCTCCTGGTTAAAGCGGTGCTGTTTTGTACCTGATATTTGCGAAGCCCGGCGCTTGTGCGGGGCCTGACGACGTCTTAAACAGGGAACTCGTTGCAGATTGACCACAGGTACGCGCGGCAACCCCCGTCAGGTTCATTCACAGGGCCCTTCAGGCTGTCGCACCCTTTGTTGAGAGTAGGATCACTCGTCAGGACAATGGCCCGTATTGTGATGAAATTTGGCGGCACGTCCGTCGCAGACATGGACCGGATCCGCAATGTTGCGCGATTTGTTCGCCGTGAGGTGGATGCTGGCCATTCTGTTGTGGTGACCGTGTCGGCCATGGCCGGTCAGACCAACAGACTGGTCGGCTATTGCGCGGATGCCGGAGCGCCGGCACCGGCGCTTGATACGCGGAATATAGAGGCCGACGCGGTAATTTCGAGCGGCGAGCAGGTCACGTCCGGACTGCTCGCGCTCGTTTTGCAGAACCTTGGCTATCGGGCCCGATCATGGCAGGGCTGGCAGCTTCCGATCGAAACCGACGCAGCGCATGGCAAGGCGCGGATCACTGCCGTTCCTGAAACCGCGCTCGGGCCAGCCATTGATGGCGGTGAAATTGCGGTCGTGGCCGGTTTTCAGGGAATCGCGCCCTCGGGCAGAATCTCGACTCTCGGTCGCGGTGGCTCCGATACGACCGCCGTTGCGCTGGCCGCGGCAGTCAATGCCGAGCGATGTGATATTTATACGGATGTGGACGGTGTCTACACGACAGATCCGCGCATTGAAAAACAGGCGCGGCGGCTGAATCGGCTGAGCTATGAAGAAATGCTTGAGATGGCGTCGGTTGGTGCCAAAGTGCTGCAAACCCGTTCGGTCGAACTCGCGATGGCCCATCAGGTGCGCTTGCGGGTCCTTTCAAGCTTTAGCGATCCGGAGACGGATATTGCCGCCCCTTTTAGCGGAACAATCATTTGTGGTGAGGATGAGGTCATGGAACAGCAAATCGTCAGCGGTATCACGCCCTCACATGATGAGGCGAAAATCAGCCTGATTGCGGTCCCGAATGAACCGGGCCGGGCAGCACGGATATTTATATTGCTCGCCGAGGCCAATATAAATGTCGATATGATCGTGCAGAGTCCGTCGCGCAGCAGCGATCGGGCCAATATATCTTTCACAATGAACCAGTCAGAAATGGAAAGGGCGGCCGAAACACTCCTTCAACATCGCGAAGAGATCGGCTTTGACGATCTGATCACGGATGCCAGTGTCGCCAAGGTTTCGGTCATTGGTCTTGGCATGAAAAGCCATGCCGGCGTTGCTTCGATCATGTTCAAAACCCTTGCGGATCGAGGTATCAATATTCAGAATATTTCCACATCCGAAATCAAAATCAGTGTATTGATCGACTCAGAATATACCGAACTTGCCATAAGGGCTCTCCATTCAGCCTACGGTCTTGATAAGGAACACCCCGCAACAGCCTGAGCTGGTGCGGTAAAACTGATGACGATTGAAAAGACACGCCCGGCCCATGGCGGCCATACCGAGCGCGGAATCAATGTTCTGCTAAAGCAGATGCATGACGTTGTTGCACTGGAAGCAAGTGCACAGCAACGACTTGATCATCTGACCACAATCATTGCGAGCCATGTGGTTGCGGATGTCTGTTCAATCTATCTGCGCCGACCGGGTGATCAGCTTGAGCTTTATGCAACCGCTGGCCTCAACCGTGAAGCGGTCCATACAACAAGGCTTGGCTGGGGACAGGGGCTTGTCGGCCTCGTGGCATCAAGTCAGCGCCCGCTGGTTACCGAAAATGCGCAGGAGCACCCGGCATTCTTCTATCGGCCGGAAACGGGCGAAGATCCTCTAAAATCATTCCTCGGTGTACCGCTGATCCGGTCGGGGCAGGTGATTGGCGTTTTGGTTATCCAAAACGTTTCCTCACGCCGCTATGGCGATGACGAAGTAAGCGCGGCGCAGGCGGTTGCCACCCTGCTCGCTGAAATTGCCGCTTCCGGTGAACTCCTTGACCGGGAAGATACTGCGGAGGTCGAGGAGGTTGTTCATCGGCCAGAATTTCTGACCGGTTCCGGTGTTGTTCCAGGTATTGCAATCGGCGTCGCGGCTTTGCACGAAGCCCCGGTTCCGCGGCATCGTGTGTTTGCTGAAAATCCGGCCGCGGAAGCAAAGCGCCTCGAAGAGGGGCTTGATGCCCTGCGCAAGTCGGTCGACAAGCTTCTTGAGGCAGATGATATTGATGATGTGTCGCGGGACGTACTGGAGACCTATCGGCTGTTTGCCTATGATCGTGGCTGGAAAGAGCGGCTGCGGGCCGCAGTTTTCTCGGGCCTCAGCGCCGAGGCTGCAGTTGTTCAGGTAAAGTCTGAAAACCGCAGCCGGATGATGCGCTCGCGCGATTCCTATCTCCGCGAACGGCTCCATGATCTCGACGATCTTGCAAACCGTCTTCTGCGCCTTCTGGCGGGCGAAAGCCCCGACACGCCGAGGCCGATTCCCGAAAACGCTGTCCTTTTCGCAAAGGTTATGGGGCCTGCGGAGCTGTTGGAGTATGACCGCGGCAAGCTCATTGGCCTCGTCCTTTCAGATGCGTCCGGCACATCGCATGTTGCCATCGTTGCCCGGGCCCTTGGGATTGCAATGGTCTGCGGACTGCCAGGTGCGTTCGAGCGGGTTGAAGAAGGCGACACTGCAATCATTGATGGCGCCCGCGGCGAGCTGCATATTCGTCCGACATCAGATATTGAAGCTTCCTATCGGGCAAAGCGTGATCTGCAATCTGAGGAGCAGGAAAGCTACGCAAAAGAGCGAAACCTGCCCAGTGAAACAAAAGATGGGGTCCAGATCGATGTCCTGATGAATGCCGGCCTTGTTCTTGATCTCCCGCATCTTGCAGCGACAGGGGCTGCAGGGATCGGCCTTTTCCGGACCGAATTGCAATTCCTGATCGGAAGTCAGTTGCCGAGTGTGGACAAGCAGGAAGCGCTTTATCGCGAGGTGATGGATTATGCGGGTGCAAAACCGGTTATTTTCCGTACTGCGGATCTGGGTGGTGACAAACGCGCTGAGTATATGGAGCGTACGCCTGAGAGCAATCCTGCCATGGGCTGGCGTGGTCTGCGGATGGCGCTGGACCGGCCGGGTCTTTTGCGGCCGCAATTGCGGGCTTTGTTATTGGCCACTGCCGGGCGCGAATTGCGAGTCATGTTTCCGATGGTCACGCTCGCGTCGGAAATTGATATTGCCCGCGACCTTTTGAAGCGTGAGCTTGCCTGGTGCCGTAAACGTGAACGTGAATTGCCGGAAATCATCCAGATCGGTGTCATGATCGAAACGCCGGCTTCGGCATTCGAGATCGATCATCTTGCCGCAAAGGTGGACTTCTTGTCTGTTGGCGGAAATGACCTTGCCCAGTTTTATTTTGCCGCCGATCGTGATACCCCTTCTGTCAGTAAACGGTATGACCCGTTAAACCCCGGCTTTCTGCGTTTCATGCACACAGTCGTCGAACGATCAAAAGAACTCGGTGTGCCTATCAGCTATTGCGGCGAGCAGGTGTCTGACCCGGTGATGGGGGTCGCGCTGATCGGCCTTGGGTTTAAAACCATCTCCGTCGCGGCGCCAACCGTCGGCCCCTTGCGCCGGCTTGTCCGCGCCATCGATTTTTCGGCCCTGTCGGCATGGCTCCAGCCTCGGCTTGGCGCGAATTGCGATACGCTGCGCGACGACCTCGAAGGCTATATTGAAGAGCAGGGTTTGCCGAGTTATCCCGGCGTTGTCAGCGATGTGGCCCTCCAACACGATGACAGTTCTTCGGGTGGGGAAACCTAGGCGCAGAATTATCTGCGCTGATCAAACCGTATTGACACGGACTTTTCTGTCGATTGAACGGGTTTTCCGTCCTTCAGCCGCGGGTTATAACGCCACTGACGAACGGCATCTAATGCTGCCTCGGTGAAACAGCGATTGGTTGTTTCTGAAATTCGGGCATTTTGAACCGTGCCGAATTCGGAAAGGGTGAATCGTATAGTGACGGTTTCACGTGATCTTGCTCTGCGTTCACACCGGGCCGGATAGTCCGGACTGAACCTTTCTGAAAGGGTTGCCGGCTGTATGATCGGTGTTACAGGTTTTTGCGGTGGGGGCAGTGTGTCATTTCCATTGGGGTTTGCCGGGGATTTTTCCGGGGCAGCTGAGGATGGGGTGCTTATGAGGTCCGGATTATCGCCCCATTGCTCATCATGGCCGGCGATGGCATTTTGTGCATCATCAGCCAGGCTCGGTTCTTTTACGGCTTGGGAAAGGCCGGTGAGACGGTTCAGGGAGCGATCTGTTGGCAGGGTTTTTGTAGGCCCTCTGATAATACTGACCAGGGGTGCCGCGGTCAGGTGGGTGGGCGAGGCTGATTGTGGTTCTGAAGGCGGCGAGACAAAGGGGGCGGAAAGCTCCGAAGGCTGTTTTTTGGGCGCATGGGAAGGCGGTTGGGTTGCGATCGTCTCTCGCTCGCCACGCGGGGCCGGCGCTTCGTCACCCTGTGCCTGTGGCGAAACCATTGTTTCCTTGTCTGGAGCGGCAGACAGCGCCAGGGATTTCTGCGCGAGAATTGTCTTCTCTGCAGGTGCTGGTTTTTTTCGCGGTTCGGTAATGGATTTTACCGGTTCAGCAGTTCCCTGACCTGCCGGCCCCGCGGTAGCCTTGGCTGGGGCAAGGTTCTCCGGGAGGTTGGTCCCGTTTTGGGCGTCGTCATCTGGCGTGCGGGCCCTCGCAATGGGTTCGTGGCGGGTGGCGGGCATGTCAGCGGTGTTGGCAATGGATTGAACTGGATCAAGGGGCGTTTGAGCGATACCGTCTTTCCTGTCGTCTGCCCTGCGTGTTGACGACGGATGAACCAGGCCGGATGGCGCGACCTGGTTTTCCGCTTTTGCAACGGCGACCGGTTGAGGACCGGTTTTTGCCGGGCTGGGTTGGCTTGGCGCCGGTGTCTCGATGTGCGGCGAAGGCGACGTCATTTGCACAAGACTGAAAAATCCCCACAAAGCGCCAGCTGCGACGATCCCGAAGCCGCCCAAAGCCATCGCGGAAACGGACTGTCCGGCGGTCCGCGGGTTTTGTGCGGCTTTTCGGGTCGTTTCGGCCTTGGTCAAGACAGCCAGTGCCGGTGCGCGAGAGGTGCCAACGGCCTCACGACGAAAGTCGCGACTCAGCTGGTCGCCATCCTGGCCAAAGTTCTGGGCAATGATTTTTACATAACCGGCGGCAAAAGCGACCGGCGGGAGCATGCTGAAATCGCCCGCTTCCAGAGCTTCTATGTAATGACGCTTGATCTTGGTCCGGTTTGACAGGGCCTCCACAGACAGCCCGGCGGCGTGCCGCCACTGCGCGATTCGGGCTGAAACCGGTGCTGGTGCGGTTTCGCCAATCGCCTTCAAACAGGGCGACGATGCAGCGCTGTCATGGTCAGGCCTGTCTAATTGGGGTAGGGCGGGTCGTTTAATTGGCATATAATTGCGGCAATTGTTGCGGGTGGTCCAAGTGAACCAGCAAGACCGATGCCAGCGGCAAAACTTTTTTAACCTTGCGCAAACCGGTTTGGCGTAAGATTTTGAAGTGGCAGTTGGTGGCCGCGTAATTAACCGCACAATCTCGGTGGCAAGGCTCGCCAAGCGAGGCTCAGGCGGCTAGGATACTGTGCTGCGATGCACCAAGTGGTGTATGGCGATGGGCCGATCGTTTTCTTTTCGGTCGATGATGTGGACATGGGCGATATGGCCCGGCTGCAAGACTCAGCTTAGAGACATGGCATGACCAACGAGCCGGCAAATATCCTGAACATATCCGACGCGCGGGCAAAGCGCTCCGACTTTGCAGCTCATACCGGTTTTGACACAGCTGGCAGCTACCTCAATGGGGTCCGCGAGCAGAAGGGAATGCCGCTTGAGACGGTCTCGGAACGCACCCACATCAAGATTGAGCATTTGCGAGGTATTGAAACAGGCGACCTGTCGCTGTTGCCACCTCGGGCCTATGTCTCAGGGTTTGTGAAAACCTATGCTGAGTTTCTGGGGCTTGAACCGGGGCCGATCGTCAGCCGTTTTCGCGAAGACGTTGGGCTTGAGAAGCCTGGTCCGGTCGATGCCAAGGGATTCGAGACGGCCGAACAGCGCGAGGACCTTGAAAAAAAGGATATGTCGCTGCTCGTGGTTCTGGCCGTGCTGGTGTTTATATTCTGGTGCGCCTGGCAAGTGGTTGCGCCGCGCGATCCGGTCATGCCCTCCGAACCCCGGCCGGAGGGGTTTCCAGCCACCCCCGTCGCGCAAAAGAGCGAGGCCGTGTTGGATGCTAAGGCTGATCCGACCTCGAGTCCCGACGGCAGCGATATTCCAGCAGCCCTGATTGAAACGATCACGCCGATTTACCCGCGCTTCTGCGAGGCGAATGCCGATCCGGTTGAAACCGTTGAGATCAGTTTCAATATCACAGGTGACGGTCGTGTGGCCGGGGCACGGGTGCTGTCATCAAGCGATGAATGTTTTGAGCGGGCTGCCCTTTATGCGATCAAGCGCTGGCGTTTCCGCCCGCGCACCGTGGACGAAATCGCCCGTCCTACTTATGACCAGGTGCATATTTTCCGGTTTAACCGACCGGCATGACCCGCCGCCGGCTTGCGCGTGCCAATCTCAACCAGGTGTGTTTCGGGGGGCCTTGACTTTACACCCATGCCGGACAAGGTGATTTGACGTGACACGCATGCAGAAATGATGGGGACACGATATGTCAGTAAGGCCCTGGCGCGATATTGACCGGCGCAAAAGCCGCAAGATCATGGTCGGCTCGGTACCGGTTGGCGGCGACGCGCCTATTGCTGTTCAGACCATGACAAATACGCTGACATCGGACGCTCAGGCGACCATTCGGCAAATCAATGAGGTGGCCGAGGCCGGCGCTGATATTGTGCGCGTGTCCTGCCCGGACGTGGACTCCACAACCGCCATGAAAGAGATTTGCCGACATTCGCCGGTTCCGATCGTGGCCGACATTCACTTCCACTACAAGCGCGGGATTGAGGCCGCTGAGGCCGGTGCGGCCTGTTTGCGCATCAATCCGGGCAATATTGGTTCGGAAGAACGGGTCAAAGAGGTCATCAGGGCCGCGCGTGACCATGGCTGTTCCATGCGGATTGGCGTCAATGGCGGTTCGCTTGAAAAGCACCTCTTGGAAAAATATGGCGAGCCCTGCCCGGAGGCGATGGTCGAAAGTGCACTCGACCACGCCCGGATCCTTCAGGACAATGATTTTCACGAATTCAAGATATCGGTAAAAGCCTCGGATGTGTTCCTCACCGTCGCGGCCTATCATGCGCTTGCCGAGGCGATTGATTGTCCGCTCCATCTTGGCGTTACCGAAGCCGGGGGTCAGCGGATCGGATCAATCAAATCGGCGATCGGGATGGGCTCGCTTCTGTGGGCCGGTATCGGCGACACGATCCGTGTATCCCTGTCAGCCGATCCGATTGAAGAGATTAAAGTCGGCTTCGATATCCTTAAATCGCTCAATCTCCGCCATCGCGGGGTCAATGTGATTTCGTGCCCGTCCTGCGCGCGGCAGGGCTTCAATGTGATTGATACGGTTGAAAAAATCGAAGAACGGCTGGCGCATGTGACCACGCCAATGACGCTGTCGATTATTGGCTGTGTGGTAAACGGGCCGGGCGAGGCGCGGGAGACCGATATCGGCTTCACCGGGGGCGGTAATGATCATGGCATGGTCTATCTCGCCGGCGAGCCCGATCATAAAATGTCGAATGACAAGATGGTTGACCACCTTGTCGAGCTTGTCGAAAAGAAAGCTGCCGAGATTGAGGCGCAGAATGCGGCCGATGATCGTGCGCAAACAGTTGCCGCAGAATAACAAAATCACCTTATAGCAAATGGGCGTGTTTTCTGAGCACGCCCTTTTTGTATCCGACTGAAAGAGCAACCGGTTGATCGACCAGAAAAAAATCGACAGCCTTCTGGGGCGCTTTGCGTCGCTTGAAGCAGAGATGGCCAAAGCAACAGTGCCCGATGAGATCGTGCGGTTGTCTAAAGAACATGGTGAATTGAAAGTGATTGCCGAAAAGGCGCGTGCCCTTACCGACGCTCGCCGGCAGATCCGTGATCTTGAAGAGCTTGCCGCCTCCGATGACCCGGAGATGGCCGCAATGGCTCGGGAAGAACTTGAGGCCGAACGCAAACGCGCGCCCGGGCTTGAGCATGAGTTGCAGCTCCTTCTTCTGCCTACAGATAAAGCCGACAATTCATCGGTGATCCTCGAAATCCGGGCGGGAACCGGCGGCGACGAAGCCGCGCTTTTTGCAGGCGATCTGTTTCGCATGTATCAGCGTTTTGCCCAGCTTGAGGGCTGGAAAGTCGAAGTGCTCTCCATGTCTGAAGCCGAAATCGGAGGATATCGCGAAATCCAGGCGTCGATCAGCGGCACCGGCGTTTTTGCGCAATTGAAGTTTGAGGCCGGCGTGCACCGGGTGCAACGGGTTCCGGCAACTGAAACGCAAGGGCGGGTGCATACTTCTGCGGCAACCGTGGCCGTCCTCCCGGAGCCGGAAGAGGTCGATATCGATCTCAAGGAAGCCGATTTGCGTGTTGATATCTTTCGTGCTTCAGGCCCGGGCGGTCAGTCAGTCAATACAACAGACTCCGCAGTCCGAATAACCCACATTCCGACAGGCGTTGTTGTCAGCCAGCAGGATGAAAAATCACAGCATAAGAACCGGGCAAAGGCCATGAAAGTTCTTCGTGCCCGATTGTATGATCTGGAGCGTGCCCGGGCGGATGCAGAAAGGGCAGAGGTCCGAAAAGGCATGGTTGGATCCGGTGATCGGTCGGAACGTATACGAACTTATAATTATTCGCAGAGTCGTGTAACCGATCATCGGATTAATCTGACCTTGTACAAACTTGACGAGATCATTGCTGGTGACGCTCTTGGAGAGGTGATTGAGGCACTTATGGTGCAGGACAGGCAGGACCGTCTGGCGGCATTCCAGGATGGCGATGAGTAAGGATAGCCCACCGGTTACCATTGGCGGGCTTTTGCGCTGGGCGCACCATGAGTTCAAGGCCTGTGAAACCGCGATACTTGATGCCCGGGTCCTGATGAAACACGCGTCCGGTCTTGGGGATGGTGATCTTATTGCACGCGAGCCGTCAGTGCTTCCGGCGCAAAAGCGCGACAACTTTCTTGAGCTTGTGGCGCGGCGTAAAACCGGCGAACCGGTTGCCTATCTCACCGGGCGCAAGGAGTTCTGGGGTCTCGCCTTTTCGGTTTCGCCGGACGTGCTTATTCCGCGGGGCGACAGCGAAGCCCTGATTGAGGCGGGTTTATCACGTCGCTCACAGACAAGCCGGATCCTTGATCTCGGCACGGGAACCGGCTGCCTTGTGGCGGCGTTCCTTTCAGAATTCACGACGGCTTTTGGTATTGGTGTTGATCGGTGTCCGAGGGCGGCCTCCATGGCGCGTTGTAATCTTCGCCGTCTCGGGTTTGCTGAGCGTTCGGCCATAGTGGTGGCGGATTGGGCGGATGCTCTGTGCACAATTGAGTCGCCCTTTGACGTTATTGTAAGCAATCCCCCTTACATTCCGTTTTCGGATCGCCCGCGTTTGCCACCCGATGTGCGTGACCATGAGCCCGCGTGCGCGCTTTATAGCGGGCAGAACGGTCTTGCGGACACGGAGAAAGTATTCCGGGCAGCCCAGAGGCTGCTTTGTGATGATGGTCTGCTGATCGTTGAGGCGGGTGACCATGCTATCGGGTCTTTGCAAAATATGGCGGCCAGATTTTTTCCCACGGCGAGGGCTTCGGTGCAGCCTGATCTGACAGGGACACCGCGGGCAATCGTGATCGACCGGGCAGACGTGAAAAGGTCATAAAAAAATATTTGAAACCTGCGTAAAGGTATGTATGTTAGTTGAAAAAGCGCATGGCTGGTGCGCTTGCTAACCCTTCACATAATTTTCGTTCAGGGTTCCCCGCTGCGGCTGGGTCATAGAACCGAGGAAATTGGGAAGAATCATCGGGTTCACACAAATGGCGCATGAGCGCCATAGCTTTCCGTAAGGTAAAACAGGCATGGTCGATATCATGCCTTTTCATGCATGATGGAGTAATCATGAAACGAGGGCGTAATCAGCGTCGCAGACAGGGTTCGAACATCAATCGGGCTTATGATTCAAACGGTCCGGATGTTCGGATTCGCGGCACGGCAAATCAAATTTTCGACAAATATCAGAATCTTGCGCGCGATGCGGCGTCGGCTGGCGATCGCGTAAAAGCGGAGAATTATCTCCAGCATGCCGAGCATTATTTTCGCCTGATCAAGGCAATGCAACCGCCATCCAATAATCAGCCTGCTGCAAATGGGCATGCCGAAGTGGGGAACGGTGATCAGCCCGATCTCGATCAGAATGAGAATAACGCGGATTCTGATCAGGGCCAGAAGTCAGGTGAAACAGACGATAACAATGCCCGGTTCGAATCCGATGATGCCGAGGCAACGCAAAGCCGTCCGCGTGCACGCCGGCGGCGCCCGCGTCAGGATGAGCCTTCCGACGATGTAAAGAGTGCAGGTGAGACTGGCGAGGCCGCTGACAAATGTGATGATGGCGAAACAAGCGATGCTTCGTCAGAGGCAGATGAAGCTATGAAAAAACCGGCCCGCCGCACACGTCGTAAAAAAGCCGTTGATGCCGAAGAGGTCGAAACCGTGTAGTGATGCGTGGACGGTCCGGAGACATCTTCTAAGATTGTTTCGGCCAGATCGCTCGGTATTTCCCGGACTTGCCATATCTTTGACCCGCTCGATGATGGTCGAAACCGATGCGACATTCTTGAACAGCGTGTTCGCCTCCCCATATCACTCAATGCAAGATCGCCGTTACGGGATTTTGCTATTTGTTGATGCTCAATGGAGGTCACACCGATGCAATTCGAGAAATTTACAGACCGTTCACGCGGGATGATTCAGGCCGCGCAAGCCATAGCCTTGCGGGAAAATCATCAGCAGTTTACCCCCGAACATGTGCTCAAGGCGCTCCTTGATGATGAAGAGGGGCTTGCGGCAAATCTGATGCGCGCTGCTGGCGCCCGGCCTGAGGTGGCGTTGCAGCAGGTCGATGACGCAGTTGCGCGGCTGCCCAGTGTTGAAGGCGGCGGCGGGCAGATGTATCTGAGTGCGCCCCTTGGAAAAATACTCACAAGCGCAGAAGACCTCGCCAAAAAAGCCGGTGACCAGTTTGTTACTGTCGAGCGGCTCCTCCTGGCACTGACAATTGAAAGTGGTACCGAGAGTCATGCTATATTGAAAAGTGCAGGTCTTACCGCTGTTCAGCTTAATCAGGCTATTAACGAAATCCGCAAAGGACGCACGGCTGACAGCGCCAGTGCTGAACAGAGCTATGATGCGCTGTCAAAATATGCACGCGATCTGACCGAAGACGCGCGCAAGGGAAAGCTCGATCCGGTTATTGGGCGCGATGAGGAAATCCGTCGCACCATGCAGGTCTTGTCTCGTCGTACAAAGAACAATCCGGTTTTGATTGGTGAGCCCGGTGTCGGCAAAACGGCGATTGCCGAAGGCATGGCGCTGCGAATTGTCAATGGCGATGTGCCGGAAAGCCTGCGTGACAAAAAACTTCTGGCACTTGATATGGGTGCGCTGATCGCGGGCGCAAAATATCGCGGTGAATTTGAAGAACGTCTCAAGGCGGTTCTCCAGGAAGTTCAGTCTGCAGAAGGTGAGATTGTGCTTTTTATCGATGAGATGCATACAATTGTGGGCGCCGGAAAAAGTGACGGCGCAATGGATGCATCAAATCTGTTGAAGCCCGCCCTGTCGCGTGGCGAACTCCACTGTATCGGCGCGACAACACTCAATGAATACCGAAAATATGTCGAGAAAGACGCAGCGCTGGCAAGGCGTTTCCAGGCCGTATTTGTCGATGAGCCCACTGTTGAGGATACAGTATCGATCCTTCGTGGTCTGAAGGAAAAATACGAAATGCACCACGGTGTGCGTGTTTCCGATAGTGCAATTGTTGCAGCGGCAACATTGTCAAATCGCTACATCACAGATCGCTTTCTCCCTGACAAGGCCATCGATCTTGTTGATGAGGCAGCGTCACGATTGCGGATGACGGTCGATTCCAAACCTGAGTCACTCGACGAGCTTGACCGCCGGATTATCCAGTTGAAGATCGAACGTGAAGCGCTGAACAAGGAAACCGATAATGCTTCAAAAGATCGTCTTGAAGCGCTTGAAAAAGAGCTTGCCGATCTGGAAGATCAGTCAGCAGAATTGACAGCGCGTTGGCAGGCGGAAAAGGAAAGTCTCGCCTCTGCGACCAAGCTGAAGGAATTGCTTGATCAGTCCCGTCAGGCGCTGTTGGATGCGGAGCGGCGGGGTGATCTCGGCCGGGCTTCGGAACTGAAATATGGCGAAATTCCCAAGCTGGAAGCTGCGCTTGCGGAAAAAGAAGGTATGGGAGAAAAAGGTGACCTTGTCCAGGAAGTGGTCGACCCGGAAGCGATTGCCAGCGTGGTTTCGCGTTGGACGGGTATCCCCGTGGACAAGATGCTTGAGGGCGAGCGCGAAAAGCTGCTGGCGATGGAGAGCGCCTTACAGAACCGTGTAGTTGGCCAGGCCGAGGCGGTGGGGGCGGTATCTGCGGCGGTGCGCCGGGCGCGCGCCGGGCTGCAGGATCCGAACCGCCCGATGGGTTCGTTTCTTTTCCTCGGCCCGACCGGGGTCGGCAAAACCGAGCTTACCAAGGCTTTGGCTGAATTCCTGTTCGATGATGAAGCCGCCATTGCGCGGATCGACATGTCGGAATTTATGGAGAAGCACTCGGTCGCCCGTCTGATCGGGGCGCCGCCGGGATATGTTGGTTATGAGGAGGGCGGTGTACTGACGGAAACGGTTCGCCGTCGTCCTTATCAGGTTATCCTGTTTGATGAGGTTGAAAAGGCGCACCCGGATGTCTTCAATGTACTGCTCCAGGTGCTGGATGATGGCCGTCTGACCGATGGACAGGGGCGGACGGTCGACTTCCGCAACACGCTGATTATCCTGACCTCAAATCTGGGTTCGGAGCACCTTGCAGGCCAGGTAGAGGGCGAGCCGACAGAGGCTGTCCGGCCACAGGTGATGGCGGCCGTTCAGGCCAGTTTCCGCCCGGAATTTCTCAATCGCCTCGACGAGATCATTCTGTTTCACCGGCTGGCTCGCGCCCAGATGGATGCGATTGTCAATATCCAGGTGGCGCGGCTGCAGACCCTCCTTGATGATCGCAAGATCACGCTGGGGCTTGACGACAAAGCCCGCAACTGGCTTGGCGACGCCGGGTATGACCCGGTCTATGGCGCAAGACCGCTCAAACGCGCGATCCAGAAACATCTTCAGGACCCGCTGGCAGATCGGATTCTCGCCGGGGAAATTCATGACGGGACAACGCTTGTCGTTTCGGCCGATGAGGCCGGGCTAATGATCAACGGCCTGTCAATCGCCCGGCCGCCGTTCCGCCCGCGGCTTGACGATGCGCCGCCGGCCAGCGCTATGGTGAATTAGCTCAGGGAGACTGCTATGACGGAAAAATCTGCATGGACCCCGGATCGCGATGCCGCGATCCGCGAATTGATCCGTCAGACGATTGACAGCGCGGGCGAGATCCCGCCCGATCAATTGCCCCACCATATCCGCACCCGACTTGCCGGTCAGATTGAGGGCAAACCCGATATCGAGGGTTATATTTCGCAAATTCTCAAGGAAGAGCGCAAAAAATCGGGTCGATAAGGGGCAGAATTCGGCGTCTATAGTCGCAAAATTCGCTCGCCCCGGCGCGAGGGGGATGGTGTTTCGCGTCTGGCTGATTACTGTCTGGCAAGGCCAAAGTGACAGTGCAGCCGAAACAGAGGGGCACCATGACGCGGAACGACAGAATTAGATTTGATACCGATGGCGGAATCGCCCGGCCTGCCATGAGTTACAGTGTGGATATGGAAGACCGCCGTAGCGAACGGGAAGAGCCAGGCGAAGAGCAGCTTCGGTTTATCCGAAATTTCAATGACATTTTTATCGCGATCGGTCTTTCCCTGCTTGCGACAGGCCTCGCCATTTTTTCGACGCTGTCGATTGCCCAATTGTCGGGTCTTGAATTTGACGATGAGGGAATTCCAGGGACGATCCGGCGCGGCTTGCTCCTTGGCGGCATTGTTTACGCCATTGACGCGGCGATCATGTGGGGGATTGGCGAGATCTTCCGATCGCGCCGTTTATTTTTGCCATCAATCATCATTCTGGTATCATTTGTTGGCTTTGTGCTGGCCTCGACATCGGCGTTTTACGGGGCCTTTTTCGGGGAGATTGGGGACAATATTACTGATATCTCGCGTCAGGCAAAGGCGTTCCCGCTTATCGCGGCGGCGGCTGGCCTGATTGCATCCCTTTTTTACTATGCACGCATGAAACTGCCCTTCGCCATGGGTTCATCCGGCGCCTTCTTTGCCGGCTTTGTTATTGCCCTGGTGATTTTTTTCGAAACCGATTTCTTCCTGAGCAAGCTGTGGTGGTTTGTTCTTGGCGCTGGTCTGTTTTTGTTCCTGCTGGGGGTTTATTTTGATGCGCGGGACCCGGAACGGCGAACGCGAATTTCCGACAATGGGTTCTGGCTGCACTTTTTCGCAGCGCCCCTGATTTTTTATTCTGTAATCCAGCTGACGATTGGCGGGACCCGGGAGGCAGCCTCAGGTCCTGGTGCGGCAATCGTGACGTTGATGATCGTGTTTACCTTTGCGATTGTCTCGCTCCTGATCAATCGACGGGCCCTGCTTGTGGCGGGACTATTGTCGGCAATGCTGGCTGTCGGTGCATTGCTGCGCGAGAGCGGCATCGACGGTATGTGGACGGCCGGGCTCACTCTCCTGATCCTTGGGGGCTCAATGGTGCTCCTCGGCGGCGGATGGAAGACGGTCCGCCGTTGGCTTACAGCGCCGTTTCCGAAAAGCGGCCCTGTTTCGCGTATTGTCCCGCCCGATACTGTGATTGATTGATCATCTGCATCAATAAAAAAGCCCCGCTGCGGCTATTACCGCGCGGGGCTTCGTTCAAACCGATGAGCCTCAGGCGGCTTTTTTCAGGGCCTTTTGCGCTTTTTTCAGCTTGGCTTCCTGCCGGGAAATCCGCTTTTTCCGGCTCTTGATTTCTTTTTTGAGGTTCGTAACTTTTTTCTTCGCCATGAGAATTCCTTTCTTTGTTCGTGGCTTAGCGCTCTGCTCAAGACCCGGTTTCATGCTCCCTGAGGAACTGTTTGATAAAACCGCGAATTTCGCGTGCCGCGCTCGTGTCAAGGTCATCGCAAAGGGCGATGAAACGGTCCCGATCTATCCCATTGATCCGAATAACAAGCTGACTGTCTTTTTTATTTTTCTTTTTGACGGTCTTCTCGTCGCTTTGTTCAGAATCTTTGGGCAAGGCCGGGTCCGTTCCATGGGGCACTATACGATGACACGACAATGTATATACGTTTTATGACAGAAGCGCAACCCGTGCGCTACAAAAAATGTCAGGCAGGGCGCGTTTACGCCGGATCATCAAGCTTGTGCCCGTCTATATGGGCCTTCTGGATTTTCTGCGCTCGTTTGCTCTCGTCCTTTTCCGCACGGCAGCGCCCGTGGCGTCCCCGGTTTTCTTCCGCTTTCCGGTCTTTTTCGGTTTGTTTGCGCTTTTTCCGCTCGCGGCGCAGATTGATAATGTCCGCCATCGCGTGCCTTTCATGGTTGCGCAGGGTCAAACCAGTCCGATTTCTTCGCTGATTTTCCTGCCAAGCTGGTCTTTGAGTTGTTTTGGCGTGACCTCTTCGTGGCCGTCCTTTGGCAGTTTGCCAAGTTGAAACGGGCCATAGGCGGTGCGGATGAGACGGTTCACCTGCAGAGCAAGGTGGCGCATGATATTGCGCACTTCCCGATTCTTGCCTTCACGGATCGAAAGGCTGATCCAGCTGTTTCCACCCTGAACGCTATCCACGCTCGCGCGGATCGGGCCATAGTCAATGCCATCGACGCGCACGCCGTTCTGCAATGCATCGAGATCATCCTGACTGACCCGGCCATAGGCCCGCACCCGATAACGCCGGATCCAACCGGTAGTCGGGAGCTCCAACCGGCGCGCAAGCGTGCCATCATTGGTGAGAAGCAACAGGCCTTCGGTCGTCAGGTCGAGCCGGCCGACGGAGATGACGCGGGGCAGGCGGCCCTCCAGCGCCTCAAAGACGGTGCGCCGCCCTTGCGGATCTTTATGGGTGGTCACCAGACCGTCCGGCTTGTGGTAACGCCAAAGACGCGGCGGTTGCTTTTTGCCGACCCGGACGCCATCCACCCTGATTTCCATGGCCTCCGTCACTTTGAAAGCCGGCGTTGTCAGGACTTCACCATCGACGGTGACGATACCCTGCTCGATCAGCCGCTCGGCCTCCCGGCGCGAGGCAATGCCGGCACGGGCCAGATATTTGGCAATGCGTTCGCCGTCAGTAGTGCCGTCAATATGATTGTTTTCCATTGCCGTTCCCTAGCATTTTCGCCGGGCGCACGCGATAGGGAAGCATGGACGATGCGCATTATATGGACATGGCCCTGAACGCTGCGCAAGCAGCGGCGGCCGACGAGGAGGTTCCCGTTGGCGCGGTGGTTATCAGCCGGGAGGGAAGCGTGATCGCGAGCGCGGGCAATGCCACCATCGGAGCGCACGACCCGACCGGTCATGCCGAAATCCGGGCCCTGCGTGCCGCTGCGCTGGCGGTTGGCAATTACCGGCTGCCGGGGGCGAGCCTTTATGTGACACTCGAGCCCTGCGTCATGTGTGCTGGCGCCATCTCCCACGCCCGGATTGCCCGGCTGGTAATTGCCGCTCCGGACCCAAAGGGTGGTGCCGTCTGGCATGGGCCGGAATTTTTCGATCAGCCTACATGCCACTGGCGTCCTGAGGTAACCAAAGGGCCGTTTGCCGAGGAAGCGGGCGAAATGCTGCGCGACTTCTTCCGCGCGCGACGAAAATAAGATAGATTGGCTGGATAAAGGACGATTAAGATGGCTTATGTTGATGGATTTCTGGCCGCGGTGCCAATAGCAAATCGCGATGCCTTCATCGCCCATGCGAAACAGTTTGGGGATGTTTTACGGGAGTTTGGCGCGTTGAATGTTACCGATTGCTGGGGCAGTGACATTCCGGAAGGGAAGGTCACGTCCTTTCCGCTTGCTGTTCAGTGTAAGGAAGATGAAACGGTCACCTTCTCATGGGTTGTCTGGCCCGATAAGACGACCCGGGATGCAGCCTGGGAAAAGATGCAGACTGATCCGAGGTTCAGCTCAGAAAATAATCCCATGCCGTTTGACGGCAAACGGATTGTCTATGGTGGTTTTGACATTGTCTATCAGAACTGATGGCCGGACTTCCCGATAAAAATGCTCTTTTGGCTGAGGTCCGTGCCCATCGCGACAGCTGGTCTGGCGGACAAAAGCCCGCACCCGAACCGGCAGGTCCTGGTGAGGAGTCGGTCTGGGATTATCCGCGCCCACCTGAAATTCGCACGGTAGATTTTGGCACAGGCCCGCTTGAATGCCGGGTGGTCTTGGATGGGCGTGATCTTGCCCGTTCCTCGCGCGTCCTGCGCGTGTGCGAGACCGCTGGTGCACCGGTTTATTATTTCCCGCCAGAAGATGTTTGCACGGAAACGCTCAAGCCAACAAGTCAAATATCTGTATGCGAATGGAAAGGCGCGGCAGTCTATTACGATATTGTCGGTTCTGTGCATTCAGCCCGAAACGCCGCCTTTGCCTATCCTGACCCGTTCGATGATCTCGGGATCGGTTTTGAACAAATCGCCGGCTGGTTCGGGTTTTATTGCGCCAGGGTCGATGCCTGCTTTGTCGGCGATGAAAAAGCCACCCCGCAGCCCGGCGGCGTTTATGCCGGATGGGTGACCCATCACATCAAAGGCCCGATCAAAGGCGCCCCGGGAACAAGCGGTTGGTAAGTTTCAAGATCCGCGACCAGTTTGTCGTCGCGCGCCGTTTCTGGGGGTGAAATTTCCTGAAAGCTGTGGCTTTTATCTATTCTGCCGGAGGCATGGTCATTGCCATGCTCTGCCAGACTGCAAAGGATTACCCCTATGGATTTTGCTTATTCGGACCGGTGTGAAGACACTCTCAAGCGTGTCGCAGCGTTTATGGACGCGCATGTCTTTCCCGGGGCGAAAGTCTATGAAGAACAGCTGGCGGGCTTCGGGCCGGAGGGGCGCTGGAAAATTCCGCCGGTGATTGAAGACCTCAAGGCAAAGGCGAAGGCCGAAGGTCTGTGGAACCTGTTTCATCCGGATCCGGCCTATGGGCCGGGCCTGTCCAACGCCGATTATGCGCCGATTGCCGAGTTGACCGGCCGCTGTCATATTGCGCCGGAAGTGTTCAACTGTAATGCGCCCGATACCGGTAATATGGAGGTGCTCTCCCAGTACGGATCGCCCGGCCAAAAGGCGCGCTGGCTCACGCCGCTTCTCGAGGGTGAAATCCGGTCTGCTTTCCTGATGACCGAACCCCAGGTCGCTTCATCCGACGCAACAAATATTGAGACCCGAATAGACCGTGATGGCGAAGACTATGTGATCAATGGCCGCAAATGGTGGTCTTCCGGCGCCGGGGATCCGCGGTGTGCAGTCTATATTGTCATGGGCAAGACAGACCCGGATGCGGAGCGACACCGGCAGCAAACCATGATCCTTGTTCCGGCCGATGCGCCGGGTATTGACATCATTCGCCATCTTCCTGTTTTTGGTTATGACGATGCACCCCATGGGCATATGGAGATCAATCTTGATAATGTTCGTGTACCGAAGGAAAATATCATCCTCGGGGCGGGGCGTGGCTTTGAAATTGCCCAGGGTCGTCTTGGTCCCGGCCGTATCCACCATTGCATGCGGACCATCGGGGCGGCGGAAGTGGCGCTGGAGAAGATGGTCAAGCGGCTTCTGACACGCGAGGCTTTTGGCAAACCGATCTACAAGCATTCGGTCTGGGAAGAACGCGTCGCCGAGGCGCGGACTGATATCGAAATGGCGCGGCTCCTTACCCTCAAGGCCGCCTGGATGATGGACACGGTTGGGAACAAGGCCGCCCAGGCGGAAATCGCCATGATCAAGGTGGTGGCGCCCAATATGGCCCTGCGCATCATTGATGACGCGATACAGGCCTTTGGCGGCGCCGGGGTCAGTGAGGACCCGGGGCTGGCGCGTGCCTATGCGATGTTGCGGACCCTCCGGCTGGCCGATGGGCCCGATGAGGTGCATCGCCGGGCCGTGGCGCGGCTTGAGTTTCGCAAATATTCCAACGAAGCCCGATAGGGGGTCTCAACGGCTTTTTCTGCAGGTGAAGTTTCTGCGACGCGCGCGGCGGGCCCGTGACATTTTCCGGCAAACCGGCTATCGCACGGCCAAGCAAC